>NZ_JBWJIG010000003.1:0-437115 GCF_056490705.1 Pedobacter humicola | reverse complement strand
AAAGGGACAATTGAAGTGCCGAGTCGATGCTTTTGGGTGCCGAGTCGATGCTTTTGAGTGGTGAGTCGATGCTTTTGAGTGGCGAGTCGATGCTTTTAGGTGGTACACCTGAGCTTTTGAGTGGTGAATCGATGCTTTTGAGTGGTGCATCGATGCTTTTGAGTGGTGAGTCGATGCTTTTGAGTGGCGAATCGATGCTTTTAGGTGGTGAATCGATGCTTTTGAGTGGTGAGTCGATGCTTTTGAGTGGTGAGTCGATGCTTTTAGGTGGCGAGTCGGTGCTTTTGAGTGGTGAATCGATGCTTTTAGGTGGTGCATCGGAGCTTTTAGGTGGCGCATCGGAGCTTTTGAGTGGCGAGTCGATGCTTTTAGGTGGTACATCGGAGCTTTTAGGTGGTGCATCGGAGCTTTTGGGTGGTGAATCGATGCTTTTGAGTGGTGAGTCGATGCTTTTAGGTTCGGCGTTGGAGCTTTTAGGTGGTGCACCGGAGCTTTTAGGTTTAAGGCAGATGCTTTATTATCTAAGCGCCATGGGAGCTTAACCATATAAAACGTATGAGTGCATACCAGCTTAAATGATCTTATATTTCTTAAATGGTAAAGAGATTTGCAACCCGGCGATCGCCTTGGGCTACAGCGAGAAAAAAGAGAACGCAGGTTAAAAAGGATACGTTTAATGTTACGGTTGTTTCCCAGACTTTACCGCGGGAAAAATTGAAGCTAACCATATAAGATATATTAGTGTATACCAGCTTAAATGACCTTATATTTCTTATATGGTAAATAGAATGATCAAACTTTCAGCTCAACTAGATCAAGAAGCAACGGAATAAATTGATTGCGCGGTGACTACGTGAGTGTTTATGCCGGAATTTCTTGAAATGTGTTGAGGGGAAGGGTTAAATTTGAAGAATATTTTATTTCATTTAACAAACCGACCCTTAAAATCAGGTTTGCACACAGGTCTTATTATTTTTTCTTTAGATATTTTTTTACTAAAGCATTTATGTTTATGCCAAGTCCAAAAAAATTAGGTTGTAATTGGATAATCTCATTTGCTTTTTCGGCGATACTTTGAGCATCATCGGATTTTGCAACAAGCTTATCTAACAATATAAAAATCTCTTCTTCTAAGTTCTTATTGCTCTGTATTGAGCCAAGCATGTCTTTTACGTTTACTTCGTAATCTAATCCATCTGGAATATATCTTGTAATTCCTTTCGATTCTAGAGTTAATAGGTGGGAGTGGGAGATTTTAATGTGGGGAGCTCCTTTTACAGGAATGTTAATCTTTTGCTCAAGACCCTTGAAGCTTTTGTTGATTTTCCGAATTATGAAAAGAATCACAGATAAATAATCTCTTTTATTATCGCCAAACACCTCTATATTTATTTCTTTTGATTCATAGTCTGCAGATATTTTTGCTGTGCTTTGAAAGCCTTTATCAGTAATTATTAAGCCAGTGCGCCATCTATATTCTGCAAGAATGTCATTATGTAAATTCACAATTAACCTCGGCATAATTGATTTAGGAAGAAATCCATATGAAATAATTACTTTTAAGGGGCTTTGATCTTTAATTTCAAATACTGGCTCTTGAACTTCCAAAAGATCTGGAACCAAGATTTCAGTATCTGAAACTTTATAGCAAAGTTCAAACTTCATCATTAATTCGATTATGTAATTCAAGGAAGAACTTGGATATTTGAACCTTTCCTCACCCTCTCTAGTCTTTAATATCGTTCTAATCTCAGATAATTTTAATAAGCCTTTGTTCTCAGTTAATTTTTTGGAATTTATTATTTTATAAACAGCGTGTGTTACCCATTCTGGATCTAAAACATGTGTGTCATTCAATGCAAAGTCTTTAAAATGCAATATAATTCCTAAGTCGTTTAAATATTCAACCAAAGTTGTCTGACTTGAAATATCATAAACCCCATTTACATTGCATAATTCTGAGAATTCATCAAAACTTATGAAGCTAGATGTCATATTTTCTAAACGGGTTTTTACGTTAAACCATGATAAAGCCCATTGACTATTTAAATCTTGAATATCTAAAACAGCCCTTTTTAAGGCTGACTTAACACTATCTACTCCCGAATTATGCGAGCAAGATATTTTAATGAATTCTATAATATTTGGGTATTTGTCTTTTAAAAATAATCTGTTAACATCAAAAGACGGATTTTCATCAGTTTTATTTATGACAATTAAAACTGGAGAATTTGCTCCAAAACTCTTTATATGATTCAACCAGTATTCTGGATTTGGTTCTTCCCTAGCATTTAGTAAAATAATATAAATACTGCGTCTAGAAAGGAAAAACTGGTGTGTCGCATGCATGATTTCCTGCCCGCCAAAATCCCACAAACGATATTTAACATTCTTACTATTTGGTCTCAATGTCAGATGCCGAATATTTATGCCATGTGTTTGACATTCTTGAGGATCAAATTTTTCGTTTGTTAATAGTTTTTGTAAAGAAGTTTTGCCAGAACCACCATCACCGACAATAATCACTTTAATCTCGTTAAGACTTTTTGTTCCAGCTTGCAAAGAAGATAGATAATTACGAATTGCATTTAAATTACTTCTTCGTTTTATAGGTTCAAACAATTCTGCTGGTATTGTTTGAATAGGATTGCTATGAATTTCAAGAGCTTTCAATGGTTTATGAAAAACTACCTCTTTTGGAATATCTGTTATCTGATTAGAAAATAGAATGATTTTTTCTAAACTAGGCAATTCATTAAATCTTACTGGTATTGAAGTCAAATCATTGTATACGCTATCGAAGCGTTTTAAGTGCTTCAATTCAAAAACTTCTTCAGGAATCTCTTTTAAGTTTAGGCCATTCAGATATATCTCAATTACCTGGCCTTGGCCATTCATTCTAATTAGTTGTTGCGACTCTAAGCCATTATCCCTTATAATTCGACGATGATCTCCAATCTTTCCCTTATTATTTAAGGAATTTGTTCCTCCAACAGTTTTACTATTTTTGGATTTCCAATCATCGAAGTTTCCAAAGGTGATCCCAAGCTTATTTTCTATTTTTTTAAGTATGTCATTATCTTCCATTATAATTTTATCTCGTTTGTTAATTTTGATAGATTCGTTTTTGTTTAAACAGGTATTTTTAGGAGAAAAAAACTAAATTAAGACTCTTTAGAATTTGATATTTATTCTCATAGACCTTCAGATGAAGCAGTGCGAATAAAGTTTGAATGTTCTTTATCTAATCAGTAAGGATGTAGCTTTTGAGCGAATATTGATCATCGATCATCAGCAAAATCTTAGAGTGTGTCAAGCTATTAATTTAGATAGCCAATATAAGATTTAAAAATTAAAAGCAAGACATTTAGTAAATTCATGTTTCAAACTGAGACAACATGTGAGATTTAATAAGTTAGAATTTGAGACTGAGAATGCATTATTTCACCTCCAAAAACTTAATCATTTTCTTTATTTAGGGGTAGAGTTCTAATTTTGGATATTTGAAAAGTTTGCCCTCATAATGATAAAAAGCACTATCACTACATATTTAGGAGGGGCAACTTCTTAATATTTTAGCTTTGAGCATAGGTTCTAGAACTGAAAATTGATCCGAAACCAAAATCCTCATAGCTTTACCAAATCTCATTCGGAGAAGTGTTATTCTTTAGTTTTAGGAGTAATAATTGGAGCAAGTTCTTTTTTTAATTTTTCAAAATCTTCTTTACTCATCATATCAATTTCAGTTAATTCTTTGGCTTCTTTTAATTTAGCAATAGCTTCATCTCTAGTCATTTTTCTATTTTTCAATAAAACTTCTCCAGACTCAATAGCTAATTCTGTATCCATTACACTTAAATATTTATTTATACCAAAAGCTCTACCATTTATTTCACCTAACACCATAACTACGTATAAAGGTTTATTTTTACTACCTCTATGATATGTTTTTATTTCATTGACAATAACAGTAGTATTTTTTAAACTATTATCTGCCATACTCTGTGCATCTCCGTTCATAGCAGACATTATACTTCCAAACCCAGCAGGTCTACCCATTTGTATGAATTCGTAAGTTTTTTTAGAAGTACTTCTTGATTGTGCCACACCTCCTCTTGCCCTAGTACCATAACTGCCCGAGTAAGTCCTTGTGCTCATTTCTTCAGAAGTAGGTGTTCCTAATGTTAAAGTATCACCTAACTTTACACTATTCTTACTAACAGTTACATACTCCTTTATTTGAACACCATTTTTAATTGAGCTAAAAAACTTAATATCTTGGGTGTTTTCGTATGTCAATAAATCTATATTTTCTTGGGCATAAATATTGATGCCAGACAAAAGAATAATAAAGAGCGTAATTGTTTTTTTCATAATCGTTATTTAATAGAATTGGTTCGTTTATTTTTGATAATTAAAATTTAAACGCTAGCTGTAACGCACATTAGCCCAGAACTGGGTAGATTATCCATTGAGAGTAGCGTATTTATTTATTAGGATTAAAAGTATGTAAAATTCTATAAATCATCAAACTGATGGTTGTTTCTCATGACATTTGACTTTAGATTTGATTTATGTGCTATATATTACATTCACCGCCAGCGAACTGAGAAAATGTCTGAGAATCAGTAGTTGCAAGGCAACGGGATTCAATCTATGTTTTAACACAAGCGCAGCGCAACATTTTCGATTAGGCAGGTGAGCTGAAAAGAGGAATTCGATTAGATTTATCCAGGATGAAGCAAAGCACCTAATCTCCTTATATTGCCCTATTCTTTCCAACCTATTTCCTAATCCGTTCTGTTTTATTAGTTTTGAGCTTTAAACAAAGAAATAAAATGAACCATTGGTTAGTCAAATCAGAGCCTTTTAAATACAGTTGGGAAAAATTTAATCAGGATGGCCGTACCTTCTGGGATGGTGTGCGCAATTATCAGGCGAGGAATAACCTGAAAGCCATGCAGGAAGGTGATTTGGTATTGTTTTACCACAGCAACGAAGGTAAAAACGTAGTGGGTATTGCAAAGGTGGTAAGAGAATTTTACCAGGACCCGACTACCGACGATGCCAACTGGGTAGTGGTTGATTTATCTCCTGTAGAAAGTTTGAAAAATCCGGTATCATTGGAGCAGATCAAAGCTGAACCAAGTTTAACAGATATTTCTTTGGTCCGCCAGGGCCGCTTATCGGTAATGCCGTTAAAGGCAGAAGAATTTGATAAGATTTTGGAAATGGGAAGTTAGTTTTAAGTCCTTAGTCTGCAGTCGATTTTTATTTGGGGGTTTGGAGTGGGGTAAGCGCCATGCGTTTGGCGTTTTTTAAACAATTAACCTGTTGAGCTTAGCGCAGGGCGCCTGGAATGGGTTAAGCGGCCAGACCAATGACCAATAAACTAATCAACCTTTTTTGTACTCAGGGTAATCCCCAGCGTCATTATAATGCTCGAACCCAATACCACCAGGAACAAAAATGGCGTGCCCACTTCGGGTATTTTTAGGCTCTCGGGCAGGTTAAAGTAAAGCAAGATACTGATCAGACCGCGTGGTGCAATGTATAAAATCGGGTTTAAATTTTCCTTTTTGAATATTTTAAGGAAGATGAACCTGATGATGTATATCGAGATCAATATGAAAAAGCCATTGGCCAGGACGATCTTGTTGTTCAGCTCGCCGATATTCATGGTGAAACCGAATATTACAAAGAAAAAGGTACGCAAAATAAAGGCACTTTCGGCCGATAACTGGTAAAGCTGCGACAGATCGGCACTTAAATTCTTGTATAAAAAGATGCTCCTGAACCAAACGTTCTGTATGGTATCGGCATTGTTCAAAAATAAACCTGTACTTAAAATCAGCACCAAGGAAGACAGGTGATAAGATTGGCCGATGGCATAAACCAGTATCAGAATGGCGATGATGAGGAAGAATTTGATGTGGTGCACCAATCTGCCCATAATATACAACAGCACCACGCAGGCAATGGCCGATAACAGCACAATTAGAAATGTACTGAGCCCTAAACCGATAAATGCCGAGGTGGTGATGGAATGGTTGGTAATGGCGAAGTTGAAGATGATGATTCCTAAAATATCAGAAAAAGAAGATTCATAAATCACAAATTCTTTGTTGGTATTGTTTAACGCTGCCGCCGAAGGGATAGCAATGGCCGAACTGATTACACTAAAGGGGATGGCGTTGGCAATACAGGTATACAGATCGTGATGGGTAATCTGATAAATAATGGTGGTAATGACCGTGATGGTACCCAATAATATGGTTAGGGCAGATAAAAATGCACTGCGGATGATCTTGTTTTTATGCTGGTCATATTTAAGTTCGAGCGAGCCTTCAAAAACAATCAAAATTAAGCCTACGGTACCCAATGTGGGTAAGATGGAGAGGAAATTGAAGGTCTGTATCTTCAGGTAGTCGACCAGAAAACGTAACCCAATACCCAATAAGAGCAACAGTAAAACCGATGGTATTTTGGTTTTACTCGCCACTAAATCAAACAGATAAGAGAAAATAACTAATCCGCTTAAAATAATAAGAATGGTGTAGGTTGTCATATTTTTCAGCGTAGGGTAAGCCGCTAAAATAAAACAATCAGGCTAAGCAAAAAGAAATTTAATGTAAAAATTATGCTTTAAAGAAAAGTGCCTTGAGTTCGCTGGCATCGTCAGGGTGCATTTTTCCACCCAAAACCAGGCGCAATTGCCTGCGGCGTAAGGCCCCATCAAACAGATCCACTTCTTCTGGTGTTTCCGGAATAAGCTCGGGAACCGGAATGGTCCGCGCACTCTGGTCAACCGCCACAAAAGTATAATACGCCTCGTTGCTTTTTTGGCGTGCACCACTTGGGATATTCTCCGACCAAACATCCAAACGCACTTCTACAGAGGTATTAAACGCCCGGGTAACTTTGGCTTCGATGGTAATTACATCACCCAGTTTTATCGGTTGTTTAAAAGAAACATTGTCAACTGAAGCCGTTACCACAATGCGGTTACAATGTTTTTGAGCTGAAATTGCTGCGGCAATATCCATCCAGTGGAGCAAACGGCCACCCATTAGGTTATTTAAGGTATTGGTATCATTTGGCAATACCAACTCGTTCATGATGGTAAAACTTTCTTTAGCGAATTTCTTTTTAAGGCTCATTTACCCGCAAAAGTAAGTAAATTGTGTGTTAATGTTGCATTGCAAGTAGATTCTGATGAATTAAACGGGTTTTTTCTGAAATAATCATCCAAATCTCAGAAAAAAAGAAAAACAGGATTGTTCCAAGTCAGCCGAAAACAATTCAAGAATAATCATGTTATCCTTACAAAAATCGAATTAATGCAAAATCAGACCCTGATCCAATTTTTCCATTGGTATTATAACGAAGAACAAAATTTATGGACCAAAGTAGCTGCCGAAGCGGGTCATTTAAAAGAAATCGGTGTAACTTCTGTTTGGCTGCCACCTGCTTATAAATCGAACAATGCAGCCTATGATGTGGGTTATGCGGTGTATGATCTGTTCGATTTAGGCGAGTTCGACCAGAAAGGAAGTGTAGTAACCAAACATGGTTCGAAAGACGAATACATCAAAGCCATAGATGCCCTGCATGATAACGGAATTGGCGTTTTAGCAGATGCCGTTTTTAACCATAAAGCTGGCGGCGATGAACTGGAAAAGATTAAAGTGAGGACGGTAAATCCGGATGATCGGAATGAATTTACCAGTGATGTTTTCGAAATAGAAGCATGGACGAAATTTACTTTTCCAGGCCGGCAAGGAAAATATTCGGAATTTATATGGGACCATGAATGTTTTAGCGGGGTAGATTGGGCCGAAGACAAACAGGAAACCGCTATTTATTCCATTCAGAATTATTTAGGTGAAGGTTTTGAGAACGTTCCATCTACAGAATTCGGTAACTACGATTACCTGATGTTTAATGATATCGATTACCGCAACCGGGCTGTAATTGAGGAGTTAAAATATTGGGGCGAATGGATCATAGAAACCACCAGGGTGGATGGTTTCAGGTTGGATGCTGTGAAACACATCAACCCCGACTTTATTGTAGAATGGATCGATCATTTGAACCAGAAGTTTAACCGTGAATTTTTTATTGTTGCCGAAGATTGGAATGTAATCGATATACAGGGGCAATTGCAATATATTGAAACTACTGGGGGGCGTACCCAGATATTTGATTCGCTCTTACACCATAATTTTTTCCTGGCCAGTAAGGATGAGGAATTTGACATGCGGACCATTTTTGATGGTACCCTGGTTCAGGTAAAACCCGATCTTGCGGTGACGTTTGTGGATAATCATGATTCGCAGCCTTTACAGGCATTGGAGTCTTATGTCGATTTTTGGTTCAGGCCTTTGGCTTATGCCATGATCCTGTTGCGTGTGCAGGGAATCCCTTGTTTGTTTTTCCCTGATCTCTATGGCGGGATATACGACGATAAGGATAAAGAAGGAGATGAGGTACATATTGAACTGGCGGCCATCCCGGCTGTGGAAACGATGACTAAAATACGTGCTGCCCTGGCTTACGGCGAACAACGTGATTATTTTGATCATGGCATTTGCGTAGGGTGGACCCGTGCCGGTGATGAGGAACATGAAAACAGCGGGCTTGCGGTATTGTTAAGTACAGGTGAAGAAGGCTTTAAGAAAATGGAAATCGGTAAACACTTCGCCGGAAAGGTTTTTGTTGATGCTTTGGGATACAGACCACAGGAAATTACCATTGATGAAAATGGCTGGGCTGAGTTTCATTGCAATGCCGGTAGTGTATCGGTGTGGGTATTGAAAGTGGGCTAATAATTTGTAAACGCCATGGTCTGTGTCATCACAGACCATGGAATAAAGTGGTTGGTGTGGTACCAACCACTGGATATTACAAAAAATTATCCTCTGCTCTATACGCCGAAATTACGGCCAGTTCGCCTTCTTTTCCGCCTTTCGAATTGCCGTGTTCCATACCCATTACACCCTTATAACCTTTTTGGTACAGGTGTTTGAACAGGTTTTTATAATTAATTTCGCCTGTTGTGGGTTCTTTTCTGCCCGGGTTATCGCCAATCTGGATGTAGGCAATTTCATCCCAACAGCGATCGATGGTTTTAATTAAATCGCCTTCTGTACGCTGCATGTGGTAAATGTCGTAAAGGATCTTGCACGACGGACTTTTCACCGCTTTACAAACTGCATAGGTTTCGTTTGTTTTTTGAAGGAAAAGCTCGGGTGTATCGCTCAAGGTTTCCAATACCATTATCAAACCATGGGGTTCGAAAATCTCTGCTCCTGCGCGCATCGCGTCGATTACATTGGCAAACTGGTTGCCATAGGGTAGGTTACGTTCGTAAAAACCCGGTACAACGGTAAGCCATTTGGCATTGCAGCGTTTAGCCGCTTCAACCGATTTTTTACAGGTTTCGACAAACTTATCCTTAAACTCTTTTTTACCCGTTGTTAACGAGGTTTTCCAGTTATCGCCACCATCTACAACAAAAACGCCCATGCGCATGCCCAGTTTTGCCAGTAATTTCCCGATTTTTTCCTGTTCTTCAACCGAACGGTTCAGGTAGCCGTTATCTTCGATAGAACGAAAGCCCTTATCGTACATAAACTGGATCTGATCTAAAAAACTTTTGCCCGCATGGTTTTCGAACATGCCCTGATGGGGCGCGTAATCCAGATTGAAAGTTTTATCGCTTAGGGTCACGTTTTGTTTTTCGGCGGCAAAAGTATTGGTAATTCCTGCTCCTGTGGTAATTGCACCAGCGGTTAACAGGCTGTTTCTTATAAATTCACTTCTTTTCATCGGTTTGGTTTTAAACTGATTGGTATTAGTGGGTGATTAATTTTTTAAATCCTGTGGTTAAGGTGTCGGCAACCTTGCCATCTTTTTGGTGGTATACAAAATAAGCATCAAGATTTTTTCTTTTTGCTACAAATGCCATGGCATCTTCCAGGTGCATGGCCATCAATGCATTATCATAACCATCGGCGGTGATGGCGTCGTTGGCGTAAACCGTAACGCTGATCATCTCATTATCTAAAGGATAGCCTGTTTTAGGATCGATCAGGTGCGAGATTTTTTTCTTACCGCTCTGATGGAATTTCCGGTAATTGCCCGAAGTTGTAATGGCGCCCGAATTGATGGCAGCAATATGCCTGATTACCGGAGTACCGTCTTTATCCGGACCTTCAATACCAATTTTCATGGCCTCGCCATTCGGTTTTGGACCTGAAATCCTGATTTCGCCGCCCAGTTCGGCCACATATTGTTTAATTCCCTTATTTTCGAGGTAAGCGGCAATTAAATCTACACTGTAACCCTGTGCAATGCCGTTTAAATCGATGTGCACGCAAGGTTTTGATTTGGTGAGCAGTCCGTTTTTGAGTTGTAGGTTTTTCATGCCCACGCAGGTCAGGATGGATTTAATGGTAGCAGGGTCTGGTTCAGATTTGGCATCCTTTGGTCCAAAGCCCCAGGCCTGTACCAATGGTGCTACGGTAATATCGAAAATGCCTTTGGTATCCTGGTTGATCTCGAAACTCCTTTTGAGTACATCGTTTATAAAATGGTCGGTTTTGATTTCCTTCGCTGCCGAATTAAACTGATTTATCAATGATCCCTTTTTGTAAAGCGACATCGATAAATCAATTTCATTTAATAAACTGTCGATACCTTGTTTGGTCGCCAGACTATCAGTAGCATAATACATTATAGCATAATCGGTTCCCTGTGCATAACCACTGATTTTGTACTGTCTCAATTCCTTTTTCAGGGAGAAAGCGAAAATCAGCGGTAAAAGGAAAAGCAAATATCTATAACGCATCCATGTATTTTTAGATCACCTTTGCTTGTCCGGGCATGGCGATAGGGTATAATCCTTTCTCATCAGGCATTAATTTCGGGTTGGCATCCCATGCAAAACGCTCGGGCATTAAACTGATGTTCGAGGCTAATGCTTCATCCCATTTAATGGTTTGACCTGAATAAGTGGCATAACGGCCAATGATGGAAGAAAACGTACTGGTAGCCGCATAATCTACATTGCTGAATTTATACTCACCCTTAGAAACGGCGTCGAAAAGTTCGTCGTGTTCGGTTTGGTAAGGGTTTGCGTTTCCTTTGGTATTGTGGTTATACAATTCTTTGCCCTTATAATCTTTCATGATGGCCTGATTGCTTCCTGAAAGATAAATTTTACCTTTTGTACCCTGAAAAGATTCATCCACACGGTTGCTGATGCCTTCAAAGTGACGGCACTGGCTATTGATTACCGCACCATCTGCATAAGTTAATTCGATAGAGTGGTTATCGTAAATTTCGCCATAATCTTTCCCGGTTCTCCAGGCGCGACTTCCGGTTCCCTGTACCGATACCGGGTGCCCGTTTTTGATCCAGTTGGCAATATCAATGTTGTGTACGTGCTGCTCAACAATATGATCGCCACATAACCAGTTGAAATAATACCAGTTTCTCATCTGGTATTCCATTTCGGTTTGGTTAGGCGTGCGCGGACGTACCCAAACGCCACCGCTGTTCCAATATACCTGGCCCGACATGATATCGCCAATGGCACCATCGTTAATGCGTTTCATGGCTTCGCGGTAGTTGGTTTGGTAGCGGCGTTGTAAACCTACTACAACGTTTAATTTTTTCTTTTTTGCTTCCTCAGCTGCGGCCAATACCCTTCTGATACCCGGTGCATCAACAGCAACAGGTTTTTCCATGAAAATCTGTTTATTCTGTTTAACGGCTTCTTCAAAATGGATGGGGCGGAAACCCGGAGGCGTGGTTAATAACACCACATCGGCTAAAGGAATCGCTTTTAGATAAGCATCGAAACCTACAAACTGGCGTTCTTTCGGAACATCGATTTTATCCCCAAATTTTAAAAGGGATTGGTAACTGCTGTCTAAGCGATCCTGAAAAGCGTCGGCCATAGCCACCAGTTTAATATTGAATTTGGTGCTTAAGGCCTGGAAAGCCGCTCCTGTACCACGATCGCCACAGCCGATTAAGGCAATTTTAATCGTATCTGATCCTGAAGCATAAGCTCCGGTAAGTGGGATGCTGCTCAACATGGCTCCGCCTGCAAGCATGGCGGTAGCCTTTAAAAAATCGCGACGATCTTGCTGGTTAATTGGTTTTTTCATGTGTTTAGTTTTTTGTTGTGGTTAGGTTTTTTAAAAGTCTTTTATAGGTTGTTTATTGTAATATGCATCTATTTCGGCTTTTGATGGTGTTTTTACAGGGCGTACCAACCGCATGCCTACAAATGGTGCTTCCGGGAACCACCAATTGCTTTTCGGGATCTGTGGGTCTAACTGTTTCCAGGATGGATCGGAAGCCAATCGAACGGTTGAGGTTAAATTGCCGGCGATCTCATCATACGAACCGCCACGCACTACATTTGGATAGAGTTTTTCGGGTATGGCAACCGGGTTTTCAGCTGTTTTATCTTTGCTTTGAGCGTAGAAATCAGCAATATATTGGTCGTATGTCCATTCGCTCACATTGCCGTACATATCGAACAATCCCCAGGGATTTGGTTTTTTTAAACCCACCTGGTGTGTTTTGTTATCGCTGTTTTCTTTAAACCAGGCATAATCGCCCAATTTAGCAGCATCGTTGCCAAAAGAGTAACTGGTTTCGGTACCCGCTTTACAGGCATATTCCCATTCGGCTTCGGTTGGCAAACGGTAAAAAACACCGGTACGTACATACAGCCACTTGCAAAACTGAATGGCATTGTACTGGGTCATGGCTACAGCAGGCTGATGTTCTTTGCCCATGCCAAAAGTCATGTCGAGATATGGTTTGGTTGGTCTGGTTACCGCATCAACCTCAGCAGGAATAGCGCCTTCACTCGCTTTTTTTTCGTAATCGCGGTAAAGGAAAGGTTCAAAAATATCCCAGGTTACTTCATGTTTTCCGATCCAGAAAGCATCGAGATTAACCTCGTGAACAGGCTTTTCGTCGGCCTTTCCTGTTTTACTTCCCATTTTAAATTTTCCGGCGGGAATGGCCTGCATATCGAATTTTAGTTTTGTTCCGTTGATGGATTGGGTATAGGAACTGTTGGTGCCTTGCGCAAAAATCTGTACGCAGGGATTGATGATTAATGCAACGGCAATTAATTTTTTGAACATAGTTTTTGGTTAGAAACACTAATTTCTAGGTGTTTATCTGGTTGCTTACTGAAATGCTAAAGTAAATAACCGCATTTAAAACAAAGAAAATTAATGTAACAATAAAGGTAAGGAATACAATATTAAAAGTCAAGTTGACAATTAAAGTTATCGTCCTCCTGAACTTGTTATAGGATCTATTAGATGATATCTTTTAGGTGAATCTTTTTTATCATGAATTGTTTAAGAACATAATAGGCAAGAGTTTTTTACCGTGTAAGGGATATAAGTTCATTTAAGCTTATATTCCTCACAGGGTTTGTTTTCACTTTGACGGGTCACCACTGGAAAGCTGATTTATCTTTTATCTGCAACTTTATTGCTCAGGTTGGTAAAACCCACTAATGTATCCCAACGTGCACCCGGACGGCGGTAATACACAAAAATCTGGTAACTGTTTTCCGTCTGGAAGAATGCTCCTTCGAAAGGCCTGCTCTCCAATATTTTGGTGTCCTTATTAAACCAGGCAAACTCATAATCGTAAAGCCCCTGTTTAAGCATGATATTGCCATAAAACTGCTTTCTGCTGGCATCATAAAGCAATTTGTTTTCGTTGCTCATGGTGTAATTGTTAAAGCGGCCAATTACGTAGGCATCTCCATTGGCACCGGGCGCTGGTGCATTCAGCGTAAACAGAACACCCATATATTCCGATTCGGTTTTATCATCACGCCCATCAGTATTGCGGATAAAAAAGTTTCCGTTTTCATCGTATTGATTGGCAAATGCACCAACTGCTCTTGAGGCATCCTGAAAAAGCATCACATTGACCGATTCTTTATCACGGTAAATGTCTTTAACGTTATCAGCTTTATACCTTAAACTTCTGGTGTCGAATTTTCTGAATTCGTTATCGCCCCAAAAATCGTTGGTGTTGAGGTCGTTGTATACCAGTTGGTTTGATCTTACAAATGCCGGCTTTGTATTTACCTGGATGGTATTGGCATTGAAGTTTTGCATCACCACGGCTTTTATATCCTGATAGGGGTTTGGAATAGGGAAGGCATGGTTGATGGTGAAATTGATCTTTTGTTTATAGTTTCTGTTCTCTACTTGCAGGGAGTTGGTTACTTCTGCGGCTACCGCCACCTGACTATCGAGGATGTAAAAACGTTGCGAAATAACAGGTTTGTTTTTGTCATTATCTAAATAAACCTTTAACACATAGTTGCCGCCAATTTTTGGCTGGATCTGTGAATTGGGCAAGCTGATTTCGTAATGGGTGTATTTCCGGGTGGTGTTAGAAGAATAGCGGTAATTGATGATGCGGTCGTCGTTAAAACTTCCTAAATAATCAATGCTCGAAATTTGCGAAGGCTGCCATTCTGCAGTGCAATGTTCAATGGTGTACCAATAATTTTGAGTGCCGGCAAGCAGGTCGTCGAAAGAAAAAGATAAGGTTTCTGATGAATTGAGCATCAATACCGGTAAACTTTGTTCTTTATTGCTGTTGTAACAAAGTACAGTTTTAATATTTGGAAGATAGATTTTATTCTCATTAGTAAACTTTTGATCGTTTTGCGCAAAAGCGAATGTAGAGATGAAAAATAAAACCGGAAATAGTATTTTCTGCATGGTTAAAAGTAAAGTTTTATTGGGAAGTGGCAAAACACATGGTTGAAATTGCTGCGGATTGCACGGAATACTCTTTTATATGATGCCACGCCCGCCTGAACGGCAGGGCAGGCAGACACGGGGTTTTTTGAGGTTTGGTTTGATTTGTTCAGCGTTGTCAACCTGGATAGCAGCTTGGCGGGAAAGTTGACAACGCTTCGATCTATAGCAATCGTAACCGTCAGATGGTAACATCTGACGGCATACAATTCTCCGTGTCACTGTGGCAAAAAAACACACAAAAAAGCCGTCCCGATTTTACATCAGGACGGCCATATTACGTGGTGTCAGATATTGCGATCTGACACTTATCTTAATTTGCATTCAAATTCTATTTTTTGGATTTTCTAAGGATTACTTAACAGTAAGATGGTAACAACTAACTGACTGCACATTAAAACTAACCTTCCAGCTCCATAATTTCAGCAGCTAAGGTTTCCCATCTGGTTTGACTGTTGTCTAAATCTTGTTTGGCTGCCAAATAACGTTTGTTGGCTTCGGCTAATTTATCGGCTTTACTGTACACATTTTCATCCGCCAGTTCCGTTTCGATGTTTTTAACGTTTTGTTCTAAATCAGCAATCAGTTTTTCTGTTTTTTGCAGCTCCTCGTTCAGCTTTTTTAACTGGTTAGCCGTGTTTGGCGTAACTGGTTTTGGTGCTTCCTTTTGTTTTTCGGGCATTTTTACCGGAATAGGTTTAGCTACAGGAATTACCCTTTTGCTGTTCCATTCTTCATATTCGGCATAGGTACCAGGATATTGTTTGATCTTTTCGCCTTCGATAAACCAGATTTTGTTGGCTACGTTATCTAAGAAATACCTATCGTGGGATACAGCAATAAAAGTACCTTCAAACTGTTGCAAAGCCTGGATCAGGATGTTAACCGATTGGATATCCAGGTGGTTGGTAGGCTCATCCAGGATCAGGAAGTTCGAATCTGTAGTTAGTGATTTGGCCAGGGCCACACGCGATTTTTCACCACCGGAAAGCACTTTGATCTTTTTGAAAACATCATCGCCGGTAAACAGGAAGCAGCCTAAAATGCTGCGCAATTCGGTGTCGGAATGTTTTGGCGCAAAAGCCTGCAGTTCTTCCAAAATGGAATTGTTTAAGTGCAGCGATTCCAGTTGATGCTGTGCAAAGAAGGTAGTGGTTACGTTATGACCGGTTTCGCAGAAACCATCAAATTTTTCGGCACCAGCAATCATTCTTAACAAGGTAGATTTACCTTTACCATTCGCACCGATCAAAGCAATTTTATCACCTTTTTCGATTACACCTTCGGCATCATCTAAAATGTGGACGTTCGGGTAGCTCTTGGTGGCATGCTCGATACGAACCACGTGCCTGCCTGAAGGTTTAGAAAATTTAAAGGCAAAGTTTACCGTTGGGTTATCATCGTCCACATCATCCACACGCTCCATTTTATCCAAGGCTTTCATCCGCGATTGTGCCATCTTGGCTTTACTCGCCTTAGCTTTAAAACGCTCAATTAAACGTTCTTCCTGTTTAATTTTGGCCTGCTGGTTTTTAAACTCGCCTTTTTGGATCTCACCGCGCAATGCTTTTTCTTCCACGTAGAAACTGTAGTTACCAGCATATACGTTTAGTTTTCCTTTACGCGATTCGACCGTACGGTTTACAATTTTATCTAAGAAATACCTATCGTGGGATACGATCACGATTGCCCCTTCAAAACCCATTAAATAATTTTCGAGCCATTTAATAGAGGGCAAATCCATGTGGTTGGTCGGCTCATCCAGCAATAGGATATCTGGTGTTTGCAATAATATTTTTGCAAGCATTACGCGCATACGCCAACCTCCGGAGAAGGTATTTAGCGGACGCAGCTGATCCGCAGTGCTGAAACCCAAACCGGCTAAAATCTCGTTAGCCCTATATTCGATGTTGTAGCCATCTAAAGCTTCAAATTCTTGCTGTTTATCGCTTAATTTATATAAAACCTCTTCACTATAGTCGGTTTCTATTTTTTTAAGCAGTTCTTCAATTTCATCGTGCAATTGGTTTTGGCGCTCAAAAGCCTCCATGGCCACGTGCAAAATGCTATGGTGCGAGTCGTAAGAAAGTAAATCCTGGTTTAAGTAGCCAATTTTCAAGTCTTTCGACATCGAAACGGTACCCGAACTCGGTGCATACTCGCCTACAATTATTTTTAATAGTGTTGATTTTCCTGTTCCGTTGGCGCCGATTAAACCAGCTCTATCGCCGGGTTTAATGTGCCAGTTCGCGTCGTCGTATAGAGCCCTTGAGCCAATCAGGAATGTTAAATTGTTTATTGAAATCATTTCGGCTGCAAAAGTACGAAATTTAAAGGCTTTTTTCAGATGGAAAGTCAAATACGGAAAAGCAGCTTACTTTAGCTAAGAATATTGCATTTCTGAAGGGTGGAGGTGATTTGTCGGCTGCTCCTCTTTTTAAGTGATCGTTCGGTAGCGCTAAATAAAATGTATAGGTTTGTGTGAAAAAACATGATCTCCTAATGAATAATAGTAACATAAAAATAACCGCCAAAGAAATTCTTTCTGATAACTGGTACACACTGAATAAAGTAACATTTGATTACAAAAGAAAAGACGGAAGCTGGGAAACCCAAAGCCGCGAAGCTTATGATAGGGGTAATGGAGCCACTATTTTGCTTTATAATAAAGAAACAGAAAGTGTTGTCCTAACCCGTCAGTTTCGTTTGCCTACTTACTTAAATGGAAATGAAGACGGTATGCTCATCGAAACCTGTGCCGGTCTGCTGGACAAAGATAACCCTGAAACAGCAATCAAGCGCGAAACCGAAGAAGAAACGGGTTATAAAATAACGGATGTAAAAAAGGTTTTTGAAGCGTATATGTCGCCAGGCTCTGTAACCGAAATTGTATATTTTTTTGTTGCCGAATATTCAAAAGAGATGAGGATAAGCGAGGGTGGCGGTCATCATGAAGAGCAAGAAAATATTGAAGTGCTGGAAATTCCTTTTAACAACGCTTTAAATATGGTCGTTACCGGAGAGATTAAAGATGGAAAGACCATTATGCTTTTGCAATATGCACAACTTAATGGACTGCTCTCAAAGGCTTAAGTAATGTCAGTAAAAAGTTAAATGATGTTGGGTTTCAGGGAAGCAGAGAAATTATCCTATCTTTGTACTGTAATAAAAATAATTACAGAATGAGCAACAGCCGGTTTCCTATTTCCTTGCATATCCTAACCTTATTAAATGAGGCCAAGGGTGGTGTTGTGCCTTCAGAATATCTGGCCGGAAGCATTAATATCAACCCTGTTTTAGTGCGTAAAGAGATTATGAATTTGCGCAAACATGGTTTTGTGGGTAGTAAAGAGGGCAAGGGAGGTGGTTCATTTTTAGCTAAAAGCGCTTCGGATATTAATTTGGGCGATGTATATAAATCAGTAAGAGGCAGCAATGTGCTGGGGCAGAGTAAAAATGAACCGAATCCAAAATGTCCGGTCGGCAGGCAGATCAACCAACATTTAGATGCGTTGTACAGCGATGCTGAAAATGCATTAATAGAAAATTTGTCGAAACAGACACTGGCAGATTTTGCATCAAAGTTTGAATAAAATTTTTTGTTAAAAACTGTAATAAAAAACATTACAATTTAAGAATCGAATCATAATTTTAAAAATTAAATCACATGAAAGTAGCATTAATTGGAGCATCTGGCTTTGTAGGTAAGGCCATTTTAAATGAATTGGTAAGCCGTGGAAATGAAGTTATCGCCATTGCGCGTGATACGGACAAAATAGAAAATAGCGATGCTAAAGTAAGTAAAGTAGCCGCAGATGTTTTGGATACTGAAAAATTAGCAGAAGCTTTAAAAGGTGCTGATGCTGTGGTAAGTGCCTTTAACGCAGGATGGACCAACCCGAATTTATATAACGACACTGTACAAGGTGCTGAAGCGATACAGGCCGCAGTAAAAGCATCGGGTGTTAAACGCTACATTTTTATTGGTGGAGCGGGTACCTTGCAGATTGATGGTCACCAAATCGTGGATGGGCCTAATTTTCCTGCCGAATACAAGCCAGGCGCAACAGCAGTAAGAGATTATTTCAACACCTTGAAACAAGAAAAGGAATTAGACTGGTTGTTTTTTAGTCCGGCTATTGAAATGCACCAGGGCATCACTACTGGTCGCACTGGAAAATACCGCTTGGGTAAAACTAGTCCGGTTTTTAACGAAGAAGGCCGTTCAATTTTATCGGTAGAAGATTTAGCGATCGTTATCGTTGATGAACTGGAAAATAAGGCACATCACCAGGAGCAGTTTACAGCAGCATATTAGGATTGGTTTACTAGTCATTGGTTCATTGGGTAGTTGCCCAGGGTTGATGGTTCATAGTCTAATAGTTCATGGTTGATGGCCAGTTGCTTTCGACCATAGCTATAAAAACCATGGACCATCAACTATGGACCTATGCAGCACGTTCGGTTAGATTTAGCCATCTCGACTAATGAACAAATGACCATTGAACGAATGAAGCTTTTTTCCATAATTAGCATTAAGTTCTTATCTTCGTGCCATGTATCGCTTAATTAAACCACTATTCTTCAAATTTGACCCTGAAAACGTACATTATTTTGTAGTAAAGCGGTTGAAATGGTTTAATGATAAATTTCCATTGGGTAAAACCATTATCCGGAGCAGTTTTGATGTTCATATTAAAGGTTTAGAACGCGAGGTTTTTGGGATAAAATTCAGGAATCCGGTCGGTTTGGCTGCCGGCTTTGATAAAAATGGCGAATACGTGGAGTCGCTGAGTAATTTAGGTTTTGGATTTATCGAAGTAGGTACGGTAACACCAATGCCACAACCCGGAAACGATAAACCACGTATGTTCCGCTTGCCCAACGATGAAGCATTGATTAACCGGATGGGTTTCAACAATAAAGGGGTAGATGTAATGGCAGAACGTTTGCGTTTGCTTAAAGATAAACATCCCGATATTGTGGTAGGTGGGAACATTGGCAAAAATAAAGCTACACCAAATGAAGATGCGGTGAACGATTACATTAAATGTTTCGACCGTCTTTTTGATGTGGTGGATTATTTCGTCGTAAATGTAAGTTCGCCCAATACCCCGGGTTTACGTGAGCTGCAGGAAAAAGAACCCTTAAAAAAAATCCTTAATACTTTACAGCAGCGTAACCGTAAGAACGATATTTCCCGTCCGATTTTATTAAAAATTGCGCCTGACTTAACCGATGCTCAATTGGATGATATTATCGAGATTGTTGCTGAAACCAAAATTGCGGGCATCATTGCGACCAATACAACCATTAGTAGGGAAAATCTGACTACGGAGAAGGATTTGACTGCCGAAACTGGTGGCCTGAGCGGTAAACCGGTTAAAGAACGTTCTACAGAAGTGATCCGTTATCTAACAGAGAAATCGAACAAAGCATTCCCGATTATCGGTGTTGGTGGAATTCACTCGGCTAAAGATGCCAAAGAAAAATTAGATGCCGGTGCCTGTCTGGTTCAATTATATACCGGTTTTATTTATGAAGGTCCGGGACTGATCAGAAGCATTTGTAAGGAACTGGTTTAGGCTTATCAAACCGATAAACTGGATGCATTATATCCAAATCTGTTTTTAAAGGCAAAGGAAAAGTGCGATAAATCTTCGAAACCAAGATCAAGGTAAATTTCTGAAGCTTTCTGTTTTTTGTTCTCGATCAGGAAATGTGCTTCACGCAGGCGTTTCTGGATCAGCCAATGACCTGGTGTATCGTTAAATATCTTTTTAAAATCCCTTTTAAAAGCAGATATGCTTCGGCCAGTTAAATATGCCAGTCGTTCATTACTCACATTGAATTTATAATTTCTGTTCATAAACGCCTCGAGGTCTATTTTTCCGGGAATCCCAAAATCGAAAAATATACCAGCATATTCGGGATTGTTGCTCAAGAGGATTGTAAGCAGTTCTTCTCTTTTAATGTCTGAATAGTTTTCATCTATCTTGCCTTCGCCCTGATAATAGGGGCCAAGTGATTTTAAAAAATTTGGGATAAGTTCATTTCTTTTTGGTCTTAAAAATGCATCATCAGTGCTAAATCCAGCCAGCGTTATTTTGTACTTATCCTGAAAGTGTTTCAGAAAGGCTTCGTCAAAAACGACCACTACCTTTTCAAATTCATTTTCCTCTCTTTGTTTGCTATATCTTGCTAAATGATTTTTTCTGATGATGCAGCATTCCCCGGGGTTTAAGCTATAATGCTTATTTCCGTCATAACCTTCTATTTTACCTTTGATCAGGTATAGAAAGATATGCTCCGCAACAAATTGCTCTGGCGAAATGGCCGGGCCAATATAACAAGATGTGATTTTATCTACTTTATTGAACATTTCGCCTTTTTTATTTAATTCCTAACCACCATTGTTTAAAAGTTTGTTTTTGATGATCAAGATACACTACTTCCCCGATCATTGGTGTGACTAAAGGAATATGGTTTGCTTTGCCAAGTTCGGAAATTTTGATCAATGGTTCGTCCCAGGGATGCTTGCCCAAGGTAAATTTAGAAGAATGGACAGGCAAAATACGCTTCGCTTTTAAATCTTTTGCAGCTTGTATTACATCTTCGGGCAGGTTGTGCACCGACCGCCAGGCTTTATCATATTGTCCGTTTTCGATGATGGCCAAATCAACCGGACCATATTTTTTTTCTGTATTGGCGTAATGATTGTCATACCCGCCATCTCCGCTGTAATATATCTTCATGGATGGCGACTGAATCAGGTACGACATCCAGAGTGATTTAGAACTGCGTAAACCACGACCAGATTCATGGTGGGTAGGGGCAGTATAAACCGTATAGTTTGGTGCAATATTAACCTCCTCGTCCCAATCTTTTTCGATTATTTTTTCTTTGGGATAACCCCAGTATTCGAAATGTGCGCCAACGCCCAAGCCACAGATTACGTGTTTGGTTTTTTCTTTTAAGGCCACAACTGTTGGGTAATCCAGATGATCGTAATGGTCGTGAGATATGATCAGATAATCTATAGGCGGGATATCTGCAGCGCTATAACTATTGCTTCCTTTGTAGGCTTTGGGTCCCCATGGTAATGGCGATGCACGTTCGCTAAATACCGGGTCGATTAAGAATGTTTTGCCATCCAACTGGATAAAACAAGAAGAATGGCCGAACCACACCAGAACATTGGAATCTAAGGGCAGGTTAAACAGATTGTTTTTAATAGACGGAATACTGTCAGCCGGACTTGTCCTGGGGTTGTTTTTAAAGAGTGTGGCGTAAATTTCTCCTGCAATGCTATACCCTTCAGCAATGGTGGGTTTCTCGATCAGGTTATGGAATTCTCCATTTTTGTAGTGGGGAGATTTTTCGATCCTCGCCAAACGATCTCCTGAAGGCAAAGCACCAAATTGCGGTTGTTTCATGTAGAAAAAGGTGACCATCGCCAAAAGCAATATCAAACCAAGTATAGAAAGAAACGTATTCCTCACTATTTTTAGGAACCGGCGCATTTTTGGTTTCATATTATTTTGCAGCCAATATTTTAATATCCGCAATTTCGAGTACCTGTTTCGGATAACCTGTTTGCACCGCATTAATCATGGCTTGCCCTACCTGTTTAAGCGTTAACGATATTTTAGGCAATAAGATCGGAAAAAGCCATATAATGGGTCTGAACAATGCTTTTACCTTTTTTTGTCCTTCAAAGGGTTTCATAAAACCAGGGCGAAAGTTGTACTGCGCTTTAAAAGGTAATTTCATTAACGCATTTTCCGTCTTTCCTTTTATCCTTGCCCACATGATTTTTCCTTTTTCGGTACCATCGGTATGTGAACCAGAAACAAAATTGAAAACCATATTCGGATTCAATTGTGCCAGCTTATTGGCAAAAGCGATAGTGGTTTCGTAAGTGATGTGATTGTATTTTTCCTCTTTCATGCCTACAGAGCTAATCCCGGCGCAATAAAAACAGGCATCGTAACCAGATAACTGATTTTCGAGTCCTTCGAGCTTGGTAAAATCGCTGATTAACAATTCCTTTAGCTTAGGGTGTTCCGTATCATAATGCCTGCGGTTTACCATCAATACTTCTTTTACCATTGGGTTTTCCAAACATTCGAACAAAACACCTTCACCTACCATTCCGGTGGCCCCTGTAATGATTACATTCATTTCAATCTTTTTATAATGGTTAATCCATTGTATCTGTGTACAATTACGGTTTATTATCATGTTAAAGCAAATTATTTTTTGATCAGCCCAAATTTGATCATGCTTGCTATGGCGGATGTTACTGCCTCTTCATTACTTCTGGGTTTCCAGTTTAAAATGGTTCGTGCTTTTTCATTGCTTGCATTTTTTATTCTTCCCAATTGCGGAACAATATTTCTGGCCGCCGGATTGTAAAGTGCAATTAACCTGATCAGCCAGTTTGGAGCCACCCTCGTTACAATGTTTTTAATGCCCATTTTCTCTTTGATGAGTGTAGCGATTTCAGGAAGGGAAAGTGTACCGCCGGATAAGGCCAAGAATCGCTGTCCATTGGCATTTTTATCGGTCATGGCACGGATATGGAGATCGGCGACATCTCTTACATCTACAATGCCCAAAGTAATCTGTGGAATGGCTTTCATCGATCCGTCGAACATCCTGTTTAAAAGGTCGTGGCCGCTCGAAAGTTTCTGGCTTAATAACGGCCCAAAAATCGCCATTGGATTGATTACAGCTAATTCCATTTCCTTGCCCTGGGTTTTTATAAAGTCCCAGGCTGCGCGCTCCGCCAATACTTTTGATTTTAGATAGGCTGACAAGTGTTTATCGTCAGGATTTGTCCAGTCTTTTTCTGTGATAAGGCTACCATCTTTATGGCTATAACCAACCGCTGCGAAGGAAGAGGTGATCACCACTCTTTTAACCCCTGCTTTTTTTGCAGCATTTAGTACCCTTAAGGTGCCTTCAATGGCGGGTTTGATTGTTTCATCTTCCGTTTTTGGGAGCGATAAGGAGATAGGTGAGGCTATGTGTAAAATATAATCGCAGTTTTCGGCTGCTTTATCCCAGTTAGTGTCGCTTGATAGGTCGGTTTCTATAAAGAAAAGGTTTTCGAAGGAACTTAGTCCGCCATTTTTTAACATTTCGATTACCTCTTCTTTTCTGGATAAGGTACGCAGGGTTGTTCTTACCCGATATCCTTTTTCCAATAATTGTAAAATGCAATGTATGCCCACAAAACCGGTTCCGCCGGTGACCAAAACCAGTGGGCTGTGATCTGAATTTATCATCTCTTAAAATTTTATACGACAAAGATCGGTGTTCAGGAGATGCTTGGCTTTGTTGTAAAGTCCAATTTTGATTTGTTGAAAAGCTCAGGTAATGATGTAGGATATTATATTCGAAAGTGGGGAACATAATGTTCTTAAACCTTAATGCTCCGCCGGTATTTATAAACTGTTGATATAGCTTATGCTGATAGGTGGTAACGGGATGCTGCAACCAGATAAGGTGCGAGAAAAATGAAAGCATAAAAAAAAGCATCCTTTGATCAGAAGGATGCTTTAAATTTTTTTAAGAAGAATCTCTAAAAACTATTTTGCTAAACCAGCTAAAACAGCGTTGTTTTTAGCCAATTGATCGTTTTTAGGTTGTGCAGAGCGGCTTCCTAACTCGATGTTAGTTGCTCTTTTTAAAAATGCTACCTCTTGGTGAGCTGTATTTTTATTTCTTCTGTCTTTTCTTTTTAATCTGGTAACTGCCATGGTAATAACCTTTTAATTATTTTATTTGTACAAATGGAGGTCGAGAGCGGATTCGAACCGCTGTAGAAGGTTTTGCAGACCTCTGCCTAGCCACTCGGCCACTCGACCTTTTAAATTCAAGGCTGCAAAAATAGCAATTATTAGTTAGTCCGCAAATAATATCTCAATAAAATTCGTTTTAATTTCGAACTCGCACTAACTCAGCACAAAAGATTGCAGCGCTTACGGCCACATTTAAAGATTCTGCTTCCCCGATCCTGGGAATGGTTACCGGTTTATTTATTTTTTTGATTACCTCTGGTGATATTCCCTTTCCTTCGTTGCCCAAAATCACCAGTCCTTCAGCTCCCCATTGGGTTTTGTAAATCGATTCGCCATCTAACAATGCCCCGAATACTGGTATGGTATTTTCAGCTAACAGAGCGGGTAAATCGGCTTCGTGAATATTCACCCTTGCCAATGATCCCATGGTGGCCTGTACGGTCTTGGGGTTGAATACTTCTACACAATCAGCAGAACAGATGATGTTTTTAAAGCCAAACCAATCTGCAGTTCTGATAATGGTGCCCATATTTCCCGGATCCTGAACGCCATCCAATACTAAAGTGAACTGATTTTTTAGCTCTTTTAGGTTTAATGCTGTGTTTTTGGGGATATGGACCAATGCTAAAAAACCTTGTGGCGTTTGCAGCGTACTAATCTTATCTAATTCAGCGTTCTTTACTTCAAATAAGTTTATATTTGCAGGCAATTTGGGTAACAAATTGTATTGTTCGCTGTTGTAAAATAGGGTATGGATCTGGAAGCTTGACTGAATAAACTCTTTTATGGATTTTATACCTTCAACAATAAATAAACCATGTTCTTTACGGTATTTTTTTTGATGTAACGACTTTATAAAACTAATCTGTGATTTTGAAAGCATACCAAAACTCAATAAATATTAAACTGAAAAGCATTGCAATATTACTATTTATTATTGTTTTAATTCAGGCCTGTTCATCAACTAAATACATTGCCGACTATCAATCGATAGTGAAAAAGGTTACTATTGATAGTGTAGATGCCAAATTTGAAGAGCAGGCTTACAATTATGTTCAGAAGGATCTTAGGCCGGCTTCAAAACTGAGTATTAATGTTCCCTTGTACAATTTTTTCAATACCAAAGATGGCAGGTACAAAACCAGTGATATTAAACCTTTTGGTACTCCGCCTGCTATTCTGGACAGTACTTTGGTCGAAATTTCGAGAAACCAGATCCAGAAGTTTTTAAAGAGCAAGGGTTACCGTCAGGCTGAAGTTACCGCTGCCATAAAAGTAGCCGATAAAAAGGCCGAAGTTATTTTTAGTGCTAAACCGGGGCCCGCTTATTTTATTGATAAATTGAGCGATTCGATTCCTAACGCAAGTATTAAAAGCCTTTACGAATCGAATAAGGCCAATGTTACACATTTGCACAAAGGCATGCAATATGATGAGGACTCGCTAACTTACGAGCGGGAACAGATTTACCGGATCATGAAAGAAAACGGTTATTTCTATTTCTTAAGGCCTTATGTAAATTTCGATGTTTACGGCGCGGAAGCAAACTCTAAAACCAATAAAATTGATTTAAACTTAAATGTAACCGACCCGGCTGAAGGACCGCATAAACAATTTAATATTGGCTATACGCACATGATCATTGCTCCAAACCCGGATGGTTTCCCGGATTCTGTGCGCTATAAATTGAGCAAGGATACGATAAACGGGATTGTGTTTACCGATTTTTCTAAACGGTACAGGCGGAATCCGATTGTGAGGTACGACTTTTTGAAGCAAGGTGAACTTTATGATATCCGGAATGAGAACCTTACTTACGATCGCTTATATGAGCTTAATATTTTTAAGAACGTAAAAATCGATTATTTTAGACGAGATAGTACCTCAAATAAAGTAAATGCCGTAATCCAGTTGATCCCGCAAAAAGTAATGACTAACCGGGTAGAGGGTGAGGTACCTTTTAATGGTGGTACAGTTGGGTTTAACATCAGTAATACCTATACCAATAACAACCTTTTTAGAGGTGCGGAGCGGTTCGAGCTGCAGGTTAAAGGCGGTTTACAATCGCGGATTGGTAATGGAGCGAAGGTTTTTAGTGATATCTATCAGCGTGATTTTTCGATCAGTGCGAGTATTACCGTGCCAAGGCTGATGATTCCCTTCTATAATCCTACGCTAGGTGGCAACGGAATGCCGCACACTACTTTTTCAAGCAGCTATATCTATGCCCTGCAAAAAGATGTTTCAGTAAGGAGGATTTTCATCAATTCCATTACTTACGATTGGGTGGAAACGAAATCCAAGCTGCACTCTTTCACGCCTTTAAACTTTGAATACCGTTTTGGTAATCTGGATCCCAATGTGGATCCGAATACGGTGCTTAACAACCTGTATTATTCCACATTACTGGGGCGAAAGGATTTAACCTTAGGGATGAAATATACCTATACCTTAAATGCAAACAAACTGAATGAGTTCAGGTCTTTCGTCTATTTAAGAGCGGGAATGGATATTGCGGGAAATATGCTGCAGGGAATTTCTAAACTCACCGGGGCGAAGAATGATCCGGCAAATAACGATCCAGCCAAAATATTGGGTTTACCGTTTAATCAGTACATGCGTCCGGAAGTTGATCTGAGATGGTACAAACACCTGGGTGGCGAAAGGCAGTTTGTTGCCCGTTTAAATGCCGGTGTTGCTTATGCCTACGGGAATTCGGTTTCAACAGGAATTCCTTTTGAAAAACAGTTTTTCGCCGGTGGATCGAGTGGGGTAAGGGCCTGGCAGGCCAGAACCATTGGTCCGGGCAACTATGATAGAGGGCTTTTAAGAAGTGATACCTTACGAAGGGCTTTTTATGGCCTCGATCAGCTTGGGACCATGCGGATTGAAACCAACTTCGAATACCGCTTTACAGTTGCCAAGAAATTTTTTGGTGCAACTTTAAAAGGTGCGGCTTTTGTTGATATTGGTAATGTTTGGAATCTCCGTAAGGGTGAATCAATTCTGGCCGCAACGCCAGATCTTGACGAACAAACGGTGTTTAAATTGAGCAAATTTGCGCAACAGCTTGCAGTTGGTACCGGTTTAGGCTTAAGGTATGATGTACAGTATTTTGTGTTCAGGTTTGATGTGGGATTAAAACTTAAAGATCCGCAGTTTATGGGGTCGGATCAGTGGGTAATCAGTAAGTTTTTCTCCGGTGCCAGAGATTTTAAAAACAATTATAATTTAACACATGCCCCAGATACCTACCGTTTTCTTCAATATAACTTTGGTATTGGTATGCCGTTTTAATCAGTCGAAAAGACTTGGTATTTTAGGTTTTGTCGCCGGATCTTTAAAGTTAAATTCTTTAAAGGGTTGCCATCTTTTATCCTGATGTTTATAAACGGAGAAAGAAGAAACGGGGAATTCGCGCTTGAATTTCCTGTCTTTAAATTCTGCTGAAAGCTGTTGAAAAACGGGTGGTTTTACATCTCTAAAAGCTAACGTTACATGTGGATTGAATTTTTCTTTTTTCTCTATCAGTTTTAATGGTTGTAATGCCTTGGTAATTTGTTTTTCTAAATTCATCAGTCCCTCATGCTGTTCCACATCAAGATAAAATGTTTTATCGTGAAATGAATTAAAGTTTCTGAGCACCTGAATAAAAGGCTTGCCGAAAGCAGCATCTTCAAGCGCTTTAAAAAAACTTTTTTCGGCATCTTGTGAGGACAGTTTTACCGGAGGATATAAAGTGATATGCGCTGGCCGTTTTAATGATTCATAAACTTTAAATTTTTCCGAAATATAGGTTCTGATCTCATCAATATCTTCTACAATAGAAACAGGAGGGACTAAACATACCAAAAATAGATTTTCCATATGGTAAATTTACTAAAAATTTTAGTAAAACCAAAAAAACGTAATAGGATTTCTGGCATAAGATTGCCGGTTTGCATAGGATAGTGCGCTATTGCCTGCGCTCGTTTTAAGCGTTAAAAACGATTTATGATTTACACATTCATTGTAAACAAGCGTGATCCTAATAATGTATAGCGTTGTCAACTTTCATATCATGGCTAGTTTGCTGAAAGTTGACAACGCTTTCTCAGACGAGATTCTTCAATCCATCAAAAATACTTTCGAAAAAGGTAGAAAGGTTTAGTCCGTTGCTGTGGTTGAAATATACAAATACCAAAAATACGATCACCACAAATATGATGAGTTTGCGGAAGGCGAAGGCGATAACGATCAAAATGATCGGAATAATAAAGAGCCATAAACTGTTTATCGCATACGGACTCAAATCAGTATCTTTTTTGTACACGTATACCAGTTTACTATGCGTACCTGTATCGTTCTGGTGTTTGATGTAAACAAAGGTCGATTTATCGATTGGCAAAGGCAGTACGGCGATGCCATCGTTAAACTTTAAGATCTGTGTAAATCCGCTTACGCTAAAGGTGTACGTACCATTAATATTCTCGTTGGGATTGTTCAGCGAATCGGCCGCTATAATGGCCAGTTTGTTGTTTTTAAGCAAATTCTCCTTTACCAGAAAATTATTAATGGCTGCGGTTTGGGCTGAGCCCGACAAACCGATTAAACACAGCGATAACAAGAGTAAAATCCGTTTCATTCGATAGAACGTTTATTGTAAATTAAATAACCGATATGCAATAATACACCATTTCTTTTAACTGCGTCATTATATAAATTATAACTTAAACTTACGGGGCCCAGCGGAGAGTGATAAACCAAACCTGCAGTACCTGCATAACGTATTTTTGTAATGGCCCTGGCATAATCTACATCCTGAAAATTATTCAGTTCGAACTCCTTATGTGGTAAAAATAAATAAGCTTCCAATCTAAAATCAAGATTTTTTTTAACATTATAAATGTTTTTTATGCCACCGGCGGCATAGGTTGTTGCCCTGAACTTATCCAGAAATAATGATCTGCTATCCTGAAGTGGATAAAACGCCGGAGCGGTTAAAAGTGTAGCGTAATAGTTGCTAAATAATGGCTGGTTAGAGATCACCCCTTCTACGATATAACCCAATGTATATTTTTTGACATGCAAAAAATAGTTTTCCTGTGTGAGTTTGATACTTCCCCATTGGCGTAAATTACTGCTTCCGGGAATTTTTACAAAGCCCAAAGTGTTACGGAAAATATTGCCGGGATTATAATTTTCACGTCCTGTGGTATAGTTGAAGCTTAATGAAAAACTTTGACCTCTGCTGGCATACTGTTTTCGGTTTAACGAGTTCTTTTCAAGGTTTAAAGAACCTCTAAAACCATTAAAAATTGTCTGGTCGAGCAAATCGCCTACGGCAAAGGTATTATTTGGACTATAACGGTCATTATTGTTGATAAATGTGGAATGCAATACGATTTTTGTATTGTAATTTAAAGGCATTCCCATCATCAGATCGATTTTCCGGTCTGATTGCTCAATGTAGATTGGGCGTGGATTTTCGATAAAAATCTGACTGGTATTGTAAAAATTCCAATGGTTATAGGTAAGTTCGGCCGCTAAAAATAGTGGCAATTTGGTAGGGTAATCAACCCGGCCGTTTACCTGTACCGATTCGTAAAAACGGCCAGAATAAAAACTGGTTCCAAAGGTGTAGGATTTTCTATTGAGGTAATTGTATTGTGCGCCTAAAAAAACATTACTAATGGGCCGTGTAGAGATATTTCCACCAAGCTCTAATTTGAAGCTCTTTTTGGGCTGCGCTACCACCTCGAAGGTATAACTATCAGTTGCTGCCTGGTAGGATATTTTTGGGTACACGGTTTCGAATGTCTGATCGGCAACCAGTTTGTAATAACCGCGCCTGATATCCTGCAGGTCGAATGTACTCTTGTCGCTTTTGAAAAGCCTTTCTACATATTTCTTTTGCTGGTTGTTTACGCCGGATACAATGATGTTGCTAAATTTCAGATCTGGTTTTCTCGCATTAAATTTTTCTCTTCTTTTTGCCAGTTCTTCATCAGTTACTCTTTTGCTGATCAAGGCCTTAATTCTCGGCATATCAGCCATTGTGGCATCATAACCTTTTTTGATCAGTTCTTCCACAGGTGCGAAATTGGTTATGCTATAGGTGGCCAGATCGGGCTGGATGTATACACCATTTTTGCCGATCATGGTCGAATCTGATTTGGAAAGAAACATGTATACCAAAAAACGGTTCATCAAGCGGTCGTCGATGTTTTTAGGATATTCGTTATAGGTTTTTGACGAAACATTGGCGCCGATTACATAATCAGGTTTAAAATCCCTTTCCATAACATCTGCCGGGAAATTATTGTAAAGGCCGCCATCAAAAACATATTTTCCATCCAGTTTAATTGGGCGGTAAATAATCGGAACCGTCATGGTTGCCCTTACCGCTTCTGCCAAACTCCCTTTACTGACCGTTATACTTTTTTGCGAAAGCACGTCGGCCACCATGCAGCGGTATGGTACAAAAAGGTTGTCGAAATTATCTTTAGAAACGGCAGATGCCTGTGAGAAAAGCTCTAAAAAGGCAAAATTTAAGGGGATATCGTTAATCAGGTTGGAACGGAAACTAAAGTGAAAGCCCGTATCAATAGCCACTTTTGCGGTGAGCATAGAGGCATTTGGTGCGTTTTTCTGGAAATAATAGGTATAATCACTGGTATAACGGCCATTTACCCAATTCTGGAAATCGTTGCTTAAGGCTATTTTTTCTATTTCTGCCGGACTATAACCAGCTGCGTACATGGCGCCAACAATGCCGCCCATTGATGTTCCTGTGATGTAATCGATCGGGATGTGGTTTTCTTCCAGAGCCTTCAAAGTGCCGATGTGGGCCAAACCTTTGGCACCGCCACCGCTAAAAACAAGACCAACCTTTTGCGCCTGCAATTGGTTACAGCACAGAATGAAGAGGATCAGCAAAAATCTTTTAAAAGTTACCACCCCTAAAAATAGGGGTTTTCTTTTAAAATTAGTTCAATATGAAAATGTTGTAGGTTAAAAATGATGCAAAACTTACCCAAAGAAAGTAAGGGATAAATATATAACCTGCCCATTTATTTATTTTATAGAACATCAATCCATTAATTACAATGAAAATGAGCAATAAAATGATTTCGGCCAGGGCGAAACCAACTTCATGTAGGTAAAAGAAAATAAATGACCAGCTTAAGTTTAAAATCAATTGGATAAAGTAAATGGCAACTGTGCGTGGGAAATGAACAATTTTATCGCGCCTTATCCAAACGAGGTAGGCCGCGATCCCGATCAAAATATATAATGTTGTCCAAACCGGACTGAAAAGTGAATTTGGCGGATTGAATGCAGGTTTATTTAATGTTGGATACCAGGTTTTTACCGATCGAAAGGTTGCCCATGCGCCTAAAGCACAAACGCCCAACGTAATGGCAATATTAATAATAAAAGCTACCGGTTTAAATTTCATGCTGCAAATTTGAGTTTAAACAATGGTAAAACCTAAAAGTTTTTATCATCGGCCAATACCCGGAACAATGGGCAAACTCTCATTGTCATCCTTACCGACACTTTGGACAGCGAATAAATAATTGTCTTTGCTGTACGGTAACCTCAGTTCGGTAGCGGTGGTGAAAAATTTCTTTTCCCAAACCGCACTGCTCGTTTCACGCATCAAAACATAATAACCTTTTACTGTGCCATTAATGGGGGCTTTCCAGTAGAGATAGGTAGAATTGCTCAGATTTTTTACATCGACTTTGACTTCGGTAGGGGCCGAAGGTGCTTTTGCCAGGTTAGCCAACACCGCGATGTTTACACCTGTGTTTTTTCGCAGGTATTCGAAATCCATAAATTCCTGCAAGTCGCCATACCTTATTCCTTTTTCAGTTCTAAGGTCTTGATGTTGATGATCGAAATTTTCGTTCATTTCGGTAATACGAACGGCTGTAAAGCCATTTTCTACAAAGGGTGTATGGTCGCCTCCGCGGAGAAATCTGTCGTTCCGGTAAATTAATTTAACTTCTAACTGATCTACATAACGTTCGCCAATTTCTTTAACGTACCTGGCCAGTTGACGGCTTTTACCATCGTTTTCTAAGCCAAACTGACGGATGCTTTTCGCATTTTTATCCAATTCGTAGCCGGGTAAACCCTCGCTAAATACGCGTAATCTGGTGTTGTCAATAATTTGCGTTTCACTGCTGTTATTGCTGCCAATCATATCATTATTCAGCATAGCATCTATACTCCAGTTTTCTTTTTTTGCCTTTGCTGCCATATAACCTGAACCTAATAAAGATTGCTCTTCTCCACTTACGGCCACAAAAATTATTGTTGCTGAAAATTTGTACCGGCTCATAATCCTTGCCGCTTCAATTACGCCTGCTACGCCACTGCCATCGTCGTTAGCGCCTGGTGCATCGCTGGTTCTGTTCATTACATCGGTAACACGGCTATCGAGGTGACCACTCACTACATAAACACGTTTATCGTTTGCATCAGTACCTTTTAATATGGCTACGGCATTGCCCAAAAGTGTAGGCTGGTCTACTCTTTTACCATCTGGTTTAAATGTTGTGGTATCCAGAAAGGCGGTAAGCCTGCCATCACCCTGTTTGGCAAATTGGTTAAACTTGCTCACTACCCAATTTCTCGCTGCCCCAATTCCTTTTGTTTTGCTTTTAATATCACTTAAGGTATTTCTTGTTCCAAAAGCAACCATTTTTGTGATGTACGATTTCAATGAATCCTGATTTACAGACTTGACCATTTTATCGATATCTGTATTGCGGTTAACAAGTGTTTGTGCCTGTACAGATAAACTTATTGACACAATAAATAGGAGGCTGTAGAATTTTTTCATCAAAAATTATTTAGAAAGCGAATATATTGAATGAATTGTCGAAAAGATAGCTGTCGAATGCGGTTTTCTGTAACATTTTGGCATAAAAAAGCCCTTCGAAATTAATCAAAGGGCCCAGTTGTTTGGTTTGATAATTACCTTGCTACATTTAAAGCAATTTCTTGGGTTTTGCTCCAGTTACCAAAAGCTTTTTTAGCTGATGATTTGGCTGAACTTAATTCAACATCTCCGGCAATGGTTAAAAAAGTTTTCTCCGGAGAGATCTGGCTATAAAAACTTTTAATATCTTCAAGGGTTAAGGCGTTGATCGATTTTTCGTTTACCGTTTGGTCGTAGTCATAATCCTGTATTTTTAAGCTGGTCAGCAATTTCGCTTTGGCAATATTGAAAGTATTCTGATCGATCGTTGCATTTTTAATTAGCGAAGCCATTGCCGATAAGTCTTTATCAAGATCTGCATTAACAGTTGCCAGTTTTCCACTATTGTCATTAAAGCTGATGTTCGGGTTTTTGCCTACATTTTCGTTTAATACCGCATTCAATAATTCAATTACACCGTCTTTTTTATCCTTGAAGGCATTTGCATCCAATGTAAAGCTCGAATACGCTTTTGGAGAGCGGTCGTTTTCTGAGATAATGATGTTCATGCCATTTTTGAGTTTGTAGCCAACAGGCGCTTTGAAGGTTTGTGCGTTAGCTGTATAAATCGATAGGAAGCTAAGTACCGAAAGTGCAAGGATTTTGATTTTGTTCATTTTATTCCTTTGTTTTTTGTAGGTGATGATTTTTGTTTAATATTTGATTAATTTAGCGTTAATCGACTTATTTGAACTATATCTAGGCGATAGAAAGGCAATAATCCTAGATGAACGGCTTTATATACGAGGTGAAAATGAAATCGGTTTTTTACAAATATATATTTTATTCATTTTGTTCATTATTTTTTTATCAAAATATTGATGCTTGTTATGCTTAGTTTTATTTGAGACCCTAACCCGATATTGATGAATTGTTTAATTGTGGATGACCATGTAATCGCCAGAAGCACGGTGAGCCATCTTTTACGGATTGATCCATCCTTAAAGTTGATTGCCGAATGCGAGAGTGCTGCAGAAGCTTATCAAAACTTAGGCATTCATAAAATAGATTTATTGCTCTTGGATATTGAAATGCCGGGGATATCAGGAATAGAACTGGTTAAGGGTTTGAGTGAAAAAAGACCGCTGATTATATTTATCAGTTCGAAAAAGGATTATGCCGTAACCGCATTTGATTTGAATGTTGTCGATTTTATCACAAAGCCAGTAACACCTGATCGATTTTTAAAAGCAATTAATAAAGCAAAAGAGATCTATAACCTGAGTAACCTGTTATTAGATAATCATCAGGATGATTTTGTTTTTATCAGAGATTCGGGGGTAATCAGGCGCATCAAGCTTGATGCTATTAATTATTTGGAAGCAAAAGGCGACTACGTAAAGATTTGTGCGGATGATAAAATATATTCCATTCACTCTTCCTTAAAATCTATTGAAGACAAACTGCCAGGCCATATTTTCATCCGTGTGCACCGGTCGTTCATTGTCAATGTTGGTAAAATAGATATTGTAGAAGGGAGTACTTTGGTTATCCATCAAAATTTTGTTCCGGTGTCTGATGCGTATAGAGCGGCATTGAATAAAAGAATGCAGATATTGTAATCACATATGGAGGCTACAGAGAAAGATGATCAAGGATTCAGGTCAATAATTGATGTATTGATTGTTGATGATAATGTTATAGATCAAAAACTGCTATCGGCTTACCTTAAGGCGTATGATGTAAGTTTTGATATTGCCGAAAATAGCGAGGCAGCTGTAAAAAAACTAAGTGATGTTACTTTTAAACTGGTGTTGGTTGATGTGGATAGCGCTGAAGTTGATGGATATACATTGGTGGAAATGATCAGAGGGGATTTGGATATTCCGATTGTTGCCATCACCATGGATGATGTGGAAGAAGTGAAAGCAAAGTGTTTTGCTATAGGGATGAATGGCTGTTTTACCAAACCCATCTCCAAAATCGAATTGGTTGGCGTGCTTACTCAGTTTGATGTACTATCTATAAATACCCTCCAAATAACCGGCGTTGATAAATTTAAGGTTATTGATTTAAGCTATTTGAAAGAGGTGAGTATGGGTGATACGGATTATGAGCATGAAGTAGCCGGTAAGTTTATTGAAGTAATTTCTGCCGAGCTTATTCAGGTAACGGATTGTTTGGAAAATGAAAAATTTGATGAATTAAAAAATGTAATGCATAAAATGCGCTCTACAATTTATATTATGGGTTTAGGTTCAAAGCTTAGCGCCCACCTTCAGGCTATCGAAGAAGACAATTTATCAAAAGTGCAATTGGCGCACCGGATTGAGCTGATCAAAATCATCTGCGAAAAAGCTAAAGAAGAGGCTCAGGAATTTCTGGACGGATAAAATTAGGTCACTTAAGATGCGTACAAGTGATCAAATGCTGATTTTAAGCTTATTTCTTCAATAAAATCCTTTATTTCCCTAATCGTTTCTTCCGGTTCACTGATATGTGGAAAGTGCCCTGTTGCTTTCATTACTACCAAAAAGTTTTCGGGTGTGTTTTTGTTGATAAATTCACCTGTCGATAATGGAGCCATGATATCGTTTGAACTTTGTAAGGTAAGGCTTGGTACTTCAAGGTTTTTTAACTTATCCCTGTAATCTGCTTTAAAGGTGGCCATTGCAAAAGCAAGCGCAACGCTTGGGGCGGTAGCCTCAAAACATTCCTGTAAGAAATCTGATAACTCTGGTTTTGATGGTGTATCCATTACCACCGGTGCGAGTTGCTTGCTCCAGCCTACGTAATCTTCGGCAATATGCTCAAATATAGTCTCAATATCATTTGCATTAAATCCGCCGATATATTCACCATCATTTAAATATCTTGGCGATGGACCAATAAATATCAGTTTTTTAAATAATTCCGGTATTTGCAGTGCGGCAATCATACCGATCATACTGCTTACCGAGTGGCCAACAAAGATAATATCAGTTAACTCGAGCGCTTCTATAATATCGATCACATCACAGGCATATCCTTCTAATGTGGAATATTTCTGTTTATCGTATTGATTTAAGTCCGAATCGCCTGAACCCACATAATCGAATAAGATTACTTTATAATCTTTCAGAAAGGCATCGGTGATAAATTTCCAGGAGCTTTGTGCACAGCCAAAACCATGGGCAAACATGATTACCTGACTGCCTTGGCCTAGGATTTTTACATTATTTCTGGTGAGTATAGGATGCAAGCTGATTGATTTTAAATTGATATTAAGTTAAGCAATGTTATGATGTTTTTTAAAAAAAATAAATAATGAACAAAATGCATCTCTGTTTTGGGTGAACAGCTAATATTTTATTCATAATCATTATCTTGCCATTCATCCGCTAACCAATAAAAATCATCATTTCCCTATGAAAATTGCTGTTTCCTTATTGTTGATCATCTTTTGCTCCGTTTTAAATGTGCAAAGTCAGGTCGATTTAAAATCTTTTAAACAAAACGGAGCCCTGGTTTCCGCTCATCAAAAAGAGCTTGTGCTCACCTGGCCTGTGGGTAAAGGCGAATTTGGCAAAATGATTTTAGACCTCAACCGTAGCAAACCCCTGTTTAAAAGTTTGCTTCTGGGTAAAAAAGGTAATTTAAAACAAGTGGCTACAAACCTCGACCCTGCATTTGTTTTGCGTGTAGGTAAACGCACTTTAAGTCCATCAAGTGGTGGATGGGATGTATTTTTTGATCGTGTGCCCACGCGTCCATATACTACAAATACTGTAAAATTCGAGAAAGGGAAAACAAGTGTTTCTACACAAGGCGCGCAGACTATTGTAAAAATAGCTGGCATGCAGAGTGAACCTTTTAAAGGTGATTTAGAGATTACTTTATATAACGGAAGCCCCTTATTTAATGTAGCTGCGGTGTTATCAACCGAAAAAGATTCGACAGCTATTTTATACGATGCGGGACTGACCAGCAAAAATAAGAGTTGGGCGAATATCGCCTGGTCTGATGTAAAAGGAAATCTTCAGACTGAAAGGGCCGTTCAAACCGACCCTAGTAAAAACCTTGAGGTGAAATATAGAACGGTAATTGGCGAAAATACGGATGGAAGTTTGGCTCTTTTTCCTGCTCCACATCAGTATTTCTATCCTTTAGACGAGGCCTTTAACCTTAAATTTACATGGAAAGGCAGTAATTATTTAAATTTAATTCCTGATTTTGGGATTGGTATCCGTCAGGACCCTTTGGGTGATAAACGTTATGTTCCCTGGTTTAATGCACCACCAAAAACGCAACAGCGCCTTAATTTTTTCTGCTTATTAAGTGCCGGCAAAGCAGATGTTGCTTTAGCCGAAGTAAAAAAGTTTACGCACAGCGATTCGTATGTTCCGTTGGCAGGCTATAAAACAATGGCCAGCCATTTTCATAACGAATTTATTTCGGATGTAGTACTGAGCGGAAAACCTGTTCCAGAGAAACCTGAATTTGTAGAGGTACTGAAGAAAACAGGGCTAAATATTGTGAAGCTGGCTGAATTTCACGGGCCTGGACATCCAAAAGGGCCGGATTCTACACGGTTAAACGAGCTGGATGCACTTTTTAAACAAACCAAAAGATTATCAGATCCTGAATTTCTATTGTTACCTGGCGAAGAGGCCAATAATTTTTATGGCGGTCATTGGCTGGCATTTTTTCCTAAACCGATTTACTGGATCATGTCGAGAAAAAGTAACCAGCCTTTCGAAAGCAATGATCCAAAATATGGCAAGGTTTACCGTGTTAATGATAAAGTAGAAATGCTTAAATTACTGGAACAAGAGCATGGTTTAGCTTGGACAGCACATGCCAGAACCAAGGCTTCAACAGGTTATCCGGATAAATATAAAGAAGAAGATTTTTTTAAATCGGAAACTTTTATGGGAGCCGCATGGAAAGCCATTCCGGCAGATCTTTCGTTACCCACTTTAAGTAAAAGGGTATTAAATCTGATGGACGATATGGCCAATTGGGGTTTAAAAAAACATGTAATTTCGGAAGCAGATATCTTTACTATTACAGAGCAGAATGAAATGTATGCGCATTTAAATGTAAATTATTTACAATTGGATAAGGTGCCAAATTATGCCGATGGCTGGCAGTCTGTGTTGGATGTAATTCGAAAAGGGAAGTTTTTTGTTTCCACAGGTGAAGTATTGATTCCAAAGTTCAATATTAATGGAAAAGGTGCAGGTGAGGCATTAAAGATGGCTAATAGTGGTAAAGCTGTGATAAACATGCAACTCAACTGGACATTCCCGTTAAGTTTTGTCGAAATTGTATCCGGCGATGGAAATCAGGTTTACCGTAACCGTATAAACTTAAATAATACCCTGGCTTTTGGTAAAAAAGATTTTAGCTGGCCTGTAAATTTAAAAGGCCGTAAATGGGTAAGGGTAGAGGCCTGGGATATTGCCACCAACGGTGCATTTACGCAAATGGTTTGGCTGGAGTAGTTTACTGCATTCCGGGCGTAGCGGAGAATTCCTGACCAATGAAGTTCTATATCGTCCTCGTTTGTAACGAAGACGAATGAGAAAGGTGATGTATCGCTATTGTTTTTTATGCATCATAGATGCACATTTCAATAATATTTGTTGTTCCAGAGGAATCATTTCTTAACAAACGAGGACGATTTGGATTATTTTATTCTTGCTGCTATTCTGCATGTAGTGAAGAATTCCTGACCGACAAAGCACAATTTGTGACGTTCATGATAATTAAGGTCTTTACTGTTCTGTGCGTACAGAATCACAAAACTTTTAAAGCACTGCATCATTTTTAAACTTCCTAATGGCAAGATAAAAAAAAGTGATCGAATATAAACCAGCCAATAATCCTGCACATACCGCTGAAGGGGTAATCCCGAAATCATGGTTTTTAGGGAAAGAAAAATGTAGCACAAGCATCATGGTAAATACAATGGCAATGCTATACAAGCCATTCAGTCCTGCTTTTTTAAGGATAAAGGGATAGCCGGTAATTTTTTCGTCTGCCTTATGGTTAATGGCATCAGCCTGCTGTAATTCTTTTATTTTTTTCAAAATATCAAACGTAATCATAAATGGTAACAATAATGACATCGGCAATAAAAACCTCGCCAGATTTTGTTCACCGCTAAATAAATGCACTGAATTTTGTGCTTTAAAAGCAAAGTAGGGCACCACCGTATTCAATACCGTGTTCGGAATAAGGTGTATCAGCAGATTTTTGCGTACAAACTTTCGCCAGTTCGACACTTTTGTTTGCGTATCATATATCACTTCGTCAGACATCGACTAATTCATTTACATTTTTCTTCATCAGCTCCATTACCCTGTCTTTGATCTGCCAGGCTTCAAATTCCCTTAAAAACGATTCGTTCGACATAAAGGAGAAATCGAGTTGTCCGTTAAACGTGCTGCACACCAATGTGTTGGCGTTTTTCCAGGGGAAAGCAACAGTTGGACTATATATCGTTTCTAGTGCAAAATTCTTATAGTCTTTCGGAATGTTTAAAAGCCCCATATTGCTGAGTGTAAGATCATGGGTACCTTTTGTTGTTTTTAAAAATCCGATCATTTTATTTACTGATGAATGAAAATATTCACTCATGCTCAACAGATCGTAGACTTTCATTTCGGCTATTTTTGCATCCAGATCGGTTTTTAATTTGCGGGCCTTGCTCCAGAAACCGCTTTCTGACTGATCAAGTTTTAGCTCTGCGATAGGGGCAAAGGCAAACATGGTATCTTGTTTAATGGCTTCAACAAAACGCCTGATATCGACGGGGCAGATCACTTTACCATGCGCTTTAACACCCTGTACCTGTTTAAAAGCATCTATAAATGCCACACAGATGGCGGCATGAACAGTGGTATTTTCTTCTTTACACTTTATCAAAAATTTTTTGGTATCCTCGGCGCTGATTTTCCAATGCACAGCATAATTGCTCTGGTCTACATTATTGTTGGATGTAGCTTTGAAAAAGAAAAACAAACGGCCAAGGGCTGCAAAAATTTTCCCTTTAAAATGGCCTGCTTTAGTAATGGCAAAATCTTCAGGTAAGAGCTCACGAACGGTAAGGAAAGAGGGGTATGGTACCAGTTCTTGTTCAGGATGATCAATCAAAGTCATCAGTTCGCGCATCAAATTTAATATCGTGGTACCATCGCAGATACAGTGGGGCAAAACAAGCAGAAAATCGGATTCGGTTTCGCCCTTTAGCCACACTAATCTTGCCAATGGTTCGTCCGGACCATCAAAGAGTTTGTACCACTCTGTTTTTGATTGTGTTAGCCAATCTCTGTCTGTAAAACGATCGGTAATTCTTACAGGTATTTTACTGATGTTTTCGTTCAGTACAAAATATGGTGTTTTGCCTGTAGCATCAATATTCATCCGCAACAGTGGGTGTTTCTGCTGGATTTTATATAGTGCTTGTTGCAGGCTTTCTTCATTGATTTTACCTGTAATCTTGGCGCCAAAAACACAGTTTAGCGGTGTTTTCGCATCCACATGCATGATCCTTTCTCCTAAAATTAATCTTCTTTTCATGCGGTTGCAGTTAAAATTTCAATTGGTTTTTCAACCTGGTCTTTCAAAATGGCCAATACTTTATCTTTTATGGCCTCTGCCTCTACAAAAGGCACGTAACCTTCGCTGGCTACAAAAGTGAAATCCATTTGGTTGCGGTAGGTAGAGGCGATCATGGTAGTGGTATTGCCCAGTGGGCCCATTACCGAAGGACTGAATATTGTTTCTACTTCGAAGTTGTGGTATTGGTGTGGGATATCGATTTTGCCGAGGTTAGAAAACATGCAGTCGTTGCTCGATTTTCCATATTTTAAGAAGTTGGTGAAATTTTTAAGCGCTGGATGGCAGGCTTCCATCATCATCATCAAACTATAAGGATTGAGTTTGGAAGATTTATCGTTTACATCTTTTTGGAGTGCCCTAACATTCTCTAAAAAGTCTTTTTCTGGCAATAGGGAAAGTACAATCATCAGCCCAAAGGCGAAAATATGGTCTTTTTTAATAATGGGATTAAAGTTCCGGATGTCGACAGGAAGTGATATCTTGTTAAAAGCTTTCTCTTTTCTTACCTCTTTAAAAGCAGTTAAAACAGCCGCACTTAACAACGTATTTACGGTAAACTGATTGGCTTTACAAAACTGGATAATTTGTTGGGTAAAATCCTGATCGAGTTTCCAGTTGATCATAAAATCTCTTTTTCGTTCTACCGCTACCTTTTTGATTGGGATAATCCAAAGGGCAAGCGCGGCAATTTTGCCGATCAGCCCGTTTTTAGCCCGGTTTCGATAACTGTTTAATACTTTTTTAGGAATGACATCTTCAACGCCCATAATGGGGATTTCTCTGCCAATTTCGGCATCTGGATCATCTAAAAGCTGTAGCAATTCTGTTAAAATGGAAAGTGCCGCAGTACCATCGCAAAGGCAATGGTGATAGACCATCAAAAATTCTGATACCTCTTTGCCTTTAATCCATGCAATGCGGCAAAGTGGTGCTTGTGTAGCATCAAAAACGGTTTTCCATTCATCAGTGGATTCCTGGGCCCAATGTTCGTCATTTATACGGTTTACAATACGGATGGGTATTTTAAAAGCCTCGGTTAGGTTGGTTACAAACCAAGGCCTTTTATCTTCGTCGATACGAATTGCTGCGGTTAACCAGGGGTGTTTTTTCTGGATCCTGAATAAAGCAAACCTTAAATCATCTTCTTTGATCTCTCCCCTGATTTTGAAAGGTATAACTATGTTGAACGGACTTTTTCCATCCCCGTATAACATCCTTTCACCAAATAGCAGTTTTCTTTTCATTTAGGTTAGTAGTTTAAACATTTCGCTATCTTGAATTTACTTCAGGATCTCAATAGCAAGAAAGATGCTGAAACGAGTTCAGCATGACGACCGTCCTGAGCGACCGTATTATAAGGTTGGCAACTCATCATGAAATCGTTTCCACAACCTGTGCTGTTTTTGCAAAGTCCTCCAGCAATTGCACAGCCTTATCGTTGCCACCGGCTTCGATAAACGTTTCTTTTATTTTTTGTGCAGCCTGACGGTATTTTGGGTTTTCCAAAAGCTCGAAAACCGTGTCTCGTAAATCGCTTATACGTAATCTTTTATAGCGGATGCTTACACCACAACCTGCCTGCTCAATTAATTTTGCGGTGTGAAAGTGATCGTATGCTATGGGCGTGATCAACATGGGTAAACCATTGGTGAAAGTATCGTTTACGGTATTGAAACCACCATGGCAGATTACAGCATCCATATGTGGCATCAGTTCTGTTTGTGGAACAAAACCATTCACGATAAAGTTATCGGGCCATTGTTCAAAAATATCAGGGTTGGTTGCGGCCACAATGGTTACAGGCTGGTTTTCGAAAGCCGTAATCAGTTTCTGGAAAAATTCCTTACGGATATCAACCAACAGCGTACCTAACGAAACAAATATTTTTGGCGTGGTGGCCTGGCTTAGGCGTTCCCAATCAAAAGGCGCTAAATTTGGCCGCCCTTTTACAGGTCCCACAAAATGCATGTGGGGCGGTTTTTCCTCAAAGCCCGCAAAAGCCTGCGAGGTGAAAACCATGTTCAGTTCGTGTGAGTGAATGTGGATGTCGTCGCTATAAATGCCCACTTCTCTTTGTAAACCTTTAATCAGGTTTTGTTGCCATTCGAATATTTTGGGTGCACTGTTTGCGGTATCACCCATTACATCCGGTGGTACAGGAGTGGTGGTAACCGATAGAATGCCTTTTAAATGTGCGCTCAAAGCACCAGCGAAAGTGATACAGTCGTTAATAATGACATCAGGTTTCCAGGCATCCACAAAGTTGTTCAATCCTTTCATCATCATTTTGGCAAATGGTACATAGGTTTCTTCGAGTGCCAGTTTCATCACCTCAGGTCCAGAACAGGCAGGGCCATCATCCTGACGTTTTAAAATGCGTTGTATTTCATCAGCATACTCAAGGAGATCTTCTTCAGGATAAATGAATTCGCCACCTTCTGGCAAATGCACCTGGGCAAGCGGGGTAATACCCAGCCATTTTACTTCATGGCCGCGGGTCAATAAACTTGCGCCAATACTTAATGTTGGGCTAATATGGCCGAAAAATGGCGGGACAACGAAAAGGAATTTTGACATACTGTTTAATTTAACTGATGAATACGTTTGAGGTTTTGTTGCTTAATGTTTCCAGTAAATCGGCAGCGCTTTCTGTTCCACCGGCCTCGATAAAGGATTGCTTAATCTGTTCTGCAGCGATTCTGTAACTGTCGTTCTGCAGCACTTTGTTTACGGCCTCTTTAAGGTGATTGGCTTTAAAACGGTTAAAATTTAAGCGTTCTCCGGCACCTACCCTAAAAACACGTCCGGCTACATGGCTTTGATCGTAAGCAATTGGAATAACCACCATAGGGAGGCCGTTCATCAGGGTTTCGCAAACGGTGTTGTGACCACCATGGCAAACCACTGCATCGAGATGTGGTAAAATTTCCAGTTGTGGTACCTGGTGCTGCACGGTAAAATTGGCGGGCCATTTTTCAAATAAAGCCGGATCAGACACCACTACCACATGCAGGTCTTCATCGGCAAAAGCTTCAATTACCTTGGCAAAAAAGGCTTTTTTGTGCTCATGATCGAAAGTGGTACCAATGCTGACCAATATTTTAGGTTTGCTGTTATGAAATGATCCCCAGGGAAAAGGAATTGAAGTTTTGCGACGGTTAAAAACGGGGCCAATAAACTTAAAATGTGCTGGTAAATCCATCTCCCCAAAAAAATCTCTCGAGGTAAATACTAAAGTAGCCAGATCAGAGCAGGCAATAGAATCAGGTATACTAATGCCGAATTCTTTTTGCAACGCTACAATCTGATTAACCTCCCACTCATGCACTTTAGGCAGTTCGTCCATTACTTTTATGGCTGCAGGTGCGGTAACTGAGGTAACATAGGGATAGTTTTTATTGGTTGCGGCAATGGCCCCGGCAAACATCTGATGATCGGTAATCACCACATCAGGTTTAAACTGATCGAGTAAATCGGCAATGCCTTCATAACTGTGCCTGTTAAGCGGAATCAAGACTTCTTCATACAGAAATTTAATGCTATCGATGCCGTAAACAATCTTTTTGGTGATGATATCGAGGTATTTTTCAGAATCTTTTTTCTGCTGGTCGTTTTGATCGTAGCTGATCACGAGGAGTTCGCCCCCCTCAGGAAGTTTTTCTCCCAGCGATTGATCCAAAGTAATCCATGCTACACGGTGGCCTCTTTCTAATAAAGCTGCACCCATACTCAAAGTTGGGTTGATGTGGCCAGTTAGGGGAGGAACAACGAATACGAATTTTGCCATGTGTTTAATTTTATGTTTCCCGGAAGAAGTTTAATAATGTTTCAGCGATTACCAATGGTTGTTGTATCGGGATATTATGATCTCCTGGTACAGCAATTAGCGATGCGTTTTCAATCAGCCCTTCTAACTGTTTGCCCGCATTAAGGCAGTTGGAATCAGTGCCATACAGCAATAGGGTAGCCTGTTTTATTGCTTTGATTAGCGGACTGCCAAAAAAGGCTTTTTCGAGCTCCATGTCGGTTTTGATCGAAGTTTGATAAAAGAGGTACTCGTACATACGGTGGTTGCGCTCCATTTGCCTTTTGCCCATTTTCACTTTGGTGGTATCAGTAAAGTTTTCGACGTAATGCTCTAGAAATTCACGGCTATACTCATCTATAATGCCCCTTGTTTTATCGTCATTTGGGTCTGGTGCTTCAATTATGGCCAGTTTGTTAATGCGATCCGGGAAACGGATCGCCATTTTTAAGGCAATCAATCCGCCAAAACTATAACCGCCCAAATGTACTTTTTGCAGGTTTAATGCCTCCAATAGTGCAAGCAGATCGTTTGTCATGCTTTCCAGATCGTATCCTTCCAAAGCCTTTTCGCTCATGCCATGACTTTTGAGATCGTACAATACCACATGATATTTGGTAGCCAATAATGGTGCAATATTAAAATAATAGACAGACAGGTTGCTAAACATCCCATGAACGAGGATGATGGTTTCAGCTGCTCCTTTGTTGAGCTCCTGAATATGAACCGATTTGTCGTTTACCGTTATGACTGGCATTCTTCGATATAAGAGATGATCATGCCTAAGTTTAAGTTGATCAGCTGATCTAAATCCATTGATGATAACCAGCCCGTAAAATCGATCTGTTCGCCAAAGTGCGCTTTGATTTTTTCGGAGAAAGATACAATTTCGATGCTGTCCATTTCCAGATCCTTGGTGAAAGAACTTTCAGGGGTGATATCCATTTCTTCAACAAATTCTTCACCGATTACTTCGGTGATAAATTGTTTCATGAGGTTGAAGATTTCTTCGCTGCTTAATTTTGTAGTTATAGTGTCCATCCGATGATATAGTTTTTATGTTTGATTGTTTTGATTGTGATGTGATTGATGCGTAATTCTTCGCCGTTAATTTCTTCAACGGTATAGGCTTTTGGATTGCCCTGTAAACCTTTACCCAGGTATTTTCCATAAGCCTCTTTGGCCACCCAAAAGCGGGTTGCCCATTCTATTTTGTTGCGGGTTTGGAGCAGCGCCATTTCGTGATCGTTAAACACGAGATCAAAAAAGCCAGCGCTCCGTTCTTCGATATGCTCGATATCGATACCAACAGGTTCGTTGAAACGTGCTATGCCCACAGCATCAGTTCCTTTATGGGCAATGGAGATATTGATGTTATCCGTTAAACCACCCTTAACAAAGGGTTTGCGGTATTCATCCGAATAAATTTCGAAGGTGATCGGGTAACAGGCCTGATTTTTCTGTGTGTTCAGTAAATTCCGTACGGCATCTTTCGCTGCTACACGACTGATCATCCAGGTTCTTCTTTTATTCGGTAATAAATTATGGTGGTGCTTTTTCTCAGTCTGGTTAAAATATCTTTTCAGGATAAAATCCCACGATACCACACGCGAATAAGCGTTGCCAAAAAGAAAAACGCCCGGAGCAACTTCTTCTGATAAACGGTTGTGAAGCGGCGACATCGAAACGTTCCAAAGGGGTTCGTCTATTTCCAGCCTACGGTTTTGCCAGCCAGAAATAATAAGCCAGATGATGCCATCTCTTTTCATCACAATATCGGCAGTTGCAAATTCATCATTGATTTCGGTAAGTACACAGGTACATTCGAAAGTTCCTTTCTGATCTGCCATATCGCCAAAGAATTCAATCTCCTGGATTTTAACGGGAAAGGCAATCCGGTCTTTTTCTAACGTGAGCTGTAGCCATAAACCAAATAACTGCCCTGCATTATCGAGCAATGAGCCTTTTCCGCCTGCTGCTTCTATAATACCGGTAATTCCTTTTTCGCCAACAGCAACCAGTTTTTTGATGCCCTGATAATCTGGTCCGTGGAACATGTGGGCGTCGTAAATCTGTGCAGAAGTACGATCGATATCCAGTAATTTTCCAATATCGAAAGTTCTGGCTGGAGCAGAGTTTAACCGGGTAGCCAACTGCACTTCTGCATTGGCAAAACGCTCCAGATTAAGATACACCCTTTGCTCGTCTTTCCATTCGCCGGTTACCGTTTCCTGGAAAGGTTTAACTACATTCATCCATTGAAATACCCGCATATTCATGATTTTATGCACCTTTTCTTCAGGCGATTGTTCATTAGCGATTTCAGCGAACACTTCAAAAATCATGGTCATTGGGATTACCGGATCCATATCTTCGACCGTTGGCCAGCCTTTTGGTTGCCTGAGCAGGGAGTGATCAATGAGGTAAGGACAGTTGTCCAGACTTACATCCAGTTTTTTGCTAAAAGGCTGCCTCATGGGGAATAATGGTTTAGCTGGAGCCCAATTGTTTGGCTGGTCGACTTGCAAAGCCGCGTTTTCGAACAGTTCGGTCATTTCGCTCTGCATGTTGATCATCTCCATTACATTCTCGTTAAAAGCCTGTAAAACCGGATGTTTTGCCTCCACAAAAGTTTTAGATTGTACGGCCTGTGGCTTTTTAATGGTTAAACCTTTAAGTGTTTGCAGATTGTGGATAATCGGCGAACCCAGTTCGAGTTTAACCCCTTTACTTTTTTGCGGAGGGACGGATTTGATATTGCCCAAATAAGACAAACCAACTTCTTTTCCTTCGATAAAAAGTGCCGCCAATACCCTTTGGAGTTGTGTAATGCCCGAACGGATAGGCACATTGGCACTAATGGTGCTGATTTCCTTTCCTTTTAGGGTATCATCAATAAAACCGACCAAACCTCCTGAACCCACCTGAATAAAAACACGCGCGCCTTCGGCATACAGTTTTTCGGTAAGCTCACGGAAACGTACTGGTTTAATTAAGTGTTCGGCACTTAACTGGCGGATGGCTTCAAAACCCTCAGGATAAGTTTCTAAAGTGGTAGCCGACCAAAGCGGAGTGGTAGTTTTCCGAAACTGCATATCCTGCATGCCTTCGAGGATCAGTCCCAGTTTATCGGCCACGAATGGCGAGTGGAAGCCCGATTGGAAAGGTAAAATCTGATGAAAAATCTGTTTCACCTTTAATATCGGAACCAGTTCGTCCAGGGCGGGTTTGCTGCCACAAAGAATGACCTGTTGCGGACAGTTATCATTAGAGAGATATAAATCAGGAATGTTTTCCAGAATAGGTTGAAGGATCTCTAAACCACAACCGACAGCGATAAACCTCGAATCTTTTAACTCAAAAGTTTCAGGGTTAAGCACATTCAGTAAATTCATGACCGAACTTTCTTCTGCCAGTTCTGAAGATCTTGCGGCAAGCCATTCGCCAAGGCTGTGACCTGCGTTCATATCAGATTTAATGCCCAATTGCTTTAAAGCCTGATCTAAAACACTGCTTTTGTTCAGTATGTTGAGCGCTTCACTTAACAGGCCATCCTGTTTTTCGTTTTCGTCGATATTAATATTGAAATAATCAGCTACGGTTTTAAATTCTCCACCTGTAAGTCCATCCAAGCCTGGGAAAACAAAGGCTATTTTTCCATCATTCGCCAAAAGGGGCGCATTGGTATACCAGATATCCTGTTTGTTTCTCCAGGGAGAATTTTTAGCTACAATTTTTAAGGCTTTTTTAATCCGCTCGGGGCTAGGATTAAATAAGACCAAACGGAAGTTTCCGTCCCCGATGCTGTAATCTCCGTTTTCGATCGATTCGATTAAAGCCCCATGACTTGGTCTTGCGATTACCAATACCTCATCTTTTTTAGGGATATCGTAAGCGCATAATACCACATGGGCATTAATGCCACCAAAACCAAATGCATTTATGGCAGCCAGTTTTGGTAAACCCGATTGGTTCCAGTCTATGGCTTTCTGCACCGCCGAAAAACGGGTTTCGGCCAGTTGTGCAATAGGCTCATCACAATTTAAAGTGGGCGGAATGATGCCATGGTAAAGTGCTAAACTCGATTTGATCAGTCCTGCAATACCTGCTGCGGGCATGGCATGGCCGATATTCGATTTAACAGAGCCAATACCCGCTTTTGGCAGGTCTGCGTCATGACCAAAAAATTGTTTTAAAGTTTCTATTTCGGTTTTATCGCCAAGTGGCGTACCTGTACCATGGGCTTCTAAATAGCCAATATTTTTACTTTCTAATTCCGCATTTTTCCACGCTTCGGTAATCGCTTTTAACTGGCCTTTAACCGATGGACTCATTACGCTGGTTCCGCTTCCATCGCTGCTAATGCCCACGCCTTTAATTACCGAATAAATTTTATCCTGATCCCTGATGGCATCTTCGAGACGTTTAAGCACCACAAAACCACAACCTTCGCCGATAATCAATCCATCAGCGTTTTGATCAAAAGGTTTAATTTTTTCCTGTTTGGATAAGGCGCCCAATTGAGAAAATATACTCCAAAAGGCCGCATTCTGACCTAAATGTACACCGCCTGCAATAATCATATCGCAACGGCCACTATTTAATTCCTGCACACCATGATCAACCGCGATAAGTGAACTGGCACATGCCGCATCTAAAGTAAAAGCCAAACCACCTAAATTTAGCCGGTTGGCTACCAGTGAAGCCACTAAATTAGGGATCAATCCCATTGCAGTATCGGCACTGAAGCGGCCTTTACGCAATTGGAATTCGTGTTTTACCTTTTCAATTTCCGCTTCGCTAAGCTGTGGCATTAAATCTTTTAATACGCTCGAAATCTGCTCACCAGTTCTTACAATTTCGATTGCCCGGGTTGCCCCCGGACCAACGTAATTGCCTTTGCCAATGATGATCCCTGTTTTATCGAGGGAATATTTTTTTTCAAATACAGCAGCATCTTCCAATGCCTGATGAACCAGATCTAAGGTTAACAGGTGATCGGGTTCGGTGCCTTCAACAGCTAAGGGTAAAATCCCGAAACGTTGTGGATCAAAATGATGATCGGGAATAAAACCGCCGCGGTTACAATAAAAACGATCTACGCCGCCTAAGTTTTTATCGAAATGTACGGGATCGATCCGATCGGCCGGAACCTGCTGTGTAGCATCTACCCGGTTGATAATATTCTCCCAAAAGGTCTGCATATCTTTCGCTCCCGGAAAAATGCATGACATTCCAATAATTGCTACATCGCTTTTCTTCATCTACTGTTTAATTATGGGATATTTTCTATGTCCAGGTGTTTCCAGCCATGATTAATACCTGGCTTTCTTTACCATATTTAAGTTCGTTCAAGAAAGTTTCCATTCCATCCTGTAATGGGATCATGGCAATTCCCCGGCGCTGGTATTCTTTCTCCAATGTTGGCGAAACCATACCGGCACCCTTCCATGGCCCCCAGTTAATGGCCATTACCTTACCCTTGATTTTCTGTTTTAAGGCCCAGGCATATTTATCCATTACACTGTTTGCCGCTGCATAATCGGTTTGTCCACGGTTTCCATAAACAGAAGCGATGCTGGAGAACAGGATCACAAACTGGGTTTCTGGTCGTAATTGCTCTGCCAAGACCCTTAAAGGGGTTACTTTGGTATCGAAAACACGTCCAAAGGATTCTGGAGTTTTGCTATGGAAGAGTTTATCTTCCAATAAACCTGCACCGTGCACCACACCATCTATGCGGCCATAATCTTTATAAACCTGGTTGATCAAACGGGTTAAAGCTTCCTCATCTTTAAGGTCTAACGATTCGTAAACGACCGTCGAACCACCTTCTTCCAAGGTCGCGATGCAGCGTGAAATCTGGTTGTTTTTATAAATCCGGTTGGTTTCCTGTTCTATTTCGGCAGGTTTTTTAATCTCGCCCTGTTTAATCAGATATTGCCTGATCTCATCCTTGGTGCTAAGCGAAGAACTGGCCTCGTTTGCCGATGCGATCGGATTGGCTGAACGGCCCACCAGGATGTATTTACAAGGATAATCTTTTGCGAAATGCATCGTAAGCTCTGCAGTAATCCCTTGTGCGCCGCCTAAAACCATCACCACGGCATCTTTATCCAAATGGATATGTGCATCGGTTTCAGTGCTTAATTGATGTGGTACCAACTCCATGATATGCCTTTTATGATCATTGTAAATGATCTCCGAAGGTTTATCGGGATTCAGGATTTCGTTTAAGGTCATGTTCGTGATTTCATCAGGAGACATAGCCGTTTCCAGACTGATGAAACGGCATTTGGTATGCTCATATTCACGGTCTAAACTTTTAAAGAAGCCCGAATAACCCTGATAATTTCTTAAGAAAGAAATATCCGACTGGTCGTTAAAATATCGTTTGGTATCCGCAATCAGGTATACCCATTTTACGGTATCAAAGTTTAGTTTTTTAATGGTTGCGAAATGATCGAGAATGCCTACTTTTTGCTGTGCTTCGAACATGTTCAAAATGATGAGGCCCTGATAACCATCCAATGGGTCTTCAAAACTCACCAGATCGGCAATGGCACCATGTTTTTCGAGCACTTTTTTGATTTTGACCGCCTGGCCTCCACCATCGTCGGTTAAGGCAAAACGCTGCCCTTTTAAAATGGCTGCTTCAGTAATGGTAAGCGCGGCAGGAGTTAGCTCAAATCTCAAACGGGATAATTTTTCCTTAACCGTTTGATCATCAATGCTCTCCTCAATAAGCTTTTTTGCTTCTGTAAGCACCTCCGAGCTTTCTGCTTCAACATCGGCAATCCAGTTAACCAGCGCATTTAAAGTTTTGATTGCCGCCAGTTTTTCCATTAAATCATCGGCCTGGTCGCTTTGCGCACCAAAACCGATTTTTTCTTTAAGTGAGGCAATAATTTCCATCCTCTTGATCGAATCGATACTTAAATCCGCTTCAAGATCTAAATCCATACCCAACATTTCTTTCGGGTAACCTGTTTTTTCACTTACCACCTCAAGAATGGCTGATTTCAATTGATCGATAGAAAATTTTTCCTGTTCAGCCTGACCGGTTGCGGGCACTACCGGAGCAGCTGCTGCAACCGATTTTGGCTGCTCTGTATTTTCGGTAATCCAGTTTACGAGGCTGCTTAAGGTTTTAAGGCCCGCAAGCTGTTCCATAATTTTATCTTCCGGAAGGTTAAGTTGAGAGAAACCGCCCAGTTCGGTACGTAAAGCACCGATAATTTCTACACGTTTGATCGAATCGATACTTAAATCAGCTTCAAGATCCATTTCCATGCCGAGCATTTCCTGTGGATAACCTGTTTTATCGCTAACGATCTGTAACAGCACCAGTTTTAAGTCTTTTTGTGCAATTGCAGGTGTGATCACTTCGACGGTTTGTGCCTGTGGTACTTCCTGTTTTACCGTAATCTGATTTTCAATCCGCACTGGTTGAGGTGCCTGATAGGAGGTTAAGGGCTGGTTATTTATTTGTGAAGGCATTGCGGGCGCTTGTCCTAAAAAGGAAAGCATCACATCGCGTTGTGCCTGAATCAGCATTTTCATACTGTGCAGGTACTCCTGCATCATCAGGTCTTTGGCTGAGCCGTTAACCTGTTGATTTTCAGTTTGGGTAGAGGTGTTGTTCATAAGGATAATCGGTTTAATAATAGGGGATGCACCATTTGCCGGAAGTTTACCGGTTGATGGAATAGCGTGTTGACCGTTCACATACCAGATGGCCGGACTTTTTTTATAAATTGAAATTTCATCCAATTTGATGGTTTTAACTGAACGGCCTTCGAATAACTTTTCGAGCCTGATTTCGCGGCCTGTAGCCATATAACCAGCCAGTGTGCCCAATAAATTGCTGAGTTTGTTCTGGCCCTGATCTTCGGTATGTAAAATCACCTCATCTTTGCCTATGCATGATTTGGTTAAACCGCTTAATACCTTGCCCGGACCAACTTCTACAAAAACCCGGGCTCCGGCGGCATACATATTCCTTAGCTCATCAACAAAAAGTACTGGTTTTATCAAATGATCGGTTAAACGTTCCTTAACTGCTGCAGCTTCAACAGGGTATTCATTTGCGGTGGTGTTAGACCATACCGGGATTTTAAGATCTTTAAAGTCGACGCCTGATAAAACTTCCTGGTATAGCTGTTTCGATTTAGCTACCAAAGGACTATGGAAAGCGCAAGCCACTTCGAGTGGACGGAAAGATATTTTAGCTTCTTTTAAGACTGCAGCCAGTTGGGCTATAGCTTCGGTACTGCCTGCAATTACGCATTGCGTCGGTGCATTAAAGTTTACCGGGTAAATGGCTGCAATACCGCTCAGATATGGTGTAAGATCTTCCTGTTTTGCACTCACCGCAAGCATGGTACCCGGATCACCGTTTTCTACAGCATTTAAAATAGAATTTGCTCTCTCGGCACTAAGATGAACTAAGTCATCTTCTTCAAAAGCACCTGCAAAACAAAGTGCAGGCAATTCGCCATAGCTATGGCCGGCAACCATATCGGGAACAATGCCCAATGATTTTAAGAAATTCGCAATAGCCAGATCAACAATACCCAATAGGGGTTGTGCCATACGCGTATCTTTTATGCGTTCTTTTTGTGCTTTTGCATCCGCATCATTAAATACGGTATTTGGGAAAAGGATTTTTTCATATTCAGGATAAGCTATCAATAGCTTTCTCATTTCCGGGAACACCACGAAAAGATCTCTGGCCATGTTTACGCGTTGGCTTCCCTGTCCCGGGAACATAAAAGCCACTTTCCCATCTTGTTTTTGGGTGAGGTAAGTGTCTTTGCTTTCTACGCCAGATAAAACAAGATCGATTTTCATTACCAGGTCTTCTGCGTGGTTGGCAACAATACTCAGTTGAACGGGTTTGGTACCAGCAGTGGCTAAACTGTAGGCAATATCTTTCAGTTCGATCTGATCGTTCAGTTCCAGGAGGTTTTTTACAGAGATTACGCGATTTTTAGCTTCCTCATAAGTATCGCCTCTAAAAACAAAGAGCTCTGATGGCCATGATTTTAAGATCGAATTTTTATTTTCGGAATTCTGGGCGCTTTCAAGTACTGCGTGGAAGTTTGTTCCGCCAAAACCAAAGGCACTTACCCCAGCGTATCTTTTCTCTTCCATCCATAAACCGGCTTCGGTGTGGAAAGCGAAAGGACTGGTTTGCGCGTTATAGAAACTATTTGGTGTTTTTAAGTTGATAGTTGGTGGCTTAATGCCATAGTAAACTGATAAGGATGCCTTGATTAATCCTGCAATGCCGGCGGCACATTTGGTATGGCCAATCTGTGTTTTTACAGAGCCCAGATGCGTTTGCCCGGCAGTTGCGCCCGACTGATTGAGCATGTCGGTTAATGCACTGATCTCTGTTTTATCACCAACTACTGTACCTGTACCATGCGCTTCTACCAGGCCTATCAATGATGGTGTAATTCCTGCCTGGCTATAAGCCCTTTCCAGTGCATTTACCTGCCCGTTTTTACGTGGAGCAGTTAAACCAAGGCTTTTTCCATCGCTTGAGCCCCCAACACCTTTTATAATGGAGTAAATGGTATCGCCATCACGTAAAGCATCGTCGTATCTTTTTAAAACAATCATGGCAATCCCTTCGCCAAGAGCAATTCCGTCTGCTTCGGCATCAAAAGTAGCACACCTTCCTTTTTTAGAAAGAGCGTGCGTGCTCGAAAACATCAGGTAATCATTAATGCCATTGTGCAGATCCGCTCCGCCGGCTAAAACCATGTCCGATTTTTCTAAGAATAGCTCCTGGCAGGCCAGATCAATTGCGGCAAGAGATGAGGCACAGGCGGCATCAACAGTGTAGTTTCTGCCGCCGAGGTTTAACCGGTTGGTAATTCTACCTGAGATTACGTTTGCTAAAATACCTGGAAATGAATCTTCAGTTGTTTTTGGCAATGCGGCATCTACTTCAGCTGGCATTTCACCAAAAACCTGTTTGTAAAAACCTCTGAAGCTATAACTATTGGCGAGGTCGTTTCCACCTTCTGCACCGATAATTACCGAAACATTTTCATTGTCCACACCGCCATCAGCATAACCTGCGTGTTGCATGGCCTGTTTGGCCACCATTAAAGTAAGCAGTTGGGTAGGCTCTATAGCGGCAAGCGATTGTGGGGGGATGCCAAATTCCAGAGGATCAAAATCTATCCTTGGGATAAAACCGCCCCATTTGGAGTGCGACATATCACCTGCTGTCGATTCTGGGTTATAATACAGTTCTTTGTTCCATCTTTCATCTGGTACTTCGGTTACCGAATCCTTAGCCAAAATAATATTGCGCCAGTATTCCTCGAGGTTTTTTGCCCCGGGGAAAATACATGCCATACCCACAATGGCAACATCCAGTGCTTTGGTTTTATTTTCTGGAGGTGATGAAAGTGTGGCATTTAAAATATGGGTATAATTATGGTCGGCCACATCCTGATGAAGATCGAGTAAAGACATTACTTCCTTATGCATGGGTGCGATCTGGCCGATCATATACATGCCCAGATCGGTTTGCTCAGCTTCTTTTATTTTTACCAGATCATTACCACGTCTTTCAATTCCCTTTGCAGCAATACGCAAACGGCCAACATTCAATGTTTCTAATTTGGCCCAGATTTCTTTTTTATCCATTCCCTCAGCCTGAAGTTTCTTTTTTTCTTCATTAAAGAAGGTGGCAAATGAGGAGTTTAAACATCTGGTTTCATGACCGGGGGCTGTTTCCAGCAGGACAGTTTCGTCAGCCTGCAGGGCTTCCTGCTGGAATTTATCTAAAATCGCACCTGTACTTACGGCTTCTCTTGTATATAAGTACGCAGTGCCCATCAATACTCCGATTTTCATGCCTTTGGCAGCTAATGGAGCGGCCATTACCGAAATGAAAGCTGTAGAAAAGGCATCATGAATACCACCGGCAAAGAAAACGCTGATGCTTTCGGGGTTTTCTTCCTTTAATAATCTTTCGATCTGTTTTTCCCATAATACCATGCTAGATAGGGGTCCAACATGACCGCCACATTCACGTCCTTCGAATACAAAACGTTTGGCACCTTCTTTTAAAAACATATCTAAAAGAGAAGCAGATGGTACATGCAAAAAGGTTTTAATGCCTGCTTTTTCAAAAGGTTTGGCCTGCGATGGTCTTCCGCCCGCAATTAATAAAACCGGAGGCTTGGCATTTAAAATATATTCCTGTTGTTCATCTCTCAGTTCTTGTGGTGCAAAACCCAAAATACCCACGCCCCAGGTTTTCCCGCCAGCCAGTTTTTTTGTTTCTTCGATCAGATTTTTTGCCGATGCACCTTTTAATAGAGATAATGCGATAAATGATAGTGCGCCGGCTTCAGAAACGGCATCTGCAAAGAGCGCAACATCGCTTACCCTCGTCATAGGCCCCTGTGCGATAGGGTAGGTGATATTTAAATCTTTAGCAAGCGCGTTATTCGCTTTAATTACATTGATGGCTTTAGCCTGTTTTAAATGACCATAAATGGCTTCTTTAATACCAAAAATTAATTTATCAAGCTTTTTGTATTTGCTTACCAGGTCGATAGATAAAGCAATATCCTGACCCATTGGAAGATAATTGCTTTCCAGGTCATAACCCTGAAAGTATTGCTGAAGACCTTTATAGTCTATATTTTCAGCAAGAACAGGTGAATTAGGACGGGCCAATACGCGGCAATTGTCAACCAGTTTTGTTTCGGTTCCACTTAATTTGCCAAAAACCGTTTTTAAACCTTCGGGCACGGAACACTCGGGAAATAAGGCCAGCTGACTATCCAAAATGATTCCCGCTGCGCCTTGTGCCATTAAAGAGGCGGCTGTATGAATACCTACGCCACCCTGAACCCAAACCGGAATGGTTGTTATTTCTTTAATTATCCGCTGAAAAAGTACAAATGAAGATTCGTAAGCCACACGGCCGGCACCTTCATTTCCTTTTACGATAATGCCATCCGCACCATTTGCCTGAGCTGCCAGTGCCGACTGAAGGTCGTACACCTGAAGAATGATTTTTGCGGATGTTTTCCGTTTTAATGCGAAATCAAAAGGCGCAATAATTAAACTTACCTGGCTAGGAAGATCAATGTTGGCGAATGCTGCCGAATTGATACTTACACCAAAATCAGAAATACCCAACGCTACAAGTGAATGAAGTGCGTTTTCGGTCTCAGCGATGTTATGCCCAAGACTCAGAACAGGAAAGCAATCTGCATTTTGTAAATTAAAAACCAATTTACTGTCAGGGATTTCAAAAGGAGTTACTGCAATAATGGCGTGTTTGTTCATGGCTTTAGATTTTAATTCTACTCTTCTGTTTGGTGGATGAATAGCCGGTACATAATGGTTCTTTACGCCGGCCGTAATACGCAATAACACAGGTTTTTAGCGCTGCAATTAGTGTGTATGATTAATTAGACTAATATACGAATTTATTAAGTCAAATTGTTTTAAAATTTCATAAATGAATGAACTGAACAGTCGTTTGTTAAGGGACTGAATTTTTCATTTAAAAATGAATTTTATGAACAAATTATTATTAATAATTTTCATTTATGCTTCTTTATATGGCTTATTTAAATTTTAAATACAAAAGAAGGCACCCCGTATTGGGTTAATATTAATTAAGGGTTAATTTATGGATTTATTTTTGTAATCAATTGATATTGTATGTATTATATCAATTTTTTTCGATTCATTAGCCCGAGAATTCGAAATGTTTAACGATTTTTCTCTTAAAAATGATGTTTTTGAACTAGATGAGTTGGATTTGTTTGCTTAAAAAATTTTTAGTTCAAAATTGAAGAAGATTATGGGGCATTATCAATTGTTTATGTATGTAGTATTAATTAGTATTGATATTTGGATTTTTGTTGCTTTTATCTGGGCTACATAATTTTTTGATTAAAATAGCGCTTAAATCTTAAATGATCTGTTCATTCCCGGTTAAGAATTGATCCTGCTCGATTGTTATCAACCCAGGCTGATTTACTAGTGAATTGTTGCAGTTAAGGCTTGGCTAAGCCGATATACGAGGTGAGGTTGGTGAGATAGGATTGATTTTGAATGGTTGTGAGAGCAGATGCCACACAACATAAATCGTGTCTCGCATCCGATAGCTATCGGATGATGGATTATCGCAAAGCATGACGCTAAGAGGGATTTTATATTTGTGGACTGTGGAAACGCAGGCCAGGGCGACCGATTATTTCGCTTTCTTAACCCCTTCAGAAGTCATCACCACCCGCTTCATCGTACCATCACTGTTGTAGTTGAGGTAATCAATGCAAACGGAGCGTCTAAAACTTCCTCCATCGTTATTAATTGCACCATTGTGGTAAATAAAGTACGACTTGCTTTTAAAATCAATAATAGCCTGATGGTTCGTATTGGAGTTTCCGGCAATTTCATTTAAAATACCTTTGTAAGTCCATGGGCCATTGATATTTTTGCTCATGGCATATACAATTTTCTCTGGGAATTGCGAGGCATAAGATAAATAATACCATCCTTTGCGTTTGTGTATCCATGGCGCTTCGGTAAATTCAGGTACATCCACTTTTTGGATCGGTCCATCCAGCTCAATCATGTTTTTCTTCAACTTTGCATAGTAGCATTTTTGGTTGCCCCAAAATAAATAGGCCTGACCATCATCGTCAATAATCACCGTAGGGTCGATATCATCCCAACTGATTTTAACTGCTGTGGTCATATCATTGGTAATTAAAGCTTCCCCAATGGCGTCTTTAAATGGACCTCTTGGGTTATCAGCTACTGCTACACCGATCGATTTTCCGTGAATGGTACCATGGGAAATGGCCACATACCAATAAAATTTACCGTCTCTCTCAATCACCTGCGAAGCCCATGCATCATCGCTGGCCCAGGCAAAACTTTTTACATTTAATGGTGATTGATGTTCTTTCCAGGTCACCATATCTGCCGATGAATAACACAACCATTCGTGCATTTCGTAGGTGTTTTTAGGTATTGGCGCTACATCGTGCCCGGTATAGAGGTAAACAGAATCGCCATACACATAAGCTGCAGGATCGGCCGTGTATTTGTCAGTAATGATCGGATTGCCTTTGGATACAATGATCTTCTCCTGTGCCTTAGCGCAGAATTGTACAAGAGAAAGCATTAGAACTGATCCATATAATTTAAAATTCTTCAACATACTATCGATTTAATAAGGTTTTCAGTTCTTTTTCTTTGATGGTGGATTTTGTTCTACAACAATTACAGATCCACCGTATGGTTTCATTTTAATAAGGGGCGTAAATTTAATGCCGATCTTTCTGGTTATTATTTAAATGGAATTTTAATCACGTTAAAAGAGTAAGGCTTTAAAGTAATATTCAATTTTTTACCCTTTAAACTCAGGGTGGTTTTTTGTGGACTTAGGGCCTCTGGATTGTCAAAAGAGTTGATTTGATCCAGGTTGTTGCTTGCGAGCTCCTCATTGGTAGCTTTATTTATTAAGTTTAATTTTCCCTCCAAGTCAAAACTGAGGTTTTTTGCCTGACCGGCGTTATTGGCGATTTTAATGATCAGTTCTTTTTTTGTCTTATCGGTAACTGCAGAAGCATAAAGCCCGTCCTGGCCGGTTATGTTCTTTTCCTCAAGTGTGATAGAAACCACGTCCGTTCCTTTGTTGGTGGAGAACAGTTTTTGTACATAATAATCAGGTGTTCCATACGATTTTAGGTTATCTACCCAGATCATATCAGGAGCCCATTGCCAGGCATCAATGTGTGCGAAAAGCGGGGCATAAGAAGCCATTTGCACTACATCGGCATTGCGCTCTAAACCTGTCATTAAAGAAGCAGCTGCCAAAGCACTTTGCCAGTTGTTGCGGTTGCTGCCTACAAAATTTTTATCAGCATGTACCGCATATTCACCAACAAAAACTTTCGATCCATTTCTTGGATACTTGTCGTAATGATCAGCATTTTTTAAAAACCAATTAGCAGTGCGGTAGTAGTGTTCATCAATAAAATCAGCATTGTTTTTTCTTAAAGCTGTATTCAACAAGTTAAAGCGGTCGCCTTCGGGATCTGTGCCAGAGCTATTGATGAGTTTAAAGTCAGGATATTTAGCTTTTATGGCTTTTGTAAAAATCGCGACCCTGTCCAGGTATTGCGGACCCCAGTTTTCGTTTCCTATACCCATCATTTTTAAGTTGAAAGGTTTAGGGTGACCAAGATCAGCCCTCATTTTCCCCCATCTGCTGGTTACATCGCCATTGGCAAATTCGATCAGATCCAAGGCATCCTGCACATAAGGATCGAGTTCATCGAGCGCTGCTACTTCAGCTGTATTAAACTGACAGGCCATACCGCAATTTAAGATTGGGAGTGCATCCGAGCCAATATCTTCTGCCAGTTGGAAATATTCAAAAAAGCCCAGGCCAAAACTCTGATAATAATCTGGGGCAGGGCGGTGAGCAAATTCCGTATTCCAACGGTTCATGATCAGTTGTCTGTTTTCAATCGGCCCAATGGTTTTTTTCCATTGATAACGGTTGGCCAGATCTGTGCCTTCTACAATGCAGCCACCGGGGAAACGGATAAAACCAGGTTTCATATCGGCCAACAGCTGCACCATATCGGCTCTTAATCCCTGTGGACGGTTTTTCCAGGTATCACCAGGGAAGAGCGAAATCATATCGAGATCTATATTTCCATTTCCCTGAAATAGAATAGAAAATTTTGCCTTGGGATCAGTTTCGGTAGCCGTAAAGCTTGCCGACTGCTTTTTCCAGTCGCTGCCGGTTTGATCAGGTGTTAAACTTCCCTGTCCGATGATTTTATCGGTGGCATCTTTTAACAATAGCACCAATTTAACTCCAGGCTTCGATTGACGGTACATGAGAGAAAAATCGTAGCGCAGTCCTTTTTTTATGCCGATGCCTTTAAATCCTTCATTGATCAACTCAAAATCGTCGGTTTGTTTTTTAACCTGTAAATATCTGGGATTGGAAGTGTTCACTTCTTTACGGTTTACCACTAATATTTCACCTTCTTGCTGCTTTTTTCGCTGGATGGTCCAGCCCATTAATGGCTCTGCAAATTCGAAAGAACGGTTTTTAATCAGCTCGGCGTAAATGCCGCCATCCGCACCAAAGTTAATGTCCTCAAAAAAAACACCCCACATATTGGGCTGCACTTTGGCAATAGTATGGTCTGCTTTGATTCTGATCACTTTTGCCGTTTGCGCCTGCGCCCCGGATCCGAATCCAATTCCAATGAAAAAGTACAGTATACATCCAGAAAACACACTTTTTGCAGGGTAATTTAATTTCATACGGTTTAATATTTGGAAGGTTATAATGGTAAAAGTAAAACATAAAAAATAATAAACGTTGTATGAACATTTATTTTTTTGTTCATCAATGATTTCATTTGATAAATTCTAGAATCTTAGCATTGATAGAAACGCTGTGGATACCACAAATTAGGCTTGAGGTGCCAACAAGTGGAGATAAAGTAAATTTTAATGATATTTAAGTTTATTTTAAGGAAGGCGTGAAAATCTTTATTGTAACATGTTGTCATGCTAAAAGGGGAGGAATGATCCTGGTTCATCCTGTAAGGGCGTAGCCTGATCTGAAAAATAATGATATACGGCTTTAGATGGTTTGGGTGTTTTATAGCAGAAAATCGTTAAAAAACAAGGACAGACCATCCGGTACTGCCCATGAGTCATTAACTAAAATTAAATCAAAACCTGGCGGCTTCTACTCCACCAATACTTTGTTATTGATAAGCGTTTAATCCGCTTGCTAAGAATTTTTTGTAATTGGCTATTTCGTAATCTGCACCCTGCGGTTGTACCAATAATGTTTCTGTTTTAGGATCGAGTAAAACATAAAATGGCTGTGAATTGGATTGGAATTTTCTGGCCTGCAGGTCGCTCCATTTTTTGCCAATGGTATTGAGCTTTCTCCCTTCGGGGGTAACTGCTACATCTTCAGGGGCCAGCTCCGATTTATCATCCACATAGAGCTGAATCAGTACATAATCACTGCTGATCATTTTATACACATCCTTGTCTGGCCAGACATTGGCTTCCATTTTCCTGCAGTTTACACAGGCATGGCCCGTAAAATCGATCAATACAGGTTTGTTCAGCTTTTTTGCAGCGGCTAAACCTTCGTTATAATCGAAATAGGCATTGAGTTTTAAAGGTGCATGAAATTTGTCTGCATATTTATGCGGACTATCATTTGTAGCTGTTTGTTTTCCTGCCAATAATCCCGTGGTGTAAAGATCAAAATCCTGTGTTTCCTGTGGTGGAAGAAAGGCCGATACACTGCGTAAAGGTGCTCCCCACAGGCCTGGTATAAGGTAAATGGTAAAAGCCAAAACTACGGTAGCCAGAAAAAGCCTTGGTACGGAGATAAAAGCCAGGGGACTATCATGTGAAAACTTCAGCTTGCCTAAAAGGTAAATCCCCATCATCCCGAAAATGACAATCCAAAGGCTTAAGAATATTTCCCGATCGAACCATTCCCAGTGGTAGGCGAGATCAACATTGCTCAAGAATTTTAAGGCAAAAGCCAGTTCCAAAAATCCCAATACGACTTTCACACTGTTTAACCAACCACCCGATTTTGGCAGTTTGTTCATAGCCGATGGAAATAATGCAAACAACGCAAAAGGAATGGCCAATGCCAGAGAAAAGCCAAACATGCCAATTGCCGGCCCTAGAAGGGCACCAGTGGTAGCAGCTTGAACCAGTAAAGTGCCGATAATGGGGCCAGTGCAGGAGAAAGATACTAGTGCCAGGGTTCCGGCCATAAAAAACAAGCCTGCCATACCGCCCTTATCCGAATTGGCATCCATTTTATTTACCCAGGAAGAGGGCAGGGTAATTTCGAAAGCCCCTAAAAAGGAAGCAGCGAAAACAACCAGCAGTAAAAAGAAGAAAAAATTAAATATTCCATTAGTAGATAGGCTGTTCAGTGCATCGGCACCAAAGATTACGGTTACCAAAAGACCAAGTACTACATAGATTAAAATGATGAAAAAGCCATAAAGCGCTGCACGCCGAAAGGCCCTCCCTTTTTCTGATCCCTTAGTAAAAAAACTTACCGTTAAGGGTAGCATCGGGAATATGCAGGGCATTAGCAGTGCCGCTAAACCGCCAACAAAACCTGCAATAAAAATCCCCCATAGGGTTTTGTGTTCTTCTTTTACAGGGGTGATATTTTTTTGGACAGTTACAGTGGAAGCAACCGTTGTTTTCAGGCTCGTGTCGACCGTTTTAACCGTAGTGTCAACCGTTTCGGGTTTGATTTCTGTAAAAGTCAGATCGTCGGTGCTGGTACTGTCCTGTGCATATGCCCCAAACGACAGGGCACATAGACACAGTAACCCGAGACAGATTTTCTTTAAGGATATCATATGCTTGGTTTATTTTACAGGAATACTAAAATCTACCTGTTCTGGTGGTAAACATTGTTTATCGTCGCACACCATAAATTCTACGCTGCCTTTAACGGCTGCGGTTTTGCCTTTCAGCTTGATTTTTTGCTGAAACACGACCGATTTCTCGAAATAGCTGACATCCATTTTAAAGGTAGATTCATATTTCGTAATGGCTTTTGGTTCGGTTGTGGTACCAACTAAGGTGTAAGCGGCAGATGACGGAAAGGTAAAGGTTGTTTTAACCGGTCCGCCATCTTTAACAAATTGCGAGTATAAATGCCAGCCCTGATCTACTGTGGCTTTAATAAACACAGTAGCGGTAGTTGGGCTTGTTCTTTTTGCTGCGTAACTCCAGGTTACCGGTTTTAAAATCTGGCTGTATGCGCTAAGCTTGATCAGGCATAGTGCACAGAATAAAAAAGTGATTTTTTTCATGTTGTGGTTTAATTGGTTTATGTTGATTATTGTAATCTGCTAAAGGCCTGGTAATCGATAAAATCGATTTCAGGTGTGAGGTATCCGGCTTTGAGCGGTTCTACTTTCATTAAGTCGGTACTTAAGTATTTTTTGTTGCTATCCGAAAAAATGGTCACTACACAATTTTCTACACCCATTTTCTGCTGTTGTTTGATGGCGCCGATTACGTTGGCACCTGATGATATACCTACGGCCAAACCCAGTTTTTCGGCTAGTTTTTGCGCCATCAGAATGGCATCGCCATCGTTTACCTGTACCACTTCATCCAGTTCACTCAGTTTCACAATTTCGGGGATAAACTCATCAGAAATCCCCTGGATCCGATGGCTGCCCACTTTATAACCGGTAGTTAATGTTGGCGATTCTGCGGGCTCTAATGGATGTATTTTAATATCGGTATTTTGTTTTCTTAAGAAATTGCCTACCCCCATGATGGTTCCACCAGTGCCTACTCCCGCAACAAAAGCATCAGGCGAAATATTTTTTAGGCGCAATTGCTCCCAGATTTCTTTTCCCGTGGTGTGCTCGTGTGCTTCGGGATTGGCCTTATTTTCGAACTGTTTAGGTAAAAAGATATTTGGATTATTAGCGGCCATAAACTCTGCAAGCTTAATGCTACCGATAAAGCCACCTTCTTCTTTGCTTACGAGTATAATTTCGGCACCTAAACTTTTAATAATGTCCATGCGCTCTTTACTCAGCCAATTGGGCATAATAATCGTAACGGGATGTCCTAATGCTTTGCCAATGGCTGCAAATGCAATTCCGGTGTTGCCGCTTGTAGCCTCAACAATCCTGTCGCCAGCTTTAATCTGACCCTCGGCATAGGCTTTTTTTAAGGTATAAAGCGCCATCCTGTCTTTAATGCTGCCCGTTAAGTTGTAATGTTCACATTTAACATAAATCTTGCCTAGGTTGCCCTGGTAAGTATAGCGCAGTTCGAGCATTGGTGTATTACCAACCAGGAGCGATAAATGTTCAAATTTCCCTGCTGTGGATGAGGTCATTTCATTTGCTGTTAATGTGGTCATGGCTATTTGTTAAATCGTTTGGCAAAACCTAAATGATTGATTTTTATTTCGGTAAAATTCTATATTATAATTTTTTATGTCAATACATCTTGTTTTTTACAGAAATTTTCTGCTTTTTTGATGGATATTTAATCTTTATTTCAGTTTCGGATTGTTTTTTTAACGGTCTTTATATTTTTTTTCAATTTATTAACAACATGATACACGGCGATTTAGACCAGGTTGATGTAGAAATCTTAAAATTATTGCAACATGATGCCGCTTTAACCAATAAAGAAGTATCATTGAAGCTGCATAAATCAATCGCTACCATCCACGAAAGGATCAGAAGATTAAAAGAGCAGGGCTATATTAAAAGAATTGTGGCCATACTCGATCGCAAGAAAATCAACAGAAACCTGATCGCTTTTTCTCATGTATTGTTGAAAGAACATACCGCTAAAACTTTAATCGAGTTCGAAACAGAAGTTTCCAAATTTGGAGAGGTAATGGAATGTTTGCAGATGACGGGTGCACATGATTTTATTCTCCGCATTGCCACGAAAGACATGGATGCCTATCATGAATTTCTCCGGAATAAGCTCGCTACACTGCCTAATATCACCACTGTTCAAAGCTACTTTGTTTTATCGGAGCCTAAAAGTGAAACGGCTTATCCCTTGTAGCAGGGATTAATCGGTTAATTGTTGAAATCAGTTAACTGTAAACCGCCAACTGAAAACTGATTGGTCATTTGTCATTGATTGATTGGTTATTGGATCATTTATTAGGTAATCGGTTAACTGACAATGGCAGACTGGCAACTGGTTAATCGCTTAACTGACTCTGAACTACAGATTGTTTGCCCTTCGACTCCGGTCAGGGGACTCCGGCCTTCCGACTTCGGACTATTCCCAATAATCCTTACCTTTATTTCACGCTATGGATCCCAAAGAAATACTAAAAGCACATATTTCTAAAACCGCTACCTTAACCGATGAGCAATTCGATTATTTATTTTCTCATTTCAAGCTAAAGTCTTTCAAAAAAGGACAGGCCATCATAAGTGAGGGCGATAAAGTAGAACACGAATATTTTGTGATCTCGGGCTGTTTAAAAGCCTTTTTTATTAACGACGAGATCAAAATGTACATTTTACAGTTTGCCATGCCAACCTGGTGGACCTCTGATTACGGTGCGCTGTACAACCATACCCGAGCCACCATCAGTGTAGATTGCATCAGCGATGCAGAAGTGTTATGCCTTTCTAGTGAAGACCGGGAGAAAATCTGTAATGAAATCCATCAGGCAGAACATTTTTTCAGGTGGAGGACAAACAGAGGTTATCTGGCTTCGCAAAAAAGACTGCTGTCTTTCATGAACAACGATACCAAGGCCCGTTACGAAGAGCTTTTGGCCATGTACCCGCAACTGTATAACCTGGTACCCAAGCATTTAATTGCAGCCTATCTGGGTGTTTCGAGAGAAACCCTGAGCCGGCTTTACAACGCACAAAAGTAACGCTTACAGAATGTGATGTAAGTCACCTAAGCCAACTAAATATCCTCCTTTACTTTGTATTGTCAAATCACTAATGATTTGCAAACAAAGAAATGGAAACTACAAAATTTGAAATTGTAAGCGCTCAAAGCGGCATCAACTGGACTGGTAAAAAAGTAACAGGAGCACATAATGGAACCATCAACATTAAATCGGGTTCTTTAACTTTTAACGATGGTACACTCATTAACGGAGAGTTTATTATTGATGCCACCAGTATTGTCATATTGGATATTACTGACCCTGCAACAAATGCCCAATTCGCCGGACATTTATTCTCAGAGGATTTTTTCGGCATAGATCAATTTCCAGAAGCCAAATTTACCATCACTGCTGTCGATGAAACCAGTAAAGACAATACTTTAATTACCGGCGATTTGACGATTAAAGGCATTACCCATCCCGTAATTTTTGCTGCAGGTGTGGAGATAGATGGCCATACGTTAACCGCTTCCGGCAAAATCTTTATCGACCGTACCAAATACAACATGAAATTCAGATCAGGTAATTTTTTCACCAACCTTGGCGATACGCTGATCTATAACGAATTCGAACTCGACGTACAATTAACAGCATCATTAACCATATAACTTAACTGTCATGCCATACGTAAAAATAGAAGTAACGCGCGAAGGTGTTACACGCGAACAAAAACAGGCCTTAATCAGTGGAATCACCAAGCTGATGACCGAAGTATTAAATAAAGATCCAAAACTTACCCATGTAGTGATTCAGGAAATTGAATTGGATGATTGGGGATATGCTGGCGAGCAGGTATCGGTATTACGCGAAAAAGGAATTACTGCAAATCACAAATAACCATGAAAACACTAACCATAATCATAACAGGCGCATCAACAGGTATCGGCCGCGCCATTGCATCTTTATTTTTAAAACAAGGCCATAATGTAGTCATCAACTCGGCCAACGAGAAAAATTTAACCATAGCCTACCAGGAATTGGGGTCGCACAATCGATTGGCCATGGTGGCTGGCGATGTCAGTAATGCCAGCACAGGTAAACTATTGGTCGAAACAGCGGTTGCACGTTTCGGCGCTGTAGATGTGTTGGTAAACAATGCGGGTATTTTTGAACCCAAACCATTTTTAGAAGTAGACGAAGCACATTTGGATAAATTTTTAAGCATCAATTTAAAAGGAACGTTTTTTACCACCCAAGCCACCATTGCTCAGATGTTGAAACAGGATGGCGGTGCTATTATCAATATCGGAACCGTATTGGTTGAGCATGCCATTGGTGGTTTCCCGGCAACAGCGCCAATTTCGAGCAAAGGCGGCATCCATGCCTTAACCAAACAATTGGCAGCCGAATTCGGAAAAAACAATATCCGTGTAAACGGTATTGCTCCAGGCATTATCAGGAGTCCGTTGCAGGAGAAAAATGGCGTGAGTGATGCAGATGCTTTTGCGGGTTTACACTTATTAAACCGCATCGGCGAAACTCAAGACGTTGCCGAACTGGCCTTATATCTGACCGAAAGCAATTTTGTAACCGGCGAAATCATCAATCTGGATGGCGGTCATGTTGCCGGACATCATTTTGCTTAAACCTTAACCAATCAATAAAAAACCAGGTATGCTAAGGGATTAAATCACCAGAGCATACCTTAAAATTAAAAATCATGAAAAACTACACCGAAAATGCAAATGCAATAACAGCCGTATTATCGTCTTATTTTAACGGCGTTTTTAATGGAGATACTGCGCTGCTCAAAAAAATATTCCACCCGAAAGCTGTGGTAGCTGGTGATATAAATGGAGTGCCTTATTTTAAAACCATTGATGAATACCTTGCAGGAGTAGCAAGCCGGAAGAGTCCGCACGAACAGAATGAAGCCTTAAGGATGGAAATCATTTCGATAGAAATTATCAATTCGATAGCAATTGCCAAAGTTCATGTGCCTATTTTTGATTTTAATTATTACGATTTACTTTCTTTAAGTAAAACTGATCAGGGCTGGGTGATCGTGAATAAATTGTTAACCAATGTAAAAATTTACTAAGATGTGGAACAGGACCAAAATAACTGAACTGTTAAAGATTGAATACCCCATTTTGTTGGGCCCTATGGGTGGTGGATTTTCAACACCCGAACTCTTAGCTGTTGTATCAAATGCCGGCGGATTGGGAAGTTTAGGCGCATATACCTTAACGCCTGAAGAAATAGTGGAGACAGATAAAATCATCAGAACAAAAACCAACAAGCCTTACAATATTAACCTTTGGGTAAATGATGTTGATGAGCGCCTGGCCAATTACCCGGCAGAAAAAGTTGAGGAGATTAAAACGCTATTTAAACCGTTTTTTGATGAATTGAGTATCCCGATGCCCGATCTGGATAGCAATATCCCTTCAAAATTTTTAAAACAGGTCGAAACTGTTTTCGAGTTGAAACCTGCAGTATTCAGTTTTATTTTCGGTATTCCTTCGAAAGAAATACTAAAAGAGGCACGAAAACTGGGTATTAAAACGGTTGGTGCAGCTACAACACTAGATGAAGCTTTGGCGCTCGAAGAAGCGCAGGTTGATGCCATTGTGGCCACAGGATTTGAGGCTGGCGGTCACCGGCCTTCGTTCCTTAAACCCGCAAACGAGTCTTTAAATGGTACTTTTGCGTTGATCCAACAGGTAAAAGCGAAAACAAAAACACCGGTTATTGCTGCGGGCGGTATAGCCGATGCCAAAGGAATACGCGCCGCTTTAACTTTAGGCGCAGATGCAGTACAAATCGGTACAGCCTTTATGGTTACCGACGAGTCTAATGCTACGCCGATGCATAAAGCAAAACTTTTTTCCGGAGAAGCAAAAAATACCGTACTCTCCAAATCATTAACCGGGAGAATGGGCAGAATGATCAGCAACCGCATATCGAATGCCATTGGTTACGAAACCGAAGTATTGCCTTTTCCATTACAAACCCGCTTAATGGGGCCCTTAAGAACGGCTGCCATTGCACAGGGCAAATCAGATATGTACAATTTCTGGTCGGGGCAGAATGCCGTGAATTTAAAATATACTTCGGCAAAGGAATTAATGGGGGCATTAATTAGAGAGATGGGGTAGGTTATTGGTCATTAGTCTGGGTGCCTGATTGTTTAAATCGGTTAACTGGAAATTGCAAACTGTCAACTGGGTTAATCGGTTAATATTGTTAAGTGTAAATTTCCAACTGTAAAGTGGTTCATTCGTGTTGGTTATGGTTAATGCACTCCGACCTTCAAACCTGGTTTGGATAATCGGTTAATTATTGAAATTGGGTTAACTATTAATTGGCTACTGCCAACTGAAAACTGTCAACTGCTGATTGTCAAGTCCAAACCCTCAGGCCCAAACTCCTGACTTAAAAAAAAATAATCAACTCCCGGTTAAGGACTGATTAATTCGTCTCATTTAAGCTGATCATATATTACGTTTGGATATAGATTTATTTTTATTGATCTAAATGAATTAAATTGCCGTTTAATATGCTTTAGGTATTGCTTTCAGGGTAAAAAAGTTTATAAAGTGGATAACTATGCTTAGGAGTTTTCTTTAGTAATTGTACACTTTTGGCTAATTAATATAGATCCGATACAAGCATCAAAATACCAAAGGAAAAAAAATGACAATCAAGGCTATAGAGTGGCAAAATGACGACGAACTTTTTGATAAAATAAAAACAGAACTTTATACGGCGGTTATAGGAGATATTATGGATAAAATGGGCCTGCTTCACCAGTTTTTGCCTCCACAAATACAACCCTTACATGCTGATATGTTTGTTGCCGGCAGGGCCATGACAGTTTTAGAGGCCGATGTATTGGAGTGCGGCAAATATGAAAGCAGTAATCCAATTCTGAAAAAACCATTTGGCTTAATGCTCGAAGCACTCGACGATCTGAAGAAAAACGAGGTGTATATTTGTACAGGCTCATCTCCTGATTATGCCTTATGGGGTGAACTGATGAGCACGAGGGCACAGATTTTAGGTGCCGCAGGTGCTGTAGTGGATGGCTATTCGAGAGATACCAGGGGCATATTGCACCTTAACTTTCCCTCTTTTTCTTATGGCAACTATGCACAAGACCAGGCCCCTCGTGGTAAGGTAATCGATTTTAGGGTGCCCATAGCCATTAAGGGCGTTTCGGTTAATCCGGGCGATATTGTGGTTGGTGATCTGGATGGAGTTTGCATCGTACCCAAACAACATGAAGTGGAGGTGATTACACGGGCGCTTGAAAAGGCCCGGGGCGAAAAAATGGTGCAGAAAAAAATCCTCGAAGGCATGAGTGCCAAAGATGCCTTTGATAAATATGGTATCATGTAATAATAAGTTCTAAAAATATAATCAAACACACAAATGAAACTATTTTGCAGAATTTTTACTGGTTTACTGTTTTTAACGGGTGCCACACATGCACAAATTCAAAAAATTACCTATACAACGGCAGAACAGCAGCCATTAAAACTGAACCGGATCTCTCCATTCGCCTCAAAACAGCCTGAAAAAATTGCTTTAGACGGAACATGGCAGTTTTCGGCCGATATCAATGCATTACCTGCCGATAAAAACATTCAGGTGCCGGGCGAGTGGGTAATGCAGGGTTTTGAAGTGAAGAACTCCGTTTATGCAGGGTATAGAAAGAGCTTCGAAATTCCCGAAAACTGGAAGAACAAACGCATTAAACTCCGTTTCGATGCGGTGTACAGCGAAGCCGAAATTTGGGTAAACGGCAAGAAAACGGCCTCACATTTAGGTGGTTTTACCCCTTTCGAAATCGACATTAACAATGTGATAAAATGGGGCGCAAGCAATGAGGTATTGGTAAAGGTAAAATCTGAAAGTAAAGCAGATTCACTGGCAAGTGCATCAACTTATGCGGTGCATCCATTGGGCGGTATCTCCAGAAAGGTATATGTAATGGCCCTGGCGCCCGTAAACTTTGCCTATGCCGATATCAAAACCATTTTAGATAAAAACTACGAAAACGCTACCCTCAGCACTGATGTTATTATTGCCAATGAACAGGATGGAAAAGCAAATAACCTTCGCGTAAAGGCCGAACTTTTTAAAGCAGATGGAAGCACCAAAGTAGGTGAGAAAACAATTACGATCAATAAAAGCCTCTCCAAGGCTGAATATTTACAACAAAATATTAGTTTTGAAGTGCTAAAACCCGCTAAATGGGATACCGAACACCCCAATTTATATGTGGTCAAACTGAGCATTTTGCAAGATGGCAAAACGGAAGATGTGGTCACCAAAAGTATCGGTTTCCGACAAATAGAAGTTCGGGGGAACAGGGTTTTTGTAAACAATATGCCGGTTAAACTGCGCGGTATCTGTCACCACGAAACCATGCCCCTGCGTGGCCGTTCAGTAGGCGAAAACATGTGGGAAAAAGATGTAGAACTGTTCCGGGAAGGCAACGTGAATTATTTCCGGACCTCACACTACCCGCCGGCAGAAGAACTGATTGATGCCTGTAACCGCTTAGGCATGTTCCTGGAAGTGGAAGCACCTTTTTGCTGGGCCGAAAATACTGATGTACCTGCCGGTACCGAAATTTATCAAACTTTAATGGTCGATCAAACTTTAGATATGGTGAACTATTTCAGGTCTAACCCGGCAATAATTACCTGGTCTATCGGTAATGAGAGTGGTAATTACAAAGAATATTTTAAGGAAACTGCCAAGTTGGTAAAACATTTTGACCCTACACGCCTGCGTAACTTTAGTCAATACGGTCCTGATGCCGATGAAGGCGATCTCGAAATTACCAATCACCATTATCCGGGTCCAACAGGCCCGCAAACCTATAGAAACTATAAACGTCCGATTGTTTTCGACGAATATGTTCACCTGAATGCCTATAACCGTTTAGAATTGGTTACCGATCCGGGAGTTCGTGATGCATGGGGAATTGGTTTTGAGGCCATGTGGGAAAACATGTACCACACCGATGCCGTTTTGGGCGGCGCCATTTGGGCCGGCATAGATGATACTTTCTTTTTGCCTGACGGAAAAACAGTGGGTTATGGTACCTGGGGGCCACTTGATGGCTGGAGACGGCCAAAACCAGAATACTGGCACATGAAAAAAATCTATTCGCCTGTAAAAATCAAACTCACCGGTAACTGGAGTAATGGTAAAATAGCTGTTGAACTCGAAAACAGATTGCTTTTCAGCAACCTGAACGAGTGCAAAATCGAATGGAGCCTGGCCAACGAAAGTGGGCTAATTACGGCTGATTTGAAAAGGAATGGTAAAACAACAACCCATGTGATGGTGAATAAAAAACCATTACCCAGCGATAAAATGACGGTTAAAGTGTACGATCCACGTGGGGTACTGATTGATATTTACCAATTTTCCGTTGTGCCAAGTGTTACCGATTTAACCGCGGTACAGAAAGTAACAGCCCAACCATGGACTTATCACCAGAATGGAAATATTTTAACGGCTAAAAGTGCTCAGTTAAATGTTCAGTTTAATCTGAGTAGTGGTGATATAGAACAGGTAAATAATAATGGCAAAAACATTTGGAATGCCGGTGCGAGGCTGATGGTATTACCCTTAACAGGCGAGGGCAGGGGCACACAGATGACAGGTGAAAGCCAGCAATTTGATCCTTTTACCGATGTTTGCAAAAACCGTATCGTGAAGGATATTAAACTGGATAAAGCTAAAAATGGCTTTACTGTTCAGGTAACAGATACCTACAGCGAAGCGGGCGGAACCACCAGGTATACCTTTTTGACAGATGGGAACGTAAAAATTGATTACAAATACACCATCAAAAAAGAAGTCAACCCGCGCCAATGGGGACTGGTATTTGGATTGCCAAACAGTTTTCAGGAACTCAGCTGGAACAGAAATGCACAGTGGGATTATTATCCGGCCGATCATATCGGCAGACCGATTGGTAAAGCCATGCTCACTTCTGTAAATACGGTTTCTGGTCCGGCAGGCCCGTCCAAATTGCCTGTTACACCCTGGAGCTTAGATCGGAATGAACTGGGTACAAACGATTTCCGGTCGACAAAAATGTACATCAATCAAGCAAAATTAACAAACGGTACCGGTTCATTTAAGGTAAGCGCTGATGGTCAGCAGCATTTTAGGGCCTGGAAAGATACTCAAGGCATTAAAGCCCTGGTAGCGGGTTACAGCAATATGGGCGCTGAACGGTTTTTTAGAGGGCATGCAGAAAAAATGGACCGGCCCTTAAAAGTGGGAGATGTGATAACGGATAACATCACACTACAATTGAAATAAGAAATATCGATGGTCCTATCTGATATTGTCCTCGTTTGTAACGAAGATAACAGAGTAACGCATTTTTAATGTGTGATAAATGTTTTAGGCGATAGAAACGCTAATCTCATGGAGACCATCAGGATACCGACATTCATTTCCAGAACCTGAAAATGCTATCAATGCCACCTGTACGATAAATTAACCCTCAGGATGACTAATAAGATATGATTAACTTAATGATAAATAAAATTTACAGTTACAAAACAGCACACAAAGTATGGCTTACCCTTGCTTTGCTGACGGGTACTGCTTTACAGTTATTGGCGCAGAATAGTGGCATAGCCAGTACACTTTCGCCAATTCCGACTTCCTTGCTAAACAGCAGTAAACCAGTTTTTTCGTTAAATGGCAATTGGGAATTTAAGCAAGGCAATAAAAAAGGAAATATTAAAGTGCCTGGTGAGTGGGTAATGCAGGGTTATACTGTTAATGCTGGCGAAACGGCCATTTATAGCCGCGAATTTAGCATCCCAGACACCTGGAAAGGCAACCGCATCAAACTGCGTTTCGATGGCGTAAGCACACATGCACTGGTTAAAATTAATGGCAAAAAAGTAGCGGAGCATGAAGGGAGTTTTGTTCCGTTCGAAATTGATATTACCGATGCAATAAAAAATCGTAATAATGTATTGGAAGTAGAAGTACAGGCCAATACCATCAGTGATATTTTGGCCTGTACCTCGCAATATGCGGTACATACCGTTGGTGGTATTTTACGCAATGTAACCTTATTTGCTTTACCTGAAGTTAACCTCGCAGATTTAACAGTTGTGACTACCTTAGATAAAAGTTACAGCAATGCTACTTTAAACCTTAAATCCCTGGTCAGTAATCAAGGTCAAAAGGCAGTATCCGGACAAATACTTTATACTTTGACCGATACAAGGGGTAAAAGTATTGCGGTGGTTAAAGCCCCTGTACCTGCGGTTTCTGGTCAGAAATCCACGGTGTTAAATACCAATATCCCGGTTAAAAATCCCATAAAATGGAACACCGATAAACCCTATCTATATACCTTAACAACAAGCCTGGTGATGGATGGTAAAGCTATCCAAACCAGCAAACAGAAGATTGGTTTCAGGCAGGTTGAGGTTAAGGGTAACCAGGTTTTTGTAAACGGAATGCCCATTAAACTTCGAGGGGTAAACCGCCATTCGGTACATCCTTTAACGGGTCGCAGTATTAGTGATGATCTGGAATTAAAGGATGCCGAATTATTTAAACAGGGCAATTGTAATTACATCCGCACCTCGCATTATCCGCCTAGCGAACGCTTTTTGGCAATAGCCGATAGTATTGGTCTGTTTGTAGAAAACGAAAGTTCCTTAACCTGGATACAGCATGGCGCTTCACCGATCTGGAAGTTATGGAATTATAAAGACGAGAAATTTTATCCTTATATGCTGGCGGCCAACATCGAAAAAATGCAGGCAGGCAAAAATCATGCATCGGTAATTATCTGGAGTTTAGGTAACGAAAGTTATTGGAGCCCGCTATGGGATAAAGTATACCGCGAAGCTAAAAAGTTAGACCCCACACGACCTATCTCTTTTCACGATCAATGCTGGGGTGGTTTTAACAACGGAGGCAACAAAGTTGATATTGCCAATTACCATTATCCGGGTATTAATGGTCCGGCTGCCACCGACACCATGAAAAGACCCACCTTATTTGGAGAATATGCTCATATCAGCACTTACAACCGTCGCGAATTAATAACCGATCCAGGTGTGAGAGCGAGCTATGGCCCCGCTTTGGTGAAAATGTACGATAGTATGTATGTACACAAGGGAAATTTAGGCGGCGCCATTTGGAGTGGTATTGATGATACCTTTCATTTGCCAGACGGCAATATCGTAGGTTATGGTCCGTGGGGGCCAATTGATGCCTGGCGCAGGTTAAAACCTGAATATTGGGGCATGAAAAAAGCGTATGCACCTGTAGTGATTAAAAACCTGTTTCAGCCAAGCGTAAAAAATGGTAAATTGGTGCTGGAAATAGAAAACCGTCACGATTTTATTTCGATGAGCGAGGTGGAAATTAATGCAAAGGTTGATGGAGCGCCCATCCGCTTAACATCGGCCATTAAAGCACATGGCGAAGGCGTGTTGCGGGTGCCTGTAAAAGAGACAACAAAAGAGGTGTATATTTCATTCAAAGATCCATCAGGTAATGTGGTAAATGAAGAATTGATTGTTTTAAAACCAGTTGAAGAAAAAATCAGCACCAGTAAGGTCGCACTATCCTTTACCGAAAATGAAATGGCTTATTTTGTAGTTCAGGGAGCAGTAAACTATACCATTAATAAACTTACAGGTGTAATCTCTGGCGCAACAATTAAAGGCGAAAAGGTCTTGGAACAAGGCCCCGTGTTTAGTGTGGTGCCCATGAACAGTGAAGATGGCGGTAAACCCAATGTAGCTGGCGAAACCTATCAGAACAACATCTATCCGATTAAAAATTATCCCATGTACACCATTTTCGCTAATGATATTAAAGTGAGCCAAACAGTTGATTCAGTCACTTTCAATATCAAAGCAACTTATACCAACGGAGAGGGGAATTTAACCTATACATTTTTGGCCGATGGCAATACCCGGGTAGCTTATGAAGTAAAAACCACTTTGGAAAAACCTTACCAATACGGAATGATTTTCCAGCTGCCAAAAACTTTTGAAACCCTAAGCTGGAAACGCAAAGGCGAATTTACCCTTTATGCACCTGACGATATTGCCCGTGATCAGGGAACAGCTAAATTAAATGCCAAATGGTTACCTGCTGTAGAAGAATATGGGAAACCAGCCGCCAAATTGTGGAAAGATGATGCCAATGAAATGGGCTCGAACGATTTTAGATCAACCAAACAACGTATACTCCAGTCACAATTAAGCAATGGAAATAATGGCATCACCATCCGGTCCAATGGTAAGCAGGCTTCGCGGAGCTGGCTGCAGGACGAAAAAATACAATTATTGGTTGCCGATTATTGGAACAATGGTTCGGAACCATTTTATGGCTCACCATTTACCGACGGACGGATCAATATTAAAGGAAAAACACTAAAGGGAACAGTGAATTTTAGATTGCAGTAAACAATTATTCATTGAACAAATCCCAAGGCTGGCGGCTCACCAACCATAGAAATTAAAAGTTGACGGTAACATCAGCAAAACAAAGATAAAAAACAGCAAAATGAAAATAACAGATGTAAAAGTATGGCTGGTTGAAGGCGTAAAATACAACTGGACCTTATTAAAGATATATACCGATACGGGGCACACCGGAGTGGGCGAGGCGACTAACTGGCCGGGCAGTCCGATTGTTTTTGAAGCCACCAAACATGTTGGTCAGCGCATTATTGGTCTTGACCCCATGAAAACAGATTTTATATGGACCAAGCTTTACCGGGATTTAAACTGGATGGGGCCATTCGGGGCCAGTATGTGTGCCATCAGTGGTATCGATATGGCCTTGCTCGATTTAAAGGCAAAGGTACTGGGCGTACCCTGTTACGAGCTTTTGGGCGGGGCTTTTAGAAAAGATATTCTGCTATATGCCAACTACTGGTTTACAGGCGGGGGGCACAATACCGAAGATTATGCCGCACAGGCAAAAAAGGTTAGGGAAGCTGGTTTTACAGGTTTAAAATTTGATCCCTTTGCACACACCAATTATTTGTACGGCGAAGATTTATCCTCAAACCTTCAGCTTACAGCTGCCCAGCAAGATCTGGCATTTAATGTAAGTAAAGCCGTGCGCGATGCTGTAGGTCCGGAATTTGATATCATGATCGAAACCCACGCCATGTTAAACTATCGCGTGGCTGTTACCATGGCGCAACGGCTTTCCGAACTGAACATCACCTGGTACGAAGAACCTGCCGGGCCAGAAAATGCCAATACCTTAAAAGCAATGAGAGACCGGATTCCATCAAATGTTTCGATCTGTGTAGGCGAGCGTCACTATACCCGTCATGGTATCCGCGATGTATTGGAGAAACACATTTGCGACATCATGATGCCCGATATTACCCGCTGCGGCGGACCTTCAGAAATGAAACGTATGGCTACCATGATGGAAGCTTATAATGTACTCCTCGCGCCACATAATCCTAACGGACCGCTGTCTACGCTGGCTTCGGCGCAGGTTTGTGCCTCGGTACCGAACTTTTTCAGACAGGAATTTATGTTTTACGATGTGCCCTGGCGCGACGAAGTGATTTCGCACCCCATTGCAGATATGGTACAGAACGGGCATCTTAAATTGAGCGACAGGCCAGGTTTGGGCGTCGATTTAATTGAAGAAGAAATGGAAAGACATCCGGGAGTTTTAATCCCGAGAACAGGATTTTACGTGTAAGAGTAAGGCAAAAAAAGATCATGGCGTTAACGATAGATTTAAAAGGAAAGATAGTTTTAATAACCGGTGTTACTTCGGGTATTGGCCTGGGGATTGCCAAAATGATGGCTAAAGCAGGCTGTACTGTAATCGGTTGTGCCGAACACAGTGAAATAAGTGAGGTAGCCCAGCATTTTCTGGCAGAAATGAAGTCTTTTGATGTTGAAACCGACTATTTCAAAACCGATATGACATCAGCTGAAAATATTGAATCGCTGGTTGCCGACATCAGCAATGGTTATGGAAAGCTGGACATTTTAATTTCGAATGCCGGCCAAAATGTATTTAAAGGTACGGAAGATTGCAGCGAAAATGACTGGCAGTTTAATTTGGATTTAAACCTGTCTGCACATTGGAGATTGGCCAGGCACTGCAAATCACTGTTGTCGGCAAATAAAGGAATCATCATTGTAATGGCTTCTAACCATGCCTTTGCCACCATTCCCGGCTGTGCACCATACAATATTGCGAAAACGGCCTTAACGGGTTTAGTACGAAGTTTGGCTATAGAGTGGGGCCCTGATATACGGACGGTTGGCATTGCGCCAGGATTTATCGATACGCCCGGCAACCAGCAATGGTTCGATTCTTTTGAGCAGGCTGATGAAGAAAGGCAACGGACCATCAATCTGCATCCCGTTAAAAAACTGGGCACCGTGGAAGAGATTGGCGGCTGGTGTGTGTTTTTATCAAGCGAATATGCTGCTTTTGCATCCGGAGTTACTTATTTAATTGATGGGGGAAGAAGTGCTTTGATGCAGGATACCATTTGAGAGGTGAGCGTGAGATTTTAGATGGGAGATTTGAGACGCCAGATGTTGAGGACCATATAATGAAGAGCATTGGGTTACCGTAAATTTTAAACATAGATGAATATTTGGAAGCCTGATGTACTTTATAAGGCAGATTTAATTTTAGGTGAAGGTGCGCGTTGGCATGCTGAATGGCAAAAATTCTTGTTCATTGATATTAAAGGTAAACTTGTAGGTACCTGTGACCCTGTAAATGGAAAACTAGAAACCCAAAAGATATCGGCCATGCCCGGTATGGTGGCGCCTGCCGAAAACAACAAACTGCTGGTGGCTTTGCAAGGTAAGATTGTATTACTGCATCTGGAAACAGGTAAAACCACAAAACTGGTAAAGTTTAAAGAAGATGCCGAAAACCGAAGCAACGATGGCGCCTGCGATGCTTTGGGCAGACTTTGGGTGGGTACCATGCATGTTGATGCCAGGCACCATGCGGGTAACCTGTACTGCTATAATGGAAAATTGGTGAAGAAAATTGCAGGCACCAGTGTATCTAACGGCATTTGCTGGTCGCCCGATAACCGCACCTTATATTACATCGATAGTTTTTTGTACCACATTAAAGCTTTTGACTTTGATTTAGCTACAGGGAATATAACAAATGAAAGGATTGTTATCGACATTACCGAACCGGGCACAGTTGCAGACGGGATGTGTATCGATAGCGAAGGGATGCTGTGGGTAGCCATGTGGGGTGGTGCTTGCGTAAACAGGTATAATCCGGCTAATGGAGCTTGTATCGATAAAATTATAGTCAATGCACCGCATGTAACGAGTTGTGCCTTTGGCGGTAAGCTGATGAACCAAATGTTGATTACAACCGCAAAAGATGGATTGAGTGAGGATGAATTAAAACTATATCCACACAGTGGCTCCTTATTTATGATTAAATTAAAGGTAACCGGCCTGCCAACGGCTGCTTATAGAACAATATCGTGATTGCTTTGATGGGTTTCTGCCCATGGAATAAATCACACTAACCAAATCACAATCTTTTAATATGAAACTGGAACTTATAGATTATCTGATCATTGCCCTTTACTTTGCAATTGTAATGGGCATTGGTTTAGTGCTCAAAAAGAAAATAAAAACCGGGAACGACTTTTTATTAAGTTCGCACAATATACCGCTTTGGATTACCTGTTTAGCATTTATCTCCGCCAATTTAGGCGCACAGGAGGTTTTGGGAATGGCCGCCAATGGTGCGAAGTATGGCTTGTACACCATGCACTTTTATTGGCTGGGAGCTGCTTTAGCGATGATTTTTTTAGGGGTCTATATGATGCCTTTTTACTATGGCAGTAAAGCCCGGAGTGTTCCCGAGTATTTGAGATTACGTTTCGACGAGAAAACCAGGACCTTTAATGCCCTTACTTTTGCCGCAATGACGGTTTTTTCGTCCGGCGTATCCTTATATGCACTGGCCATGCTGATGGAAGTGATTTTGGGGTGGGATTTCGGTCTTTCGATATGGCTGGCGGCAGGCGTAGTATTGGTGTATACCTTCTCCGGAGGTTTAACAGGTGCGATCTATAACGAAGTTTTGCAGTTTTTTCTGATCATTATCGGGATAGCGCCCCTGGTGTATATTGGATTAGATAAAGCTGGTGGAATAGCCGGAATTATACAACATGTAGATGATGCCAAACTGCATGTCTGGAAGGGACTGGATAGTCCGGCGAACAACCCCATGGGTGTTGATGCCTTCAGTATGGTTTTTGGATTAGGTTTTGTTTTGGCTTTTGGCTACTGGTGTACCGATTTTTTAGTGGTACAACGCGCCATGGCAACCCGAAATTTAAATGAGGCCCAGCGTACACCCGTACTGGCGGCTTTCCCCAAAATTTTAATGCCTGCTATTGTAATTCTTCCCGGGATTATTTTATTGGCTTTACAAGGTCAATATTCGGGCTTCGAATTACCTGTTAATGTAAATGGCGATAAAGATTACAATATGGTATTGCCTTTATTGTTACAGAAACTGTATCCCAGTGGTTTGCTTGGTTTAGGGATAACGGCATTAATCGCATCCTTTATGAGCGGTATGGCCGGTAATGTTACGGCCTTTAATACGGTGTTTACCTACGATATTTACCAAACCCATATCAGGAAAAAAGCTTCCGATTTACATTATTTAATGGTGGGGAAGGCCACCACCATTGCCGGGATCTTAATTTCTATTGCAACTGCATATGTGGCCCGCGGCTTTAACAGCATTATGGATTTATTGCAACTGGTGTTCAGCTTCGTTAATGCACCTTTGTTTGCCACCTTCTTTTTGGGCATGTTCTGGAAACGTACCACAGGCCATGGCGCCTTTTGGGGCTTGCTTTTGGGTACAAGTGCTGCGGCAATTACACATGGTTTATCGGTGGCCGAGGGCAAGGGCGGCTGGCTCGTGCATGCATTCGATTTTTATTCGGCAACAGGGCAGGCCTTTACCATTGCTTCCATCTCCTTTACGGTATGTTTGCTGTTTACCATCCTGATCAGTTTGTTTACCAAGGCAAAGGATGAAAAAGAATTGGTAGGCCTGGTGTATAGCTTAACCCCTAAACAGGATTTAAAAAGCAAAACCTGGTACACCAATCCACTGTATTTAGGGATTATTGTGCTGATGATTACGATATTTTTCAATATCCTGTTTTTTTAAAATACATAGGATATTGGTTTTCCTGATCAGACAAAAGAAGGATTTTAATTGTTTGTGAATGATCAATCACACCAACCGGAAGGCGGTAAAACCTGCCGGTTGACGTATAATGGTGAAACAGGATATTATTTTAGCCTTCTAATTTCATTTTAACCTCCATGTAATACCAGGTTTTTAGTTCTTCTTCCAGGGCGCTCCCCGGGTTAAAGCCTGCGGCAACAATGGCCATGGGGTTAAAAGTTTTGCTGTTTAATACAATCTTATATTGGTCATGATATACGGTGCCTATAGCCACTAAACATAAAGAACCTTTTGGTAAAGGGTAGCTGAAAATCTGGCTATCGTTTAGTCCCCCTTTTTTAAGCAGGATACTTTCTTGTGGATAAACCATCCAAAGCCCTTTTTCCAGGTTAAATTGAACCACTTGTATTTCAATTGTACAGCCATCGGCCTGTGGCGGGTAACGCAGGTCTTTTGAAACCAAAAATTCTGGAATGCGGACCCTTACTTCATTTGCAGTGAATGTGGTTTCGGGCATTATGAGCAAACTTTTGTTTAACACCGAAGCCAGATTAAAATTAAATCCGGTTAAACGGTCAAAACTTTTTTTTGTAAGTTTAAAGGTTCCTTCTGGGGTTATGGATTGGTAGAGGACAGTAGAAATATCCGAATTCATCCGGTTCACCATCGCTCCATCGTAAAAACCTGTTAAAAGATGCTGGAAAGACATCCGGATGTATTTGGATAAAGGACTAATGTAACTGCCAAAAACAGATGCACTTTTTTTAGTCGCCGCCGTTTGTTTTACATTTCCTCTACCAGGTTTCGATCTTACAACATTGATATCGCCCTGTTTGCTAAACGATAAATTTCCAATAGAACCGCGCAGGCCCTTTCTATCCAATATGGCCATAACCCTAAATTATGATGATCAAATATTTCTAAAGGCATTATCTTAATACTTTGTAGTATTAAAGGTGATACATTTTGTATAACTAATTTACTACAAATCTGATTAAAAACCATATATAGTCCGCATTTAGGTGTAAAAACGCGGACTATACGCGGACTTGCTGCGGACTTACCCTCAATTTGGTAAACAGGTGATAGAAGCGAAATGCAATGCTGATTGCATTTACGTAGCTCTGTGAGTAATAAGGTTAGCGTAGCTCTGGAACTAAAAAAGCCTGCTCCACAGTATGGATACAGGCCTTTTGATTGCGCATGATTTGGGTTAAAAACCTTTTACGGTTCTAATGAGATAATCTTTGGTAGATCCGTCTGCTGCCGTTACACGGTACTTGCGGTCTTTTGAAAAATCTCCTGGACCACCCAATTTTGGTGAATCATCTAAAGAAGTAATGGTAGATACATCCGAAACCGTTACATACACCCATAATTTGCTGAGTTGATCTGTTTTTATCAGTTTATCAAATTGAGCATAGAGCATCGCTTTGGTTACAGAGCCTGTTGGACCTGCTTTTAACACTGAATTAATATCATAGGTTAGGGTCGTTTTAAAGCCATCTATTCCGTTTTCATTGAGCGTCGTAGTTTGTTTTTTAAATAAAACTTCACATACACGGTCTTTTTCAATCTCCTCTTTACTGGTACCTTTTTGAATGGTGTCGGTATATAAAAACCTATAGGTATAGTCTACTGTCGACATTACTTTTAAGCTAGAGTTGTTCAGATCCTCCAGTCCTTTTTTTAAGCAGCCGGAAGATAAAAACATCAATCCGATTGCGATGATGCTTAACAGTGGTTTTATCGTTTTTTTCATTTCTATTAAAATTATGAGTAAAATTAATCCCAGCCTGGATTCTGGTTGATGCCTGATTTTAACCGGAAGGTTTCGTTAATAGGCAGCAGATAACGTTTAGGTGTAAATCTCGCCTCTCCTGCAACATTATTATCGGTGAAAAAGGAATACGTTTTGCCATCCCTTGCAATGCGTATACCCCGGAGCGTACCTTGTAATGCAGGGATAACATAACCCCCTGTAGCATATTCGCCGTTTTTAACACCACCAGAGGTTCTCATTCCCCAGCGCAGCAGCGACCAGTAACGGTCGTTATTTTCATATACCATTTCTACATTTCTTTCCCGTTTAAAAGCTTCAAATAAAGAATTTCCCCAAACATTTCCAGAGAGCCCGGCGAGATAACTTGTTGCTTTGCTCTCATCAAATCCACCGTGTTTAACCATGGTTGGCACCATAAATTTTTTTGCATTTTCATAGTCCCCTTTCATCAGGTAAGCTTCAGCCATGTTCAAATAAGCCTCTCCGTAACGGAGCACTGAAAAACAATAGTCTAATTTTTGATCGGATGGATTGGGTAAACTGGAAACCTGATCATAAAAATATTTAATCATGGAGTAACCCGTAGAAGAGTTATAATTTTCAGTATTTCCGGCACTATAACCGTATTCTGCTGAAGAGCCTTCATTAATTTTACTGTTGGCATTACTCACATTTCCATCTCTTCTAAAAAATACTCTTACCTGGTTGTTAAAATATAAACAGCTGTCGTAAGTAATCGTAGCATAAAACCTTAAGTCTCTCTTTTTTGTGCCGCTGAAGTACATTTTTTCATCTACATTGGCACCTGTTGCAACATAAGAGGTATTCTCCCAATATTTAATACTGCCATCTGTATCCTTAACCAGATAATCATCAACCAGATCCTGAGTTGGCCAGGCGCCACCATCCATTCCCCAAAAATTCATAGTAACATTTATAGGGAAATGCAGCTTTGCATAGGCCGAAAACTTACCTGTTGACCACATGCCCTGGTACTGCATCGGAATATCATAAAGAGAGGTGTTTGTTTTAGAACGTTCTCTGATCAGTATATTTTCACTCGCAGCTATCGCGGTTTCGTATTTTCTGAACATATCCGAATAGGGGCTGAGCTGAGATCCTGATGCGTTTAATCCCAAGGCTGTTCCAGAGGTAATCACTTTGTCGTAATAAGTACTATTGGGTATACCCCCATCTACATAGGCCGCCGCTTGTAATGCAACCCGCATTAATAAAGCATGCGCAGCATTAGCAGAAGCTCTTCCTCTCTCTGCCGTAGCTGGAAGCGATGCGCTTGCTTTTTCCAGGTCAGATAGGATAAAATCATAAGTTTCTTTTACCGATTTTCTGGGGATCTGCAGGTTTTCATCAGGGCTGAGTTCACGATCGATGATCTGTAAGCCGCCATATAATTTAGCGTAGATAAAATAATGCGCGGCCCTTAAAAAATACAATTCTCCAAGCGACCGTTTTTTAAAGGCCTCTGAGAAAGTGGTGCTCGCCTGGATGTTTTTCATGGCCGTGTGTATTCTCCAAAGTACATCGTAGCTTAACCAACCATAATTGTCATTCTTAGTCATCAGTTCGGCACGGTCTTTCGACCAATATGAACTGTTTAAGGTTCCAGTCATGGCATTTTTAGTTACACTTTCCGAGCGGGCAGAATAATTATGGGCATACCCTGATAACCAGGAATCGCTCGCCAATACATCCTGATATATTTGATATATAAATGCCGTAGAAAGGTTTTCGCTGTTCCAGGTTTGTTCGCCGGTAATTTTATCGTAAGGCTGTGTATCCAGGAATTTTTTGCAAGAGGTAAGCCCGAGAGCGATCAAGCCCAAAACCCAAATTAATTTATATTTTTTCATTTTATGTATATTTAAAAACCTAATTGAAGACCTGCTGAATATGTTCTCATCATTGGGTATGAATAACCATCGAAGTTATTTGCTTCGGGGTCTCCGTATTTTACAGAAGGGCCCACAGCGAATAAATTAACGCCAGAAGCGAAAATGATGAGGTTGCGTAACCAGTTTTGCTTATCGAGTATGGAGTATTTAAAATCGTAGGATATTGTGGCCGACTTTAACCTAATGTAATTCGAGTTACGTGCCCAGAAATCAGACGAAGCGTAATTATTATTGTCATTTAGTGATGCATTTCCGGCTCTTGGCATGGTCGCATTTGGATTGTTCGGGGTCCAGTTATCATTTTGGAAAGCAAAATCTAATCTTCTTTCGCCCTCCGAACCCATCGCTACGTTACTGAAATAGGTTTGTCTGGCACCTGTTCCCTGTATGGTGGCGGCGATAGACAGTCCTTTGTAGCTGGCTCCAAGATCAACACCAAATACGAAGGTCGGTGAAGTATTGTGTCCAAACCTGGCCTGATCCTGGCCATCTATTTTACCATCACCGTTGACATCCTGATACTGTAGGTCGCCGGGCCTAAGGTCTCTCGAAGTTATGCGTTTCGGGTTGTTCAGGATGTCTTGCGGATTGGTGTAGAACTGTGCGCCGATATAACCTGTTCCTACATAAAATTTCTCATTTCCCTGAGCACGTAGGCGTGGATTTGCCAGTGTAATACTGTCCTCGTTTGTTTTAAAAGCAATTGATCTGTAATAGGTAAAGTTAAAACCGGCATTAAAGTTTACCCGGCCGATTTTGGTATTGTATTTTAATGAACCATCTAAACCTTCAATTCTGTCTTCAGCTTTCGAAACCACGAGTGGTAATGCATACCCAATTGGATCAGTGTAACGAAAGGCATCAGGAGACAAAAAACCTTTTGTGGTTTCAAAAAAATAATCTACAGTACCTTCCAGCTTGTTTCCAAATAGGAAAAAATCCATCCCTGCATCGTACTTGGTACGGTCGAACCAGGTAATATTCACACTAGGTGTTGGGCCTGGGGTTACGCTGTTCTGCAGTTTACCATCAACCACATAAGCATTCGAATTATAGTTATAGGTTGGCAGATAAGAATACAGATAATGATCAATATTATTTACCCCAATCTGTCCATACGATGCCCTGAGCTTAAGGTAATTCAAAACTTTTTTATCTTTTATGCCCTCAAAAAACTTCTCTTCAGAGATTGCCCATCCTCCTGAAACCGAAGGGAAGAAGCCCCATCTTTTACCATCAGGAAAGTTATCCGAGCCATCGTAACGGCCGGCAAACTCTACCATGTATTTACGGTCATAATCATAATGCAGACGTCCTACATAGCCCATCCAGGCTTGTTCACCCTCGGTATTCGAAGCGGTAACTAAAGTTGCATCACCTTTTTGGATCTGCTTGATTTCGGTGGTATTAAAACCCCTGGAGCCCGCCGTTAGGGAATTGGTATAATAATGTTGTCTGGTGTGTACTACTGTGGCTTCTACATTGTGTTTATTTAAAAAGCTTGTTTTGTAATCTGCCCGAATATTAAAATCGTATTGGCTGGTCATGTACGACGAACGGCTAATGCCTATGTTGGCCGGGTCTTCTTTGGTTGCATTACCCTGCTCATCATAATATGTTGCAGTTTGTATCCAGTCCACACGATCTTGGGTAGTAAGATTATAGTTGCCATTAAAGCCAAAGGTTAAGCCTTTTACTTTAGGAACAGCCCAATTTAATGCGCCCGCCAATTGATTATAAACCGTTCTAAGTTTAATATAGCCTGGGCTCTTTAATTGTAGTGCAGGATTATCAAATTGATTTGAAATATTACCATCTGCCGTAAATGGTTTTTCAAAAGGGTTTCTGTCTCTAAGTCTAGAATATATCGTAGCTGCACTTGCTGGAGGGTATTTTTCATCGAGTATAGAGCCATTTACATTTAATTCTACCGTTAGACCTATTTTATCAAAATAGCTGCTTACATTCGATCGGTAATTGTAGCGGTTATAATCTAACGAATTAAATTTCATAATGCCTTCCTGGCCCAGGGTATTCAGGCTGCCAAAAAACTTTAACCGGTCTGTCCCACCGTTAACGGATATTGTATGTTCTTTTTGTGGAGCATAATTGCGTAACAATTCATTCTCCCAATTGGTGTAATTGGATAAGTTGTTGCCAATATCGTTAAGTTCAGCAGGTGTTTTAAAAGCATTTATCCCTTGGCCTAGAGCCTGATATAGATTGTTTAACGAGGTGGCGTACTCAAGTGCGTTCATACGCTTTACACTATAAGAAGGGGTATTAAAAGCGTAATTGCCCTGGTAATCGAAGCTTAATTGCCCAACCTCTCCTTGTTTAGTAGTAATTACCACCACACCATTGCCCGCATTCATACCATACACAGCTGTAGAGGCCGCATCTTTTAATACAGTAAGAGATTTAATATCGGCTTTGTTTAAGGTTAAAAAGCGCTGGCTGTTCGATACAAAACCATCAATGATATATAATGGTTCTCCGTTGCCCCGAATGGAGATGCTTGCCCCATTTTGTCCGGGCTCCGCCGAACCTTGCTGTACGATCACACCTGCAACTCTACCCTGTAAAGCCGATCCCATATCTCCAACAGGAATGTTCTTGATTGATTCGGTATTTAGAGTGGTTACAGATGTGGTATTCTTTCTGATGCTCGTGGTACCAAATCCAACCACCACAACATCGTTCAAAGCATTTTTTTCATCCTCTTTTAAAATAATGTTAAATCCTTTCGGATCATTTGCGGCTACCTCGAGTGTACTGTAACCTACGATGCCAAATCTGAGTCTTGCGCCCGCGGGTTTTGGGATCTGGATACTGAAACGGCCCTCACTATCGGTAGTTGTGCCGATATTTTGACCGATTACCCCCACGCTAACGCCTGCGAGGGGCTGTTGTTCTGCATTTCTAACTGTTCCTTTCACAATGGTTTTATCTTGCGAAAAAGCCATTGAAGATAGAAATAGCAAGAAACAAAATAGGAAAATTTTCTTCATATAGTTTTTAGGGATTTTGGTTAAAAAACATTGAATGATGACGCACACTGTATACTCATCATAATCAAATGTTTACTTATACTAAAGTACACGCAGCTTAAATCCCTTTGTAAAACTATATTTGGAAAAACTTAAACTTTTTTACCCTGAATAATAATATCTGCTCATTTATCATTAATTTAGTTTACTTATTTAGCTTTTTTTTGAAATATTATGAGGTCTGAACTTATCAATGTTAACCATTCGGGGAATAAATCTGTCCATATCAAACAGATTGATAACAACCGGTTGATTTCATCTTTCCACTTTCACGATATGTGCGAACTGGTATGGATTGAACGGAGCCATGGCAAACGGATTGTTGGCGATCATATCGGGAATTTTGAGGATGACGATCTGGTGCTGATGGGCCCAAACCTTCCCCACATCTGGCAGAATGATAAAATTTACGAAGACAGCGACGATAAAGCGGTAAAATCTACAGTGATTTATTTTAGTATCGACTTTTTTTCTTTGCTAACAGATGATCAGGATGTTCTGGCACTGGCGGCCGATCTGGTTTCGAGGGCTTCGCGGGGGCTTGTATTTGATCAGGAGACCACTCATAAAATAAAACATATTTTGCTTGCTATGGCGGACAACGACGGCTTTGAAAATATTATCTCCGTCATTGAAATCATTAAAATTTTAGCCCGTTCAAAAGATTTTAAGTACCTCTCCAGTATTACTTTTAAGAACCAATATGACGAGAAAGACAACAACCGGATCAATAAGGTTTATCAGTTTTTAATGAAAAATTTCCATAACGACATTCACCTGAATGAAGTAGCCGAATTGTGCAATATGACGCCAAATTCTTTTTGCCGTTTTTTTAAAATGCGGGCCCAAAAATCGCTTACCCAGTTTATCAATGAGATCAGGATAGGTCATGCCTGTAAATTGCTTCAATCAGAAGATTATTCTATAGCGGATGTGTGTTATGCCAGCGGATTCAATAATCCTACCAACTTTAATAAATTTTTTAAAGCCATTAAAGGGATGAAACCGTCGGAGTATAGGAATAAATTGAATAATTAATTATTCCATTAGTCATTGGTTTGATGTTTTATTGTTGATAGGCAGGTTGTTGATGGATTAATCGACTTCAGCTTAAAGACTTCAGCCTCTGGACTAATCTATCGGTTAATCCCCTCCAAACGCCCAACTCCAAGCCCCAAACTTAGTCCGGTTAATCGGTTAATTGTTGAAATCGGTTAACTTTGAACTGCAAACTGACAACTGTAAACTGGTTAATCGGTTAGTTGTTTAACTGACATCTCCAACTATTAAACTAATATCGAAATAGATCCTGAAACAAGTTCAGGAGGACGCATGAGTTGAGATTAACGACTCTGGACTCTCGACTGAGGACTTCAGACTAAATTTATTTCGCTCTTATATTGTCTCCTGCCAACTTCACTGTCGCAGTAACTCTGTCTATCCTTGTTTCTGGTCTTTTGGCTTCCGAGATCCATTTTAAGATGGCTTTTTTAGAAGAACGGGAGAATTTTCCCCAATGATCATTTGCCGTTTTATTGGTTTCAAATTCTTTTTTCAGATCATCGGGTACGACCAGGTTTTCTACATCATTTAGGGCATCCCACATGCCGTTGGCTTTAGCGATTTCGATTGTTTTTAAACCTGCAGGATGCATTAATCCTTGTTCAATCATGTTTAGTGCCTTATTTTTGTTGATGGCACTCCAATTGCTTTTGGCCTTTCTTTTGGAGAAAAACTGATAACGGCTCTCCTCATCCCGCTTAATGGTTAAGCTATCAATCCAGCCGAAGCAGAGCGCTTCATCAACTGCATTGGCATGTGGCAGGCTACTGGCTGATGCCTCTTTTTTATAGATGATGAGCCAGACAGATGCCTCTTTTTCATGGTTTTCGGCAAGCCACTGGCGCCAGTCGGCCTGTGTTTTGGCATAAAAAGCCTGAACGCCGTTTTTCGATTCTTCCATAGAACAGGATTGATATACTATTTTGCCGATTTGCTTAATATTTCAAGATAGTGTTTGTTATACATGATACCCAATATATTACCAAAAGGATCAATCACTGAAGCAGTAACAATGCCAACACCATATTCGGTGACCGGACCATATGCCTTTGCGCCATGGGCAATGAGCCTGTAGAGGGTTTCTTCCAGATTGTCAACATGCCAGTATGCGATTTCCCCTCCAGGTTGTGCGGGCATTGGTGGCGCATATTTTCGGTCGATAATGCCCAGCTCGTGCTGATAATCGCCAATCCGAAACTCAATATAAGCCGGATTTTCGGCATCAGGCCTTTCGAAATAAGGCTCCTGGCCCAATATTTCTGTATACCATTTCTTTGCAGCCTTTACGTCATCTGCCCAAAAGCTAATGGTAGTTAATCCCCTTAAGCTAACTGTTTTTTCCATATTATCCTTTGTAAAACCAAAAGTATTCTGTGGCTTACCTAAAAATGGTAAAATTGCGACACTTAAACAAGTATATTAATCAGGCATGAAATATTAAGACTGATCGTTATCTGCCTGTTATTCAGTATCTGGTTTGTTGTAATTGTCGCTTTTTAAATTGTTAATCACAATTAAGATGTTAAATTTATCCTTATTGTAATTACATAAAAGCAGGCAAGATATGGCCAATCCATCTTCGAGAAATGTATGGGTAGATTATTTACGCGCTACCATAACGGTTTTGGTTGTAGCCCACCATTCCGCCCTGGCTTATACCACTTTTTCCGTATTTAACAAAGATGCTTATATTTTGTCTACACATGCCATAGTAGACCGTAGGAGATGGGTTCTGCTTGATGATCTGGTGGGTTTTAACGACACTTTTTTTATGTCGCTGATGTTTTTTATTGGCGGGCTTTACTTCTTTTCGAGTATCAAAAAAAAGGGTGTAATACCTTTCATTAAAGATAAAATGTACCGGTTATTGATTCCTTTTTTGTTGTTGGGTACCTTATTGATGCTTTTGGCTTATTTTCCTTCCTATTATCTGGCAAAAGACAGCAAAGATGTTTTAGCTTATGTTAAAGATTTTTTTACAACAGAGGCCTGGCCGGTTGGACCGCCCTGGTTTTTATGGCTATTGTTTGTTTTCAATTTGATTGCAGCATTTGCTTACCGGTTATTTAATTCAAAAAAGGCAATATCGGATTTTATACTCTTTAATATAAACACCAAAGCCTTTACCGTATTTATAACCTTACTTTTAACTGGTTTGCTGGCATACCTGCCCATGGCAGGGTATTTTGGGCCTTACAGCTGGACGGGTTTTGGCCCTTTCGATTTTCAGCTCAGCCGTTTAATCCTCTATATTGCCTATTTTGGAATTGGGATACTGGTAGGGAAAACGGCTATTGGTATCGGGATTTTTGCCGGAAACTCATCAACTGTTCGGTATTACCCTTTATGGTGTTTACTGGCGATTACTACTTTTTTTGTGTTTTCAACTGGGTTTTTAAACAAAGTATTTACGGAGCAACAGCTTAGTATAAACCAAATGGCCATTCTTAACAATTCGTTATTTGTATTGTGCTGTACCTTAATGTCTATCGCTTTCATCAGCACTTTTAGCAAACTGGTGGTTAAAAAAATTGGCTGGTGGGATTCGCTCAGCAGCCATGCCTATTTAATTTATCTGGTACATTTTGTTTACATCACCTGGCTGCAGTTTGGGTTGTTGAATGTTAATATCCCCGCTGGTTTTAAGTTCCCGATGGTTTTTGTCCTATCATTAGGATTAAGCTGGGGAACGGCTTATTTACTGCGGAAGATTTCTTTAGTGAAAAAGTATTTATAAATTTTAGGGTAGGATGGTTAATCGGTTAATTGTTTAAACGGGCTAACTGACACCATGCGCTAAATCCCAAACGCCCTTCGCTCAGCTATTTCCATACCTCATAAGTAAGCAAAATAACACCAGATGGAGAGGTTTTGGTTTCTTTTAGCGTCAACCTCACGCGATCGGTAATCTCGTTAAACAATAATTTCCCGCTGCCTAAAATAACCGGATGTACAGCGAGTTGTAATTCATCAACCAAACCTGCGTTGATAAACGTGGAAATCAGCTTTGCCCCACCATAGAGCCAGATATCTTTACCCGGAAGGTTTTTGATTTCATTAACCGTTTTTTCAATATCCGAATGGATAAAGACGGCGCCAGTGCCATCATCGGTTTTGGAATGGGAGAACACATATTTTTTCTTGCTGTTGATGTTTCGCGAGATTGATTTCATCAATTCGTTTTCTTCTTCTCCGGGGAGGTAATTGCCCCATAAATCGTAACTGATCCGTCCGTAAAATATCGAATCAATGCCTTCTAAAAAATCGTTGAAATTGGCATCGCCATCCATTATGCACCAATCAATTTCCCCGTTCGGGCCTTCTATAAATCCATCCAAGGTAACGGCCAGGTCCAGAATAATCTTTTTCATAGGTGTAAAATTATAAGGTTCGTTCAATGCTAAAGGCACGGTCTTCTTTGTTAAAACCTACCTTCGGATAATAATCGAAAGCGGTAGGTACCGATAACAGGATGAGCATGCATTGTGGCCCGATTTTCCCGCGTGTAATGGCAATCATTTCTTTCCCAATTCCTGCACTTTTAGCTCCTGTAAATACGGCAAGATCTGCCAAATAAGCGCACCACACCCAATCGGTAATGGTTCTGCAAATGCCAACCAGTTTGTCTTCCTGCCAGGCGGTAACCAATACATCTGCATTTTTTAACATTAAGGCTATCCTCTCAGGCTCGGTTGGTCTCTTTAGTCCCGCCTGTATGAATAGTTTGATCACTTCTTCCGGATTCGGGATTACATCTAACTTATAGGTAATGTTCATATTCCTAAATTACAAAACCTGAAGATCAATAATGGTAAAAAACGACATTTTGGTTCATTCGTTCACTGGTCATTGATCATTGCCCAGGTGGGGTAATCATTTAATTTACGCCAAGCGCACAACTCCTAACTGGTTTAGCAGGTATATTATTTTGAAAAAACGTTTTTTGATCAGCGCTATATACTGTGTTATTTATATGTTTGTAAACAAAGTTTACAAGTATTGGGTTTTTATCCAATTTACCTTAACCAATATATAAAAGCGAAATTCAGTAATGGATCCCAATTCTGTACAGTCGAGCAATCAATCAGCTTTTGATGCATTAGATATCTGTTGCAAGATCATCATACAGCAAATGGGTAACATGGCCATTGAAGAGTGGCGTGTATCAGATTATACCAGACTGAGCAGCCAACTGGGTAAAAAGACAAAAGTATATCTGAGTGTAAATACGCTCAAGAGGCTGTTGGGCCAGTTGAAAACGCCACAGCGCTATTTCCCTCAAAAGGCCACCCGTGATGCCCTTGCCCAGTTTATTGGCTATCGCGATTGGCAGGAATTTGAGTTGGTGAGTTTGTCTGCACAGCCTGAAGTAACCAGACCCGAAACAGTTGAAAAGGTTATTGGAGTAGAAAATCCCATTCACCCGGAGCATAAATCGAATAAAAAAACATATATCTATGCCGGTCTGATTGCCTTATTGTTTATCGCGTTGATTGCAGGTTTTATGATATGGAAATCGGATAGTGATCCCAGCGATACGGAGTTGATCTGCGAAAATCCTTTTGGCAATGTACCGCATACGGCGGTTTTTAAGCTTAAATCGAAGAAAGCGCTTAAAGATGGAGATGAGTATAAGGTCGATTTTATGGACGAGGCATTACAGTCGCCAATAAGTGGCAAAAAGGAAATCGCTAAATTCTTTCGAAATCCCGGTGTGGTTTACGCTACATTATTTTATCACGATAAACCTATAGATACCGTTTCGATATTTATGCAAACAAAAGGCTGGGTGGCCAATTCTGGTAACGATACTTCGAGGGCATATCCTATTGCAGGTTTACAGCCACTCAATCCAAAAAATATCTATGTTTCAAAAGCGCAGCTGGATTCTGCCGGTTTGGCTACCAACAGGCCGTTTTTGGTAGGTTTTAGCAATATTAAGCCCTCTACTATCAGTGGTGATAATTTTTCTTTTACCTGTCGGGTTTTTTCAGAGCAGAACAGGCCTGGTACACAATGTGTGGAGACTACAATCATTATCCTTGGGGAGAAACACCGTCACCTTTTAACGCTTAACCGGGCCAACTGCGTGGCTTTTTCACAGTATAAGTTTTCTGAAAAAAGAGTGTTGGGATCAGACCGGTTTTTGGGTGCGCTGGCATTCGATCCAATAAATGGGGGGGATATCGAGATCCGTGTGGTAAATAAGAAAGCTTCAGTAATACTCAACGGTAAAAAAGTACTCACTACCCGCTACGAAAAATCTATTGGTAAAGTGATGGGGATCAAGATTTTATTTAGTGGAATAGGGAAGGCTATTTCTCCAAAGCTGCAAGATTTAACTACCCGGGAAATTTACTGATTATTTATTCCTTGCTTTTTTTGCCTGTTCTATTTTCGAGATATCCTGAAAGTCAGTATCATTTACCCATCCCCAGCTGAGGGTTGGATCTTTTGCCATGTAACGGTCGTAGAAATTTATCCCTCTTTTATCTGCATATGGATAGTGGTCGAATTGACTTCCCTTACCAAAAACACGGGGATCACCCTGTTCTTTTAACAGGCTTAATAATTTATTTCTCATCTGTGCCGATTTTTTTTGCAGTGATGGAGCTGATGCCAGATTATTCAAACAGGCAGGATCTTTTTTAATGTCGTATAATTCTTCAGCACTCCGTTTACCGAACGACCATAACCAATAGTTAAAATCGTTGTTGATTGCATATACCGTTTTTAGGCAAGCCGTTTTTGTGGGACTGCCATCTACATTCAGGTACCCGGTTTCGGGGTTTCCGGCAGGCCATCTGTCAGGTTCAAAATTTTTGATAAACAGGTAATTCTCCTGAACTATGGCGCGAATGGGGTAACCCACATCTTTAGGCCGGCCTACGTCATGCCGTTCTTTACCCAGCAATGCGAAATTGCGCTTTTCAGATACCTTTTCTTTATCCGAGCTAAAAATGGCAGCAAAACTCTTTCCGGTAATGGGTTTCATCCTGTTCTGCTCGGCAGGTATTTTGGCCAGCTCCAAAAAGGTAGGTGCAAAATCGATAAAACTGATAAAATCTTCAATTTTGCGGCCCTTACGGGCGATACCATCGGCCCACATCATGGCAAGCGGCAGGTGATTGGAATATTCGTAAGCCTGTCCCTTTACCCGTGGAAAAGGCATTCCGTTGTCTGAAGTCACTACAATAAGCGTATTGTGCAACTGGCCTTTGTCTTCGAGCATTTTTAGCATTTTGCCCAGGTGTTGATCAAAATATTCAATTTCAAAAGCATAATCCAGCAGATCATTTCGCACCGAATCGCTTTTTGGCCAGAAAGGATAAATGTCTGCATTTGGAATATCTTTTAGGCTTTTTCCACCTTTACTAACACCCGAATTAAATTCGTATTCGCGGTGTGGCTCGAGGCCACCATACCAAAAAAAGAAAGGTTTATGGGCGGTTGTACCTAAAAAAGCATTAAAATTGGCCGCATAATCTACATTGCTGATCTGGGCAGTAGGGGCTGTTGTCTTCAGCTGGTTAAATATTTTTACCAGCGTTTCGCGTGGCGAACCATCTGCATTTTTTGCCACAACGGGCGCCACACCTTTTCCGGTATAACCTACCGCATATCCATTTTGTGCCAAAACCTCGGCAAAGGAAGTGAACTTAGCGGGGAAGTACGACCAATGGTTGCCGGCTTCTTCCAGTTGCCAGGAATTTCGTCCGGTGATGATACACGAGCGTGATGGGGCACATTTGGCATTAGGCGTATAGGCATTTTTAAATAACAGGCCCTCTTTTGCAATGCGGTCGAAATTTGGCGTTTTTACCCACTTGCAACCATACGCACCAATATGCTGATAGGTAACATCATCCATAATGGCAAAAAGGATGTTCGGACGTTCCGTGGCGGGATCTTTTTTATTTGAGAAGGATAAGGCCATCACACCAGCAAAAAGGAGGACTGCAATGCTTAAAATATATTTTTTCATAGGAATACATTCAGGTTTTTGAAAGGAAGCGGTGCAAAAAGCTACCTCACTAACGTGGTGTTTCGTTTTATTTTATATGGACTGAATCTTTAAAACCACGCTTGTTCTGTTGCTGTTGGCTTCCGGATTAAAACCCACCTTCATTAAAAAATCTCCTGAATAAATTTTTGTACTATCCATTGGTGATTTGGTGCCAGGATATAGGTTAATCTCTTCTATTTTATATTTTTTAGCTGGGTCTAATCCTTTCATTTTTACAGGCAATATCACGCCATTGGTAAAAAGGGTAGCCACATAATAGTTAAATACAATCGCCTGGTCTTTGGCATCATTTACATAGGCAATGGAAGCAATTTTATTTTCATAAGGATCCTGCAAACGGTATTGTTGCCCATGCCAGACAATGTCTTTAAAACTGTTATAAGTTTTAACAGCATTCTGACTAAAAAGCAGGTCATTTTTGCTCAGTTCATTTACGCGTACATCGTAACCCAGTTTACCCATCATGGCTACATCGGTTTTAAATTTAATAGGCTGTTTACCCATGTCGGTAATGTGGTTATCTACCGCAATCGAAGGGAAATAATAAGAATATTCCCACTGGATAAAAATACGGTCGTACGGGTTGGTGTTATCGCTGGGCCAAAACTCTGTGAAATATTGGAGTGCGGCATAATCTACCCTCGATCCACCGCCTGCGCAGAGCATCATCGGTGTTTTGGGGTATTTTTTTCTAATTCTTTCCAGAACATTGTTTAAACCCCTGATGTATTCGATGTAAAAATGATCCTGGTTTTTTAAAGTAGGGGAGTTGGCATTGTAAATCAGCGAATTGCAGTCCCATTTAATAAAAGCAAGCTCCGGTACTTCTTTAAAAATATCATCGACGGTTTTATATATAAAATCCTGGACTTTTGGGTTGGTTAAATCGAGCACCAGCTGGTTACGCATGTAGTATTCTTTTCTTTCAGGCTGGCGGATAATCCAGTCGGGATGATTTTCGTAAAGTTCACTTTTAGGGTTCACCATCTCCGGCTCGATCCAGATGCCAAATTTTACACCATTTGCGGTGGCTTCTTTACCCAAAGTACCGATACCGTTTTTTAGCTTTTGCCTGTTATACTGCCAGTCGCCAAGGCCAGAGGTAGAGCCGTTACGCGGATATTTGTTACCGAACCAGCCATCGTCCAATAAAAACACATCAACACCTAGTTTTTTGGTGTCTTTGGTCAGTTCATTTAATTTTTCGTCGTTAAAATCGAAATAGGTGGTTTCCCAGTTGTTTAAAATGGTCGATCTTTCCCCTTTTCCATCCAATATTTGATAGTTACGTGCCCAGTTCTGCAGATTTCTACTGGCTAAACCTTTACCCGTTGAAGAATAGGTGTACACGAAACGTGGGGTTACAAAATTCTCGCCTGCTTTTAAAGTATAGTTGGAGGAAAAATTGTTGATGCCGGCGGTAATCCTCAGATAATATTCATCAAAGGTTTCGAAATCCAGTTTGAAATTGCCTGACCAGGCCAATGAACCTGCAATTACCTCACCCAGATCTTCTGTAGCAGGCTGATCAACCGAAACCATAAAAGAAGAGGAGTGCAACAGGTTTGTCCGGGTTCCCAGTTTCGAATCGATGGTTTTTATCCCGTGCAGTAACTGTTGTTCTTCCGAACGCATTTCGCGTGTGGCACCGCTATATTGGTTTTTCAGGAAGAATTTCCTGCCGCTTAGGGTAAGGTTTGCGGAAGCATATTTGTTGAGTACAACGCTGCTTTTCTCATGGTGTTCGATTTCGGCCCATTGTTCAATTACATCTTCATTAAAATAAGCGAGGTATTTTAAGGTCACCTGGAAATTATATTTCAGGTCTTTCAGTACAATGCTGGTGAGTTTCCGGTTTTGGTCAATTTGTTCCGTTTTTACGACCGAAAAGCTAAGTACAGTAGATTTATTGCCATCTGCATGGGTCACGCTTAGTGCAGGCTCCATTAAATTCAATGAGCCTGAAGCAATATAAGCTTCCCGTTTGTTTAAAAGATCATCAGAACCTGGTTTGTATTTATCAAGGTCTTGTATGCCGGGGTATTCTCCGGTGTTTTCCAGCTTTTTGCCAATGTAGGTGGATAGTAAGGTATTATCCTTGTCGCTTCCAAGTATCAATACATTGTTTTTAGTTGCAATTTCTATGGTTTTCTGCGCAAAGCTGGTCAATCCTGTTGCGATCATTAGAAAAAAGAGGCTGAAGTGTTTTTTGTACATTATTTATAACGGTAATGGGTTGGTTGACGGTTGTTTGTGTATAAAAAAGCAAGGGAAAGGGTTTTTACTGCGATATCCCGGTTTGTAATATAAAATTAAGGATTAGATTCTAAAGAAATGAGAACTTAAAGTACAAATGATTAGCAAATTTTTGGATGTTTAAAGTGCTCGTTATTAATTTTTTATAGTATTTTTTGACCTTTTATGTACGGACAGAAAATTAGGAAAGAACTATCTTTTTAAAATTTATAGATGTCGTTCCCGGTTTAGTGTTAAGCTACAGCACCATCTAATAACCTATAGATAACAATTTTTTTACTTGTTGTTTAGTTTTATTAAACATTTGTTTAGTAATTATGTATTGTAATTTTAATCTGGACAGGAAGGGTAAATCCATTTCGATAAAACCTGCTAGCTAAGCTGTTATATATGAGTTGGTTTAGCCGTACAGCGTTTTGGTTAGGTTTTGAGTGGTGTTACAGGCTTCGCTTTGATTTTCTATGATTTAATTTACATACCAATTTTACAACAAGAGATTTATTTATGAGAAAAGTTTTTTTTAAAATGATGGTGTTATCCCTACTGTCATTATCGGCAATGGCCCAACGTAAAGCACACGTGTTAATTTTAGGGCTTGACGGTTTTAGTGCCGAGGGCTATCAAACAGCGAAACACCCTAACCTGGATAAACTATTTGCCGATGGCATACTTTCATTAACTACCCGCCCGGTAATGCCATCGGTTACATTACCCAATTGGACGAGCCACCTAACGGGCTCGGGACCAGAGGAGCATGGCATCACCGCCAACGACTGGACATTGGCCAAACATACCCTACAGCCGATAGAAACCGATCAAGACGGCTACTATCCATCAATCTTTAAAGTATTGAAGGAAACAATACCATCAGCTAAAACGGCCTATTATTACAATTGGAAAGAACTGATCAATCCCATTAATCAAAAATACCTTGATGAAGTATCATTCGAAGAAAAGGATGGATACAAGGAAAATTACCAGAAAGCATTTGATTTTATGGTCAAAAACAAACAAAACCCTACACTTACCTTCTTATATAGCGTACATACCGATCATGCCGGTCATGGTTTTGGCTGGATGACACCGGAATATATTACGGCCATTGAGCAGGCAGATGTAGCAATAGGGGCTTTGATAGAAAAATTAAAGGCAGATGGAATTTATAAAGACATGCACATTTTATTGATTACCGATCATGGTGGTATAAATAAGGGTCATGGTGGCATATCGATGAACGAAATGCAGATACCCTGGGCCATTACCGGGCCGCAGATTAAAAAAGGTGGTTTAACTACCAGTTTTAACAGCAACAAGAATACAAGTTTGGTATTGGCGAAAATTTTTGGAATAACTAAACTGCCTGATTCATGGACAGGAACGGTACCAAAAAATGTATTTAAATAGTTTTAATGTTCTCATTGTTACATTAGGTTATAAAAAGGGGTAATGGAAAATTCCATTACCCCTTTTTATGATTATTCTTGGCTCAACTATCTGCTGGTGTGTAATTTAAGGATTAGGCAACACCTGTCCGTTCACCTGAAAATCATTAACACCAACACTTGTATTTCCGCTTGTAGCAGTAGCGCCGTAAGCATAAAGCCTGAAAGTAACCGCGGTAGTGATATTGCTAAGTGCTGAGGCATTGAATGATATCAACGTGGGTGCAGTCGTGCCGCTAATTGTTACGGGAGCAGAAATATTGGTAGCGAAATTATCCAGGCTAGAGCGGAGGACAAAGGTATTGGGATGTGTGGCAGCGCCCCTAAGTACCGTAAATTTAATATCGTTAAAGTTAAAATAGTAACCGCTTTTGGGTTCTAAATGAAGCTCGTAATATTCTGTTGGATCAAAGGCTGTTGGTGTTGTTGCTGATGTTGCATTTACCCAGCCACCTACCAGGTATCGCCCGCCGGGACCGGGTGCACCGCTGGATAATCCTGCTGCAGCTAAGGTTGTACGCGAAAAATCAGACCGTGGTGTGCCTACGACATTATCAGCCGGGTTTGGCGCCGGACTGGTGCTGTTCACATACACAATATTTTGTGGTGCCTGGTATTTGATGTTGGGATGAATATAAACATGGCTCGTATTATTGTAAGCGGTAGGATTGGTGATATTAGACGTAATGGTGTATGGACCATCCAGATATGCAGGGTTTGCATCAGCTATGCTGTTCCCCCAGATGAGGCCTGTTGTGGTAGGTGCCTGATTGAGATTGATGATCCGGATATCGTCGTGATAAACGGTGCGGGTGCTGTTGGGTGGCACCACATATAATCCCCATTTAATGTAGCCCAGGTTTCCATCACTAACATTGCCGGTGAAGGTGGCGTAGTTTGTTTTTGAAGAATCTACCAAAGCAAAGTCGCTCTGCCCTGGTAGTTTCATATAAATTCTCATATAGCCGGTAGCGGTGGTGGCCCAGAGCACGTCTATTCTAAACTGAATCCATTGATTAACGTAGGGATGCACATCGGGCAGGATGTCTTTTACCGATACATCCTGATACCTGAGTCTGATCACGTTTCTTTGTGCACGGATCATCAACGGAACATTTTCCCCACCCGATACTTTTAACTGGAACAGGTTACTTTCGTTGGTAGGGTCGCCCTGGTTCCAAACCGGCCAGTCCTTCAACATGACGCTAAACTCATAACGGCGTTCATCGCCAGGGAAATAACGCGCCGGAACAATCTGTTGGGCATCACTCTCGCTTCGCCAATTGCCATCCGAATTATAAACCGGATCGCCATATACCACTTTATGTGCTATCGCATGATTTGGCGTGGTGGCACCTGGCGATACTATATAAGCAGCGTCTGATGCAGCGGCATTGGTGGGGTTTATACCCGTAATGCCAGAGTTGAGTGTTCCGTTTTCGTAGGTTACGTTTAAAATCGTATCCCTGTAGTTAAAGTTGGCTTGTGGTCCAAGGGCCATTTTCGGAATGGAAAATTTTGCGGTTTCAGTCTGGCTGGTCAGGCCATTTTGAATTTTACTGCAGGCGCTAGCCAAAAGTAATACAGCAAGGGCCATATACTTTTGTAGGTTAACTGACTTTTTTTTCATGTGGTTTTTTTGGTTAGTTGATGGTTGATTGTATTTTCTTATTTCATATTGTTTTTTATGGTTGGGTTATCATTCTCTCATTCAATCTTCACTTATTTATTTGGGCGTGGCCTCAAGCTGCGCAAGGGGCCGGGCTATTTGCTACAAGTCCTCGCTTTGTCATTCTTCCTTGCTGTGGGCTTTTCGCTACTATCCCTTGCCCGACTATCTCCTTCTAATCCGTTACGGGCGGGCGGGCCTCACGCTGGCGAGCGCTGATAAAGAACTTTTAAAATCTGCGTAAATCAGCGGGGAATCGGATGCTTCCTACCATTCCATTAACGCCGCTTTTACCACGCTCATTTTACCATCAATGCTTACCGAAAGATCAATATTGCCTTTTTCGTAATCATTGCCGGTATTTTCTTTGATCTTGATCTCTGGTGCTTTGTGGCCATTATAGGGATATAGCACACTGATAAACTGCTGTGTCTGGTCATTGTTTTTTTGTTTTTCGAACGCAAAAGCCGGTCTTTTCAGTTCTTTCTGATAGGCATAAGATACTTTTCCTTCTTCTTCGTGCAGGCTCACCTTATCCGTATTCAGCGACTGGATCAAAAGGTTGTTTCCATCTGCATAGGTACTGTAAACCCTGTTGCCGGCCATATCGAATACTGGTTTGCTGTCTTCTTTTAATTGAAAATGGATATCGAGATTGCCGGTAGCTTTTCCAATGGCTTTATCGATAATGAGGAAGTATTTTTGATCGATAAACAATACACTGCGCTGGTGGTTCAAATCAGCATAACTCGGGTTGGTGTAGGTTAAAATATCCATTTTGCTTACTCCCTTTTCTTTAGGATCGGGTTGGGATGAGGCAGTCGACCATTTATCTTGCCGTGCTTTGGTAATCACCATGTTCTGATCATCAAGGGTAAGTGTGCTATGTACACGCGTTTGCCTGTACCAGTCTCTCATTTTGGTAATCCCTGCATCGCCACTATATACAAAACATCCGGCATCGGGTGTAAAATTGCGTCCGTTTGCCCAAAGTTCAAAGGTGCCATTGTCTGGCTGGGCATGAAATTCTCCCGGGGGACTTGCCTTCAGGATCATGATGGTAGATGCATTGCTCCATCCGTTTCTAAAGGTATAAAAGCCTGCAGTACTCAGGCCTTTTGAAAGAAAATCTGGTACTTTTCCTTCTTTTCCATCGGTGGCAAAATACCGGATGGCTTCGTTTTTAGGAAATGCATCCAGCCAGGATTGGAACTGTTGCATCCTGAAACTTTTATCGGCCAACCACGAATCGCCAAACATGGGTTGGTTGTAGTTCGGAAAGGTGATACTGATAAAGGCCATAACCATATTCTCTACGGTTTGTTTGTAACTTACCGGAAATTCGTTTGCTACCCCTGCTTTTTGTGCCGTGCGGTAAGCCTTTAAAAAGATATCGATTGCACCTGCATGGTATACGGGTGATAGTTCATATTGTACACCATCTGGATATACCTGTTTTTTGATTTCTGCATTCAGCACTTCGATGCCGCTTTTACGCCATGCTGCGGCATCTGTGAATTCAGGAAATGAAGCCCCGGCAAACAGCTCCCTTTGGGCTTCAAAGAGGCGGTGATTGCCTTCTGCGGCATAATGTGCAGGTAAATACTTCGCCTGTTCGTGGTAGTTTTTCAGGAAATATAAGAGGAAGCCTGGTGTAAACTGTGCCGAATTTACAAATATGGCAAAGGTTGGCACCAGGCTCTGCAGCCTGTCCGACACCTCCAAAGGCCTCCATGCATATTTGTCGTTATCTTCCGAAAGTCCGAAAGGATTTTTCTTTGCCCAATCTGCAAATTGAAGCATCCATTCTTTTGCATATTCATCTTTTCTGGTGCTGTTGTAGGTTAATGCCATCGATTGCCACCATTTTACACGGTGTAGCTGCCAGCGCACCTCGTTGTCTTTTACGGGCCAATACTGCCAGTTGATGTCTTTTCCATAATTAAAAAAGCCATACCCCTTTTGTGGCTGAAAACGGTGCAGGAGCGCACTATCAGCTGCCATTTTAGTGAATCTATCCACAGGACTTTTTATATCTACCGATTTTTCTGCATTACTAAAATCAGGTTCTTTTTTGCCTGATTTTTCACGGTAATAATTCAGTAAAGCTTGTGCCGCCTCCTGGTATTTGGATGCTATATAAGCCTTTTTTACTTTTTCCAATCCGGGATAATTCAGGTTGATCGCGGCAAAACTTTCTTTGGTGATGGGCTGTTCCTGCGCCATTACATTTAACATCGTAAATACGGATAACAGCAGGCTATAGATTAATTTCGGTTTCATTTTCGTTAAACAATTGTTTGTATCTGTTTTATTTTAAACCGGTTATCTGGCAATTTTTAGATCTATTTTTTTAATGGCTATATAACGTTTTAAAGCCTCCAGGTAATAGTAGTCGGCATAATCCAGGGGTGTATCAATCTCCGAATTGTATAAAAAAGCACCAACGCTATGTTTCAGTATAAAGTATTGGTTTTCTCCCGGATTGGCCAGGTAGGCATCAGAAGAAAGCGATTTTAAAATGTCTTCCGCATAATCAACATATTTTTTGCCGTCCTTCACCTGGGTACTTAAATCCAGCAAAGCCGATGCGATTACGGCGGCTGCCGAAGCATCTCTTGGTGCCTTTTCTTCGGTATCCATGGCATTATGGACGTCGAAATCCCAAACCGGAACTTTATCCTTTGGCATGCGTGGATGGTTCATGATAAATTTGGCAATGTTTTCTGCCTGTGTTAAAAAAGCTGGGTTTTTGGTATTTGCATAACACATGGTATAGCCATATAATCCCCAGCCCTGGCCGCGTGCCCAGGCCGATTCGTCGGTAACACCCTGGTGGGTTCTTTTGGCCAATACTTTGCCCGTTGCAGGATCGTAATCCACCACATGGTACGAGCTGAAATCTTTACGGAAATGATTTTTCATGGTCGTGGCCGCATGGGTACTGGCTGCGTTGATATAATCTGGTTTTCTAAATTCCTTACCTGCCCAATACAAATACTCCAGGTTCATCATATTATCTATAATTACCGGGTAATGCCACCACGCAAAATCCCATGATTTGATTACGCCTACTTTAGGGTTAAAACGGTTATAGAGATGTTGCGCACCATCAGCCAATACAGGTAAATAAGTTTTATCGCCGGTGATCCTAAAGGCATTGCCATAGGAACAGTAAAGCATAAATCCTAAATCGTGCGAATTGGTAATGTTGCGTACAGTGTCGAGTGCGAGCGTAAATTTTTTAGCTTCTCTGGCCAGGTTTTGATCTCCCGTAAGCTCATATCCATACCATAAACTGCCCGGAAAAAATCCGGTTGTCCAATCGGTTACACCTGCTGTTCTTACCGTGCCATTCGGGTTAACAGAGCGTGGGTTTTTTCCTGGTTTGTAGGTAACGGCAGCTTTATTCAACTGAAATGCAATTACATCGGTTGCTTTTTTCAACCAGTTTTGGGGTGGGGTTTGTTGCACTGCCCTGGTATAACCATTTAATATCAATGTAACTGTAAGCAATACTAAGCAAAAAGCTTTTTTCATCATGTTGTGGTTTGAATCTTTGATAATTGTTTTGTAAAGTGAAGTTATGGGGCTGGAAACAGAAACACTTTTGATTATTACCAGAAATATTTTGAATTTGGTTAAAAGCACATTTTAATGGATAATAGTCTTGAGTACTGTCCGGATTTGAGTTTAAACAGGTAGTTAGTTGTGGTTGTTGATTATTGGTTATTATTGTTTGATTATGATGCTTATTGGTATTTGGGCGTGCCCCAAGCTGCGCAAGGGTCGGGCTATTCGCTGCAAGTCCTCGCTGCGCTGTGGGCTTTTCGCTACTATCCCTCACGCGTTCAAGCATTTTCAACTAAAAAATGTATATCCTTAAAAATTTATTCCCATTTTTAATCAATATTTAAAGGTTTTAAGCTGAAATCTAAGGCTTAAGGATACTTCAAATTCTATTTTTAACTTATATTTAGGTTCTAATTATGGCGATAAAAAACATATTCATTAAAGCAATGCAAAAAACATTTAAACTAGGTTCGGTATATGGTTAATTTAAATAATTTCAACATGGAACAATCGTATGCTATCGGAATTGATGTTGGTGGCTCTTCACTTAAGTGTGGGGTGGTAAACCAAAATGGCGAAATTTTATATTCCATTATCGTATCGCTAAAAAATGCGAAAACGCAAGGGGCAATCATAGCACTCATTGTAGAAGCCATTAATACCTGTGCTAAAAAGTTTAAAAATCCTATTCTTGGGGTAGGTATCGGGTTCCCGGGGATTATTTACAATAACAAAATTATAGCCGGTGCAGATAATCTGCCAGGCTTTAAACAATTGGCTTTGGGCGAAATCCTGCAGGAAGTAACGCGTTATAATATCGTAATGGATAACGATGCCAATTTAATGGGCCTTGGCGAAATGACTTATGGTGCGGCTAAAGACAGCAGTGATGTAGTTTTTCTTACCGTAGGTACTGGTATTGGCGGAGCCGTAATGATTGATAACAAACTGTATGGTGGATTTAGAAACAGGGGTACAGAGCTGGGGCATATTGTGGTAGAACACAAAGGTGTAGCCTGTGCCTGTGGCGGCCGTGGATGTTTAGAAGCCTATGCTTCGGTAACAGCCCTGCTTAATCATTATAAATCTATCCATCCCAACCCACCCGAAGAAATTGACGGGAAATATATGGTAGAAAAATACCTGGCCAGGGAAGAATTTGCCGTAGAGGCGATGGAATCACATTTCGATTATCTGGCGACGGGGATTATCAGTTTTATAAATATTTTTAGTCCGCAAAAAATTGTAATTGGTGGCGGTATCAGTGAGTCGGGCGCTTTTTATGTTAGAGAAATTGAAAGAAGGATCAAAACCCTTGCAGTACCGATTTCATTGGCCAGTGGTTTAGTGGTTGCTGCCAACCTGGGCAACAAAGCTGGTTTATTAGGTTGCGCTGCAAATGTTTTTCAAAAATTTAAAGCATTTGACTATGTTGCGAAATAGCATTTAGTTGAGACGTTATTTAACGGTCTTTTTATAAATTGATAAGGGTGTTCTAAAACCAGAGCACCCTTTTTATTTAAAATGTTGTAGGATCTTCTTTACGTAAAAATGGAAAATGCATCATTATTCTTTGGAAGACTTGGTGGTCTTTCGGTTTGAATAAAGGGTGAAATGTGCCCTAATTGACTTTAAATTAGCCCTTATAGCCATGTTTACTCAAATTTGATAGTATTTTAAACAAATTTGAAACTCTTTTTCTTTCCCGAACACTAAATTCGTTTCTGTTATTGATCAGGAAAGATAGGTGGAATAAATTAATCTCCCCAGTTAATTCCCGAATGAGCACACAAACTAACCAAGATTATAACCAACTAACAAAATGACTAAGAATAACCCTAAAAGCTTAGCCGAAAAAGATTCTCTTTTGGTTAAAACCATACAACGAAGACAGTTCCTGCAATTTGCAGGTGCTTCTGCTTTGGCAGTTGGACTGGTCGGCTGTAAAAAAGACAAACCTGCCGAATTTGAAGCAGCCTACATCAATACAGACAATACAATTGATTTTAAGGATGATACCGGCCTGCTAAATTACATTTATGCTTTAGAACAACTAGAAGCCGCCTTCTATATTAAAGCCGCAGAAAGTTTGCCAGCCGTTTTTACCCCCACACAGGTTTTATTTTTTAATGATATCAAACTGCACGAAATTGCACACCGTGAGTTTTTTAAAAGAATATTGGGAACTGCCGCTATAGGAAGCTTAGCGGTAGATTTTTCGGGCATTAATTTTGGCGATTCAGTTGCTGTATTAAGCCTAGCCAAAACCTTTGAAGATTTAGGTGTTGCAGCTTATAACGATGCCATTACCAGATGTAAAAATGATTATAACCTGATCATTTTAAGTCAGGTAGCTACCGTCGAAGCACGCCACGCGGCTTTTATCCGCAGTCAGGTAGATGCACTGAGCTTTGCCGACCTAAACGGATTGAGTGTTTTGGGGGCAGACGCTGCCAACGGGCTTGATGTTACCCTTTCACCAGGTAAAGTTTTAGATCAGGCCTCAGAATATATCAAAACGAAACTGAACGTAATCAATCTATAAACTGAATGAATATGAATATTTTAAATATCCTAAAAGAGATAGAAAAAGCAGATGGAGTGGTTTATGAAGGATTGGGTCCAAGGCGTAACGCATTGCAGCATTTTTTCAGGCTTGGAAAAAAAATCTCCTTAGCTGCCTTGCCTTTAACATTAGGCACTATGTTCCAAAAAGCATATGGACAAACAACAGCCAATAATGCTACGGTAGATTCGTTAAATCTGGTTTTAGCTTTGGCTTATATGCAGTTTCAGTTTTATGATAATGCACTTACTACAACACCAAATTTAATACCCGATGCCGACAAACCCATTATTACTACCCTGCGGGATCAGGAACAGGCTCATATTAATGTATTAACCAAAGCGGTTACCGATTTGGGCGGAACAGCCCGGGCGCTAATGCCTTATGCCAATTTCGACTATACCCGGGTTAATGCCAATGTAACCACCAATTACGGTACATTTTTAAGAACCGCTGTAGTCATGGAAGATTTGGGTGAGCGTGCTTATAAAGGACAACTGGTTTCCTTAATAGGTACACCTGCACTCGCAACTGTTGCGCGCATACAAACGGTAGAGGCCCGTCATTCGGCACAGTTACGACTGATGGTCAATAAATTGCAGATCACTACCCTTAAATACCTGCGCCCCTGGGTAAGCATTAGAAGAAATGATGCCGATGGAACAGATTTGCTTCCGCTAACCGGAAACGATTCGATGATCGGTCCTTTAAATCCGGTATACGATATCGATACCGGTTTATTGAACAGGGAAACCAAAACCATACAAGCGGGTATAGAACTTATTGGTATTGGTGGAAATACCAACATCACCGCAGGACCGGCATCTGAATCTTTTGATGAATACCTGCTTACTGCCACCGTAAAAACAGCGGCCAATTTATTTATCAAAACCGCATTTCAACTAAAATAGAGGTAACATATACCTTTTAAATAAACAAACATGAAACGAACCATACTCATATTTTTATTGTTCATCTCTTTTAAAACGCTTTATGCGCAGGAAGTGATCACAGTAAGTGGTGTAGTGCGCGATGGCGGAAATCAGCCGATGCCGGGTACCACCATATCAGAAAAAGGAACCAGTAATAAAGTGGTATCAGCAAACAATGGTAGCTACCAGATCAAGGTGAAATCGAATGCCACTTTGGTGTTTTCGTACCTGGGGTCGAAACCCGTAGAGCAGTTGGTGAAAAACAAAACTACCATCGATGTTAAATTGGTTGATGATGAGAACAACCTCAATGAAGTGGTGGTGGTGGGTTATGGTACCCAGAAACGGTCGGATCTAACGGGTGCTATTTCTTCTGTAAAGGGGACTGAACTGGCCAAAAGTCCGGTGCAAAATGTTGCTTCTGCCTTGGTTGGCCGGGTGGCGGGTTTGCAGGTTGCTGCTGATGATGGTTCACCAGGTGGGAGCCCTTCAATTACCTTGCGTGGGGGCGGATCGATTACGCAAAGCAACGAGCCCCTTTATGTAATAGACGGTGTGCCGCAAACTGATGGAATTAATTTTTTGGATCCAGGTGATGTGGAAAGCATCGATGTGTTAAAAGATGCTTCGGCTACCGCAATTTATGGCGCCAGGGGTGCGAATGGCGTAATTTTGGTTACCACTAAACAATTAAAACCAGGTAAATTAACCATCGGCTATGATATGTACTACGGTGCCAAAAAAGCCAATAAATTTATTCCTGTACTTAATCCCTACGATTTTAATGTTCTGGTATACGAACGTTTTTTAAACAGCCCTGCCCTTTTAGCAGGTGTTGAAAATACGTTTGGCAAATTTTCAGATTATCATTCTTTATATGATAACAGAGCAGGTATCAACTGGCAGGATGAAATGTTTGGCGATTGGGTAAATACACAATACCATAAGTTTAGTATCGCTGGTGGCCAGGGTGAAACCCGTTTTAACTTGTTCTACTCCAATAACAACGATCAGGGCATTATACAACCTGGTGGTTCGATAAAAAATGTGGCCAAGTTAAATATCCTGCATAACATCAATAAAAAAATTAAGTTAGCCGCTATTGTTAATTACAGTGATCAAAAAACAACAGGTTCGAGCACCCGCAGTGGTACTGACCGTTTAAATACTTTAATCAGTTTTTTTCAGTACAGGCCTACCAGTGGTATCGGTTTAAGCGATGAGGATTTTGCCAATCTGGATAGCGATCCTACCGTAGATGTGAATCAAATCCCCTTACAAAATCCAAAAACAAATGCAGAATCAATTTTGCAGGAATCTTTAAACAGAACTTTAAATATCAATACATCTATCGATTATACTTTTGCTGATCACTTCACTTATCGGGGTTTGGTATCAGGTCGGATATCGGGTACCAAGGATAAATTGTTTTATGATACACGTAATATTCTTGCCAAAAGAAGTGGCGGTGCATTTGGCTCATTAACACAAACGGATATTAATGGATGGAACTATAGCAACACAGTTTCATATGATAATACATTCAATAAAAACCACAAGGTTTCTGTGCTGGTGGGGCAGGAGCAATTGTATACCTCCAGAGAAGCTTTTAGTGCCAGCAATAGCCGGTTTCCAGGTGTGAACTTGGGTTTGGATAATATTTCTCTCGGTACCACACCAGGTATACCTACCTCATTATCTGAAGCCGAAAGTATGCTTTCATTTTTTTCTCGCGTAAGTTATTCGTATAAGGATAAGTACCTGTTCAATGCGACAGTTAGGGCAGATGGTTCATCTAAATTTGGCGATAATAACAAATGGGGCTACTTTCCTTCAGCTGCTTTTGCCTGGAGAGCCATTAATGAGTCCTTTTTAAAGGATATAAAATTCCTTTCCGATGCGAAGGTCCGCTTAAGTTATGGTACATCAGGTAACAACCGTATTCCAAATTATTTAATGCTGAGCCAGTTGGCCACAGGAAATTATCCATTAAACAATACCAACAACATTACGGTGTATCCCAACAACATCGAAAACAAAGATTTAAAATGGGAAACTACAAAATCTTTTAATGTGGGTTTGGATCTGGGTTTCTTTAAACAAAGGATTGCCCTGACCATCGAAGCCTATGATAACCGCACCAAAGATTTGCTATTAAATACCCAGATTCCTTACACCAGCGGTTTTGCCAGTCAGTTTTTAAATATAGGGGCTACATCCAATAAGGGTTTGGAGCTTACATTGAATACCGTAAACGTAAAAACCAGCAATTTTTTATGGAACAGTACCCTTACGATGTCGGTAAATAAGAATAAGGTATTGGCGCTAAGCAATGGGGAGGATTTTAGATTAAGCAACAGCTGGGCTACCCAAACCGATTATCTGGTGCAGGTAGGCAGTGCACTTGGTCAGATGTACGGCTACCGGTCGAATGGCGTTTACCAGGTAAACGATTTTAATTATAACCCTACCAATAATACCTATACCCTAAAACCAGGTATCCCTGTTGATGTAAACTATGCTGCCCAGCCGGGCTTTTTAAAACTTGTTGATTTAAATGGCGATGGAGTAATCAACCCGTCAGACAGAACAGTAATCGGAAATGGGATCCCTAATTTTATTGGTGGTTTTAACAATACTTTCTCTTACAAGGGTTTTGATCTGAGCGTCTTCATCAACTGGGCCACCGGAGGCGATGTATACAATGCCAACAGGTTGCAGATGAGTACCAATGTAAGTGCTAACGTAAATACATTGGCTTATTTTAAAGATAGGTGGACGACTATCGATGGAAACGGAAATGCCTTAACAACTCCAATGGTATTGGCCGAAGCCAACAAAGGCAAAACGATCCCTAAATTTGATGGTTATGGTACCACACCCCGCCTTTTTGATCAAATGGTGGAGAATGGTTCCTTTTTGCGGATCAACAACATTAGTTTGGGTTATACCCTGCCAAAAACATGGATTTCTAAAGTAAAATTAAGTAATGTTCGTGTATACCTTACCGGTTATAACCTTCAGGTATTCGATAACTATTCTGGTTACGACCCCGAAGTAAGCACAAACAAAACAGGTGGCTTAACACCAGGGGTAGATTTTGGCGGTTATCCCCGTAGCAGGTACTTTGTAGCTGGTTTAAATGTTTCATTGTAACAGAATATCCGATTATGAAAACGAAATTAAAATATCATATCGCAAGCTTATTTAAATGTTTAGCTGTAGTTGTACTACTCAGTAATTTAACCGCTTGCAAAAAAACACTTACTGAAGAACCAAAATCTGTTTTTGATGCAGATCAGTTCTTTACCACTGCTGATGAAGCCAATTTGGCAACATTAGGCGTTTATGAAAGTATGAGTAATGGCAATACATTGGGTTTTTATTCATCAATTCTGTACGAAAACGATAATGACATTGCGCAGGTAAGAGATATATTGACAACCGATTTCCGGGGTATCGCACATTATGTGATCACCGCCGAGGCCGTATATATGCAATCAACCTGGCAAACCTATTATGATGGGATTAACAGGGCAAACCTGGTGATTGAGAAAATTCCACAAATGGGGATCTATACGGATGGATCGCAACGTAAAATATTAAACCGGTATTTAGGCGAAGCTAAGTTTTTGCGTGGTTTTTACTACGCAGAATTGGTGAGGTTATTTGGTGGGGTCCCGCTTAAATTAACACCAACACATTCTAATGATGAATTGCGCATTCCTAAAAATACCACAGCCGAGGTATACAATCAAATCATCAAAGACATGACTGAGGCCATTGATTTATTGCCCGATGGTAAAACCGCTGATGAACGCATCAGCAAGATGGGGGTAAAGGGAATGCTTGCACGTGTAGCCTTGTTTGCAGGTGGTTATGCCCTGCAACAAAATGGACAGATGGAAAGGCCTGCAAATTATAAGGATTTTTATGCCATTGCCCAAAAACAGACCAAAGATATTATGGATGCCAACGTATATTCACTAAATCCGAGTTTCGAACAGTTTTTCAGAAACCAATGCCAGTTGAAAATCGATCCTTTCGAAAGCATGTTTGAGGTAGCTTTTTATAATATCACGGGAGGAACGGCAAATTCGGGTGTTATTGGCCAGTGGAATGCACCATTATCAGCTGCTATCAGTACTTATGGCCGAACCAATTCCTACGTAAAAACAACACCTTTATTCAGGAATATGTATAGTTCAGGCGATTTACGTAAAGATGTTTCGGTAGCTACTTACCAGATCAATGCAACTGGCCAGTTCCTGGAGTATGCTGCAGCGGCAGATAATAACTTTTCGCCGGGTAAATGGCGTAGGGAATATCAGGCATTGCCGCCAAAAGATTTGAACAATACCGACATTAATTATGTAGTATTGCGTTATGCCGATGTGTTGCTGATGCGCGCGGAAGCTGAAAACGAATTAAATGAAGGGCCAAATGCGGCAGCCTATGATGCGATTAACCAGATAAGAAAAAGAGCGTTTTCTGCTGATATTTTTGGAAAACAGATCATAAATGTTAAACTGGGTGCGCAAGGCAGTGGCTTTACTACTGTTCCAACGGTAAGTATTACCGGCGGTGGCGGAACGGGTGCTACGGCTACAGCTACCATTAGTGCCGTAACAAATCCCACCACTGGGGCCGTTACTGCTGGTGCGGTAGTGGGCATTAAAGTAACTAACTTTGGTGCCAATTATACCTCGGCACCTACCATAACCATTACCGGTGGTGGGGGTACAGGCGCTACGGCAACTGCCGAAATTGTGGATACACAGATTCCTACGGGATTGAATAAGGCTGATTTTTTTACTGTGCTTAAAAATGAGCGTGCATTAGAGTTGTGCTTTGAAGGCTTAAGAAAATACGATTTAATGCGTTGGAATATATTAGGTTCGAGCCTTCGCGCAACTGAAGCTGCATTAAAGGCGTACCGTGCCAATTACCCATATATTGCAGGAACTAATTTTAAAGATGGTAAAAGTGAGTTATACCCAATTCCTCAAAGGGAAAGAGATTACAATAATAAATTGATTCAAAATCCCGGATATTAGCTTCTATAATTAATTCAATTGATGAGAAAAATATATCTCTATTTATGCCTCGTGGTGTTCAATGCCAAGTGTTTGGTCAGTTTTGCGCAAAAGCCTGATCAACCCAATATATTGATCATCATGACCGATCAGCAGACGGCAGAGGCGATGAGTAGTGCAGGCAACAAATACCTGCATACCCCTGCAATGGATAAACTGGCCAAAAATGGAGTCCGTTTTACCAAAGCCTATTGCGCCCAGCCCTTATGCACCCCCTCGCGCACCGCTATTTTTAGTGGGAAAATGCCCTTCGAAACGGGTTTTGTGGGCAATGCCGCAGAAAAAGACGGGCAATGGCCTGATAGTTTACTCATGATGGGTAAAATTTTTCAGAACGGAGGTTATCAAACGGGTTATGTGGGTAAATGGCATTTACCTGTTCCTACCGCTAAAGTAGAACAACATGGTTTTGAATATATTCAAAACACTAATTTTTTAGATTATAATGATGGTGCTACACCATCATACTGTGCCAGGTTTATTAAAGAAAACAAAGACAAACCCTTTTTATTGGTGGCATCATTTTTAAACCCGCACGATATATGCGAATGGGCCAGGGGCGAAGCGTTGAAAATGGATGTACTGGAAGATGCACCAGCGGCAGATCAATGCCCACCTTTGCCCGCAAACTGGAAGATTCCGGCCAACGAGCCGAAAATTGTGCGCGAGCAACAAAAGGTAAGTGCCCGTACTTATCCAAGCCTAAACTGGAATGCCGGTCAATGGCGCCAGTACCGCTGGGCCTATAACCGCCTGGTAGAAAAAGTAGATCAATACATCGAAATGGTAATGGGATCGTTAAAAAAATATGGCGTAGAAAAAAACACGATCATCATTTTTACCGCCGACCATGGTGATGGTTATGCCGGCCACAGCTGGAACCAGAAACAGATTTTATATGAAGAAGCCGCTAAAGTGCCCTTTATCATTTCAAAAGTCGGGGAGTGGAAGGGCCTTACCGACGATATGTTGGTGTGTAACGGCACCGATATGATCCCCACCATTTGTGGATTGACCGGCGTACAAAAACCGCGTTACTTAAAAGGGATTGATATCAGTAAAAGATTAACCGATCCGGGTAAAAACTTACGCGATACTTTGGTAATCGAAACCGATTTTGCAGACAATGAAGAACTTTTAGGCATTAGTGGACGTGCGGTCATAACCAAAGATTTTAAGTACATCGTGTACAACAAGGGTGAAATCAAAGAACAATTGTTCGATTTAAGTAAAGACCCTGGCGAGATGAACAATCTTGCGGTAAATGTGGCTTACAAAAAGAAACTGATTGTCATGCGTGCTTATTTAAAACAGTGGTGCAAGACAAATGGTGATCAATTTACGGCAGGTTTGTAGATTTCGAACACATTCTTTGGTTTTTTTTGAAAAGATGGATGAGGTAAGAAACCTTTCGCTTATTCATCAGGCTATAGATTGAAGGCACGCAATCATAGATAGGTGTAAGCAAAGCAAAGGCTCGTGACACTGAAGCATACGGGACTGTATGCTGACCAATCGACAGTTGCATAGAAACATAGCCATCTGTATACTGACCAATTGTCACTGTAAGGCAAACATAGCCTTCTATACACTTAGCAAAGGGCAATGGAAGCAAAACATAAGCAGCTGGAAGGTAAACATAAGGAGGTGTAGCGGTAACAATGGTTATAGAATATGAAACATACGAAGCTACAAACAAAACATATCGTCGTATAAGTTCAACAATTGATGCTGTATGTAGGGCAATTGGCCAGTAAAGCTTGATAAAGCATTAGTAGATTATTGTACTGGAAACTTACAACAAAAATATGTATGCTTTTAGCAATTAATTACAAGTTCATCGAAATTGAATTGTTTTAAACATTTGTATTTTTTAGCTTATGCTGGTAAATCAGTTAAGCTTTAGGCTAACCTGCAGATTTTACAAAGCGCTGCTATTTGAAGTTGAGCCGTTTGAAGTAAGAGATGGGTTTGCGTGAGGCCCGCCTGCCCGCCCGTAGCGGATTGGATGGGAAGGCCGTAGTCGGGCAGGGATAGCAGCGAAAAGCCCACAGCGCAGCGAGGACTTGTAGCGAATAGCCCGACCCACAGGGGCACGCCCAAATAAAGAAGAATAATATATTAAACTGATGCCACAATTACTCATGAGGACTAACCAATAAAGAAACAAAATATTAAATTCAGCACCATAACTGATGAAAAACATAATCATCCTAAGCCTATCACTACTCTCACTACATATCTTCGCCCAGGAACAGCCGGGCGTGATTAAATTAACTGCAGAAAAACTGCATTCGAGGGTACGCGAATGGCCATATCCGGCCAATGGCATAACTGTACCCACCAATGCCCCGGCTTTGCTCTGGCCTGGCACCAATGGTAAAAATATGGTTAAGCCTATGGAGAGCGGAAGTGAAGTGCCCGAGGATCCGAATATTGGCAACGTGCGCTATAAGGTCGTATTGGCCAGCGATCAGAATTTTAAAAACAATTTAACGGAAAGTGCCGAGCAGCGTTGGGCGGTTTATCCACTTCATAAAGCTTTAAAGCCCGGTAAGTGGTATTGGAAATATGCGTACGCACTAAAGGGTACAGGTAAATGGGCCTGGTCGCCGGTTTACAATTTTGTAATCGATGCAAAATATGCAAACGAAAAGGTATCACCCGCAATAACGGAAGTTTTAAAGCGAAACGAAGGTGCACACCCACTATTATGGGGCATGAACCGGAACGGGGAAGATTTTTACCGCAACAACCTACAGAATCCTGAAGCTAAAAAGTTTATTGTTTTTGCAGAAAAACTGATGAAGGAACCTTTGCCGACCGAAAAACCGCAAAGGATAATTGATACCACTGGCAAAAACGACAGGGAGAAGAAGATTATCATCGAACGTATGTACCATGGTTTTGGCGATGCAGTGGGTACTCCTGTACGGAACCTTTGCATTGCTTATCAGCTTACAAAAGATAAACGTTTTATTCTGGATGCCAAACGCAGGGCATTAAACTTAGCCAGAATGGATCCTAACGGTTTGGCCACCGGCGATGATTTTACCAGTGGAGCGGTACTGGAAGCCCTGGGATGGTTTTACGATGCGGGTTATGACGTATTAAATACCGAAGAAAAGCAACTGTTTAAAAACATCATTACCATCAGGGCCAAAAGAGTTTATGATCATTTGCCCAACCGTTTCGAACTGCATGTAAGCGACAACCACGTTTGGCAGATTACCTTGCGCAACCTGGCCATTGCAACCGTTTCGGTCATTAACGAAGTGCCCGAAGCAAAAGAGTGGTTAACCTATATGTACGAGGTATGGTCGGCACGTTTTCCGGTTTTGGGTACAACAGATGGTGGCTGGCACGAAGGCAATGGCTACTTCAGGGTAAATTTTAAATCGATCATTTACCTTTCACAGATGTTTGGCGATTTTAGCGGGGTCGATTATTTTAAGCTGCCATGGATGCAGAACCTCCCATACTACATGCTTTATACGCATCCAAACGGTTCGGCATCTACAGCGATTGGGGATATGTGGGAAAACATCCCTTATATCGTAAAAGGGGAGGCCTGGTTTGCCGACGCACTTACCTATAGGATGAACGATCCCTACCTGAATTGGTATGTAAACGGAATAAAAAAGGATCATCCTGATTATTTTCATGGCACCGACGATTATCTGTTGTTTCGCTTGTTAAATTATAAACCAGATCGAAAACTTCCTGCCGCATCACCTGATCAGCTTCCCAAAAGCCGTAATTTTGCCGATGTGGGCGTGGTAGCCATGCACGAAGACCTGGCCAATGCCGATAAAAGCCTGAGCAGTTATCTGTTTAGCAGTCCCTTTGGTTCTTCAGGTCACGGGCATGCTTCGCAGAATGCATTTACCATCAATTATAAAGGTAAGGTACTGTTTGGCGGATCAGGTTATTACAGCAACTTTAGCGATAAGCACAACCTGTTATATTACCGTAGCTCTAAGGCCTATAACACCATATTGGCTGACAGTTTAAACCAGAAAATTGGCGAAGAAGGTTATGGCTGGATTGCAAGAGCAATTTCCGGTAAGCATATTCAATATGCGCTGGGTGATGCCAGCAATGCTTATGGCGAAATTAAAAGTGATTTTTGGTTGGACAGATTTAAACAGATCAATGTAAAACCGGGTAAAGAGAATGGTTATGGCGAAAGTGGCGTAACCCTTTACCGCAGGCACATGCTGCAGTTAGCTGGTGGATATGTGGTGCTGTATGATGAATTGGAGGCGAGCAAGCCTGTAAAATGGACTACCCAATTCCATGCGCCGTATTATACGCTCGAAGCACAACAAAGCAATAACCCGAATCGACAGGATTTTGCATTAAAAACCGATTTGGGCAGTGTGAATGGCAGTGTATTTGCCAACAGTGCCATAAACCTGAACGTGCACAACAAATTTTACGAAGCTGCGGAAAACTGGAATAAGGTAACCAACGACGAGGGAAAGATAAAAGATTTTGTAGACCAATGGCATGCTGGCATTACCTCGTTACCCGCACAAAAATTCAGGTTTCTAACCCTTATACAGATTAAGGACGGAAAAACAGCGGTGATTAAAACGGTATCGGCCACAAAGGGGCTTTACCATTTAAAGGTAGGCGATTGGGATATACAGGCACAGTTGGATGGCCATAAAAAGGCTTCATTACAGGTATCGGGTAAACAGGCGGGATCTTTATTTAATTATGGTGATTTACCGGTCAGCTTTAATGGCAAAGTATATAAACCGGCTGTAATGGGCAGCTCAATATTATTAGAAATGAATGGGGCAAAATTGAGCAAACAGGAAGTTGTAGATAAACTGCCTGATGTAGCGCTGTACGATAAAGAATAACAGGTTACATCGTCCTCGTTTGTAACGAGGATTATTGAGATCCACATTTTCAATGTGGTTTCCTTGCCTAAACATTGTTTTTTAGTGGCGGTTAAATCGCCACTCCCGTGCGTGCTCGTTGTTTAATAGGAATGACCATGTTACAAACGGAGACGATCATTGGATTGGAATTAGTAAATTTGAAAAACATGTGTCGAAGAACAACCTTTAAAATATCGGATTTAACCAATGCTGCTCACCACTGGTTAACTGTTTTTTTGCTGTGTATATGCCTGGTTCTTACCGGATTAAACGCAAACGCACAGTTACAGGAGCGTTATTTTCGCAATATTTCGGTTGATAAGGGATTATCGCAAAGTACGGTTTTTGCCATCAAACAAGATAGCCTCGGTTTTATCTGGATGGCCACACAAGATGGCTTAAACCGTTACGACAGTAAGGGCTTTAGGGTATACCGCCTGGTTGAGGGGGATAAAAACGGCCTGCAATCGCATTATATCCGCAGCCTGTTTGTCGATCATAAAGGAACCATGTGGGTAGGTGGAAACCAGGGCATTAGCCGCTATAATTATGCTTCCGACAATTTTGTGAACTATAAACTGCCGCGCAGTTTAGGCGAATGGTATGTATCCTCCATCACTGAAGATGTAAGGCACAACATTTGGGCAACTACCATTTCGGGCGGTGTATTTAAGTTGGCTGTGGGTACAAGCCAGTTTAAAGAGGTTAATTTTAATGCCCTCGAACATGGTATAAAAAAGATTTCGTATATCAGCGCTTCAAATCAGGATATACTTATTGGTACCGAAGTTGGTCTTTTTAAGTTCGCCGGGCAAAGCCATACTTTAAACAAAATAAACCTGGGGGTAGATAAGCCAGCGGTAAATGAGGTGTATATTGATGCGGAAAATCTTTGGGTAGCAACTGAAGGCAACGGATTGATCAAATACGAAACGCTAAGCGGCAAAACTACTTTTTTTACCCATCAGGCAGGTAAAAACAGCATAGCAGACAATAATGTAAGGTGTATAGGGAAAGATATAGAGGGGAACATGTGGCTGGGTACGTTCAGGGGGCTTTCGGTATTCAATTTAAGTACCCTCACATTCGATAATTATTTCCACCAGGTTTCTCAACCCTATACCATCAGTCAGAATTCGGTCCGGTGCATTTACCAGGATAAGCAAAAAGCAATGTGGCTGGGCACTTACTATGGTGGCGTAAATTATTACCATAAGAACGATATTAAATTTAATCTGCTCAGTCAGAATACAGGTAAAACTTCCTTGAATGATGAGGTAATCGGGGTAATTAAACAGGATGAGAAAGGAAATTTCTGGATCGGTACAAATGATAAGGGACTCAACTACTGGAACAGGAATACCAATACGGTTAGCTACTTTTCTAATCAGGAAAATAATGCAAACAGTTTAAGCTCAAACAACGTAAAGGCTATCGCGTTTGACGGGCGTGGAAACGTGTTGATCGGCACGCACAACGGTGGACTTAACGCACTCAATCCCGGTACAGGTTCGGTTAAACGATATCGGCATGATGAGAATAACCCGAATAGCATTGCAGGAGACCTGGTGTACAGCATCCTAAAAGATCATAAGGGGCGGATATGGATCGGTACACGTTCAGGGCTAGATCAATTCCATCCCGAAACACAGTCTTTTTCCCATATCCACCTCGATAAAGCAGGTAAACGCCTTACTTCTGATGATATTACTTTCCTTTTTGAGGATAGTCAGCACCGCATATGGATTGGTACCACTAACGGGGTAACGCTATTTTATCCGGATAACATGCTTTTTGGAACCACGGTAAACGGGAAAATGAGCGAAGATATCGTAAACTGTATCACCGAAGATAAACAACACCGGATATGGATGGGTACCCGCGAAGGACTGAGTTTGTACGACGAAACACAACAGTCTTTTGTCAGCTTTAAAACCCGGAAAGACTTTGTAAGGGGAACCATTTATGGGATCCAGCCCGATGACGATGGCAATTTATGGATTTCGACGAACAGCGGACTGGTTAAATTCAATTCCGATAAAGGGTTGGTACAAACCTTTGACGAAAGCGATGGCTTGCAGAACAATCAGTTTAACGAATATTCGTTTTACAAGGCCAAAGATGGGATGCTTCTTTTTGGCGGGATAAAGGGGATATCATACTTCTATCCATCAATGGTTAACCAGCAACCGCTGCGCTTAAATCTAACTTTTACCGGTTTGGAAGTTTTTAATAAAACGGTTGCTGTGGGCGATGGAACAGCTATTTTGCAAGGGCATATCGATCAGGCCGCGAAACTGGAGCTTGGCCCCGAGTTTAAACAGTTCAGCATCCTTTTTAATACTTTTAACTACATTTCTGCAAACCGTACCCAGTATTATTACAAGTTGGCGGGCATTGATAATGATTGGCTGAAAACCAGCGATATCAAAGTGAGTTATAATAATCTGCCTCCGGGGAAATACACCTTTATGATTAAAGCGGTTGGCCCTAATGGAGAAGTGAGCCCGGTTCGGGAGTTGAAAATTTCTATGCTGCCGCCCTGGTATAGGGCTTTATGGTTTTATTTGTTGCTATCTGTAATATTGATTTCGGCTTCGTATTTAGCCTATAAGATTATAGCTGAACGGATTAAGGCCCTGCAGCAGCTCAAACTCGAAAGGATTGAAAAAGAACGGGTACGGGATATCAATCAGGTGAAAATGGATTTTTTTACTAATGTATCGCACGAATTAAGAACGCCGTTAACCTTAATTCTGGCACCCCTGGAAGAACTTTTGAGATTGCCCCAGATTGACAAGATCGTGAAAAAGAAATACGAGCTGATGCTGATCAATGCCAAAAGACTGTACAATCTGGTAGATCAGCTTTTTGAGTTCAGGAAAACCGAAATGGGAACCCGACAGCTTAAGGTAGATAAAAGCGATATCGTAAGTTTTGTACACGAGGTTTACGAGTCGTTCAGGCCACTTTCCGAGAAGAATAACATAAGTTATACCTTCCATTCAACAGAAGCAAAACTCTCTTTTTATTTTGATAAAGATGCAATGGAGAAGATTTTGTTCAACTTACTGTCTAATGCGTTTAAGTATACCGAATCGACCCACAAAATAAGTATCGAACTGATTAAGGAAAATGATAACATCCTGATCAAGGTAGGCGATACGGGCGTAGGTATAGGAGAACAGGATTTATCTAAGGTATTCGATCGGTTTTATCAGGTAAATAACCGCGAAATGAACCTGGGTTCTGGTGTTGGTTTAGCCTTTACTAAAAGATTGGTAGAACTACATCATGGTCATATTACCGCACAAAGTGCAAAAGGGCAGGGTAGTGTGTTTACGGTTACCATACCTGTTTCGGACGAGGTTTACCGCAACGATTTCGGTATTGAAAATAAGATGTATGAGTTGTCTATTGTACCGGATCATGCCGCAACTGTAGAAGAGGTTTCTACCTGGCAGGATGAGGTACCTCTAACAGATGATTTGGAAGGAAATATGCTGGCTACCAAACTTTTGATTGTAGATGATAATGAAGAAATTTTATCCTATCTGCAAGAATATTTTGGTAAATTATATCAGGTAGCGGTAGCGATGAACGGGCAAATGGCTTTAGATATGCTCGAAGTGCAACAATACGACATCATTATCAGTGATGTGATGATGCCCGAACTTGATGGGCTTCATTTTTGCAAACGCGTGAAGCAGAATATCAATACCTCACATATTCCTGTACTCTTGTTAACCGCCCGGAACGAAACCAGCCAGCAGATAAGAGGACTGGAAATGGGTGCCGACGATTATGTAACCAAACCATTTTCTACCAGTTTACTGGCGGCTAAAGTAGCCAACTTGCTGCGCTCGCGCAAACGTTTAAAAGAATATTATTCAACCAGAAAAGAAATGGTACCGGAAAATATTGCTTTTAATACACTCGACGAAGAATTTTTAAAACAGGCGATCGCTATTGTTGAGGAACATCTGGCAGATTCCGAATTCTCTATAGACAAATTTAGCAGGGAGATAGGGATGAGCCGATCGAACCTTTATCTAAAATTTAAGGCCATAACCGGCGAATCGGCCACCGATTTTATCAAGAGAATCCGGTTTAGTAAAGCAGTGGAACTGATGCAGAGTAAACGCTATACCATCGCACAGATTACCTACATGTGTGGGTTTAATTCGCCATCTTATTTTTCTACCGCATTTAAACAGTATTATGGCTGTATGCCGAGTGAATACCTGAACAGGGAAGATGAGATGAAAAAGTAGATTGTTCTATTTCACAAGCTCAAACGGATTTCGATTGTCTCCTGTCCATTTATATTTATATATAGTACTTTCTTGCTGCCCATCCTTTGCTTTTTCCTGGTGCGAGATATAAAACAATCCATCACCCAAAGGGCAAAGGCCAGTGGCGCCCCATTGGAAAAACCATCCGTTAATGCCCGATCTGGTATCTTTAAGCCCTGCTTCCAATAAAGAAAGTGTTTTAACCTTTATCTTCTTCCCATCCGACGATATGTGGTCTTCCACAGGATTCTTTTTGCCATCAATCACAAATAAATCGTAATTCGGGAACTGCGTTTTGGTTCCGCGGTATACCGCTGCGAACAAATTCCCCGTATAGGAATCATAAGCCAGATTTTGGATGCCATAACGGGTATTGCCTGTTTTTACAAAATATTTTGCGAGTGGTTTTTCAGGGCCGGAGTGATGCAGGTTTTCCTGTGAGAGCGGTTGTGCATATTTCCCCCAATCGGTTACATCATACTGCAAAATTACCTGATGGTCGTTATCGGTTCTTGCCGTATCGCCATAAATGCCATAGGCTACATACAGGAATTTTTTAGCTGTGTCTGTGCTTCCTATCGCAGGTGCAAAAGCAAGGCCGTCAATACCCGAGCAGGCAAATCGATGTGGTGTTTCTTTATCGACTGTTTTGACTTTTGCCGTATAATCATTCACAGCTTCTTTGATATACACAGTGTGTAGCAGATTTTCTTTTTCTGCATCCATATTTGGTCGTACTACACGCAACGCATCGAATATGGCAACATAAAATCCATCCTCATTAACGGTTTGGGTTCCTAACTCTTTTTGTATACCCTTGCCAATCGCGTCATTTTTATATTCTAACGAACCGTATATTTTTCCGTCATCGGCAAAATCGAGATCACCCAGATGTCCGACAAAACCGGTTACACTACCGATCAGTTTGCCGGAAAGATCGGTTTTGATCAGCCTATCGGTAAAAGAAAAATATACATAGCCTTTTGCATGATCCACCACCACGCCCTGCACATGCAAGCCACCTTGTTTCCCTGAATATACCGAATCGGGTAAGCTAATGTTTTGAGATTTTGATCTCTGGATGAATGCAGTTAGGATGAGGAGGGATAAAATTATTTTTTTCATCTGGCGGCTTGGTATCAGCTTTCAAATTTAAGTCGCGGTTTACTGACCTGGATAATAAAGGACATTAAATTTATGTTAAGTGTGATTGTTTTGGTCAGATTCTAGAACAACTTCTGCATTAATGTTTCCTTACGCTGCGGCGAAACCTCCACTTCGGCTCCATCACTAAGCTCTAAAGTGCCGCCATCACCCTTGCGGTATTTTACCACATAACTCAGGTTTACAATTACCGAACGGTTAATGCGCATAAAAAAATCATCGTTCAATTGCGCTTCATATTCTTTTAGGGTTTTGGAAACGATGATTTTTTTATTATCCGTAAGCAAGAAAACGCTATAATTACTCATGGCTTCTACCCTGATAATAGTTGTTTTATCGATAATGTAAACACCTTCGGCGGTAGGAAGTGCGAGGCGCGCATTTAAGACCTCTGATTTCTGGCTCCGTTGCTTTACTTTCCCGGCTACCCGTTTACGTAAGCGGGTGATTGCGGTTTTCAGATCGTCTTCATCCACCGGTTTCATCAGGTAATCTACGGCGCTTAAACGCAAGGCTTCCAGTGTATAACTGTCGTAGGCGGTGGTAAAGATTACTTCGAAGCTAAAACTTCCCAAACGCTCCAGAAACTGGAAGCCGTTTATGCCCGGCATTTCTACGTCGAGAAACAGCACATCGGGATCGAGTGCGATAATGGCACTTAGAGCCTTGGCAGGCTCATTAAAAATGCCCACCACCTGAAGTTCGTCTTCGAAAGAAAGAAGTTTTTGCGAAAGTAATTTACTTCCTCGGGTTTCATCGTCTAAAATAACTGCCTTTAACATAGGGGAATGTGTTAATGATAAAAATCGGGTTTTAAATCCGCTTAGCCAAAACTTATATGGAGATTTTCGTTAAACTGAACGGAGGAGATGGCGTTATCCATCGCTCAGTTTACCTGACTTCGCTTGTAGGGCCTGAAATTTTTCAGGAAAAGATACATTTCGTTACCAAAATCGCTTTCGGTACACATGATGGTTTGCTTTATGACTTCATTTTCTTTACCAAATATGGTTTTCCAGATGTTTTTTCCCGGACGACTTGTAGCCATACTATTTGCGGTTAAATCTATTGTTCCCGCTTTTGCAAACCGAAGCTCAACCATAAAATATTTGATGAGGCCATTCGTTTTACGGTCTAAGAATAATAACCCGCTCCGATAAGTAACCGGATGTTTTGTAGCAGCCAGCCAGTTACTGGGTCCTTTTTCCCAACCACCGTCATCGTGTAGGGTAGGTGGCTGGGGAAAGGAGATCTTAATTTTTTCTGTATCGCTCTCACTGGTCGCGATCTGTATTTTTAAAGGTACCTGCGAGCGGATCTGTGCCTTGCTACCGAGGTATGCCAAGCTTAAAAAAGCAATGATGAACATCTTTTTCATAACCTGTATTTTAGAATGTATATTTTACACCAATTCCACCATTTTCGGCACTGAAGCCTCCACCACTGTTAAAAGTGAACACCGGTTGCCAATCGGCACTAATGGCGATGGGAATGCCTTTAAATTTATATTCGAGTCCTAAAACACCTAAGGCGCCAACCGTAGTGGTAGGATCAACCAGATCGTCATCGAAAGAAAAATATTCGAAATGTCCGCCGCCGCCAACATACCATTTAAGGTTTTGAACCCCATTAATGGGTAAATGGTATTCGTAGGCCACGCTCACACCAATCTGGGTACCCAAACCATTAAAACCCCTGTAGGTAAATATGCCTTCTAGTGCATGTTTTTCCTTTAAGAAATGTTTTGCGGTAAGCGATATGCCATATAGGAATTTTACCCCAATAGCGGTGCTGTAGTTTTCGGAGGAGTTAGAACCAGCAGCTTTGGTGCCGGCCTTGGTTACCGGCGTGGGTTTTACGGTTGTTTTGGTAACCGTTTTTGTGGCTGGTTTTTTTGCCGGTGTTTTTTTGGTCTGTGCGCTGATATTTAGGGCAACAGCACATAAAATAATGGTGAAGATCTTTTTCATGGTTATGTAGGGTTAGGGTTGATAGAAAAATATTTTGTTCTGGTTATAATGTGCGGCTAAGAGACCGTAACCCGTATCCGTTTTTACAAAGGCCAGGCCATAGATATCACCCGTGCCTGTGAGTGTTTTGGTACAGCCGGTATAATTGACTTCAGAGGCCTGAATCTGGTTGCTGTTTAATAAGGTGATCTGTTTATTGCCTGGTGAAGCCGCTGCGACAATATTTCCGTAAGCCGCCACATCAACCAGTTTTGGTAAACTTACAATCACAGTTTTACCCAGGCCACCTGCTGCCGTTAATCCACATTTATAAAGGCGGTCGGTACTGTAACCTGTAAGATACAGGGTGTCGTTGGCAATGGCCAATCCCTTTGGATTTCCGAATACAGCTGCTACAACACTGAATGTACTGCTGTTTAAAGGATCATTAAAACGGAGTAACCTATCTTTGCCATCATCGGCGAGATATAAGCGGTTTTTGCTATCGAAAGCAATGCCCCGAGGATTGATAAACCCCTCCTGGATGGCCCGTAAATACTGATAGGTACTTACGCCGTTAACCGTATTCTTTTTATAAATGACAATCCTTGCATTTTGTTCGGTTTCGGTGATGTAGAGGTTTTCATTATTGTCGAAAGCGATGACTTCGGCACCTACACTTTGAAAAGTCTGGGCAGGTGCTTTTTTGGTCAGCAGATCACTATAACTATTCCAGATTTTTGTGATTCCGGTAGAACCATAGGGTTGTTTATATTCTGTAGTGGCTACTTTTCCACTGGAGGATACCGCCAGGCCACATGGATTGGCCACATCCACAGAAGAGATCAATTTTAGTTCGGGTATGCCACAGCTATCGGTGGGTTCGTTTTTATCCTTCTTTTTGCAAGAGATAATTGCTCCTGTTGCTAACAACAGGAACAAAAAGAGAGCGAACGCTTTTGGGTTTTTCATGATCGATTTGATTAGATTTTTTTCAAAACACCTGTATAATTACCTTTTAAGGGGCCTTTTGCTGTTGTCGCATTGATTGTGATGGAATAGCTGTCTCCATCCTTGGCAATGGCAACCGTGCCACCATTAATCTCATCGGTTACATTATTTATGGTTACCGCACCTCCGGCAAAATTGGTTGCCGTATTGTAAGGCGCCCCGTTTTTATAGGTGAATGAGCCGATCGGAATGACATAATTTCCCAGGTTTTTGAAACGGATCTGTACCGAGTTAAATTCAGGGGTAAGGAAATAAAGCCATGCGCCATCGCCGTTTCCGCCTCTATAATCGCCGGAGTTGATGTTGTTGCTACTGTTTTGGTAATCGAATTTACCAGCTACGGCTCCTGATCCTCCGTCATCATCTTTGTCTTTTTTGCATGATGAAAGGCTGAAGAAAACACTCAATACGATAAGCATTTTCACAATTTTTTTTAAGTTTTTCATTTTTCTTTAGTTTTTAAGGTGGATGAATTATTGTTTATTGGCTTGGTAGGTAACGTTATTACGCTCTACAACCAGAATGGGTGTATTTACATTTTTCCAGCTGGGCACCATGGCACCGATGAAATCGCTATTGGCTTTAAAACTGCCAGTGGCCAAAGCGTAATAGGGAACAGAAACCTCCGGAGCAACTGCCATGATCGGTAAGGTTTGGTTAATTGGAGGTGGATAATATTTTGTACCGATCTGTCTTTCCTTGATGTCCCAATCGATGTTTTTAGCTCCTGTAAATCTGAAAAGAAGATTTCCCGTTTTGAAATCAGCATTTTCAAAATTTTGAGCAGTAGTGGTATTGGCTAATACCGCGAATTCAAACCCCTGAGCCGCATTCGTTTTATCGGAATACTGGTAAGATTTTACCGTAAGCTGTCCGGATGTACTTTTTTCCAAAACAAAACGGTAAGTATAGGTGCCAGTTCCATCTAAATCGAAAGTGAGGGCATTGTCGGTCACATCCGCGGTTAGCGTTCTGAGATAACCCTGGCGATGCAGGTTTACTTTCAGTCCATCGCCATCTTGGGTAAAAGTCATAATAGCGAGTTTTTGGTCTCCCGTTTTACGTTCTGCAACAATGTAATAGGGCAGTAAATCTGCTTTGCTTATCTTTTGCACGTTTTCAGGGTTGTCTGGATCGTTAGGATCATTGCTGTCTTTTTTGCATGCGGCTAATGTGGCCATCAGCATTAAGACGCTTAGCATAAGTTTTAATGTTTTCATGGTTTTTAAATTAATTTGATTAAATCGTGTTTATTGTGAGCGGTTTAACTATTGATCTTTAGTCAATGCCGCAAAGAAAAAGTTTGCGGGCGGGTCTACACCGAAATTGTACCTGCTTACCATCAGTTTGCCGTTGAGGGCTAAAAAGTACCTGGCGATACCATTTTCTTTCGCAATGGCCATTACATTTTTAATAGTGGTGTAGGTATATGTAGCTGGAGTAAGGTGTACCGTTTCCTGATATTGCGTATCGGTAAACTTATAGGCAAAAAACATCGACGAACTGTTTTCCCGGCTCAGCATCATGCCGCTGTACCAATTGCCGGTAAACTGATTGCTGCCAGGTATTTTATAGAGGTTGCTGCTCAGATAATAACTTTGCAGGCCTTCAGCTTTGCTAATATTTTCGTCCGCAATGGTAAAAACCCAATTGCTGGCACCCCCATAATTAACAGTGATTTTGTTATTTTCGAAAGTATACCCCACGGTGATGTAGTTCACGGCACCCCAATCGTAAATTATGGCCTGACCGTTTTCCTCGAAAGTAACCACATAAGGATGTTCGAAGCTTTTGTTTCCTATAGTTCTGAGGTAGGTGCCCGAAATAAAATACTGTTTAATATCTATAGCTGTTTGGGTTTCCTCCTTTTGGGTTTTTTCCTTTTTGCAAGCACTAAAGGTGAGCATAAGCACTGCGGCGATGAGATAACTTAAGTTTTTCATAAGATCAGATTGAAGATGGATTACTTGATATTGATTCGGATGCAGTTATATTTTAATTGAGCCAGGCAACCATCTTGGTGTACATTTTATCCGTCCAGTCGCCACCACAATGCGTGCTGCAGCCATTATCCGTGATGCCTTCGCTTTTGGCTTTGATTGGCGAGTTTGCCGGTATCTGATCGTAAAGGCTTTTTCCGTAATATTCTCCTTCATTATTGCCGCTGCAATTGATGGCGAAAACCGGGATCTTAAAATTCTGTGCATTCCATGCACCACTTCCACCACACGCGGCCAATACGCCTTTACAATAACTGAGTGTACTATTTGCTGAAATATCGCTGAAGAGCATATAAGAGGCGAAGGAATAGCCACCAACCACAGCCTTTGTTTTGCTGATATTGTATTTGCCGGATATGGCCACAATACATTTGTCGTAATCTTCGCCAATCATTTTTGCGCTGGTATTCCAGGTATCAGAATTGGCATTGCCGGGCGTTTTGCGGTATTTCACGATGGCTGCGACGTAACCGTTAGCAGCTGCTTTTTCGCAGATGGCCGTTTCTGCCGCTCCATCTAAGCTACCTTCAGTTGGATTGTTTTCATCGTTGCCACTACCCATTACCAAAATGCCCTTAAAGGTTGTAGCATCATTGCCCGTGAAAATTTTATAGGTAATGCCGTTTACGGTTTCAATGCTTTCTTTCAGGTCGCCTTTGATTACTTCCTGAGCTTCATCATTATTTTTTTTGCAGGCGATGGCGAGTATAATGCAACAAGCTATCGCGATGGTTAAATTTTTCATGGTTATATTTTTAGGTTGATACAATGTTTATTTCCTTTTGCTGATACAAGTTTAGTTGCCACCAGAACAAGATTTTTTGACAATGATTGAAAGCCATGCCTCAATGAGTGAACCTGTTTTTACAATGAGTGAAGCCGCAGAACCTTCATTTAAGGGAATATGCATGTTTTGTATGCCTTGAAAACCCCGTAATAAGCGAGGTTTTTAGCGGGTTGGACAATAACACCCGGTTTCAATGAGCGAAATACCAGTTTGAATTAGCGAAGGATAGAAATAGCAGCCTGCCTATATTTTATTTTTGAAAAGCTAGTGCAACAAATACAAAATGAAAAATCCCATCTGCTTTGTTTTTATCCTATTACTCTTGTTATTGCAGGAAAAGGTGGCGGCGCAACCGGCTAAAATAGACTCTTTGGAAAGGGCGGTAGCTGGTAATTTGGTAAGCGACGATAGGAAGGCCCGCGACCTATTTTTTCTTGCCGCTAATTTTATCAACTCAAATCCCAGCAAGAGCTTAGTTTATATTGATCAGGTGCTTTCCTTTGAGAATAACATTAAAGACAAAGGTATTGTAGCAAGTTGCTACAGGGTAAAAGGCGCTATTTTGAATATCCTTGCGCGTTTTCCTGAGGCGATAAGTGCTTTAAATACAGCTTTGATCAATGACAGGGCAACGGGAAATGCTTATGGAATAGCTGGTGATCTTTCCAATATAGCTACCATTTACATTTATCAATCCAATTTTCCGCAAGCATTGAACTATTATCAGCAGGCTACTAAAATCCTGGAGGGGATTCCTGAAAGCGACCCACAGAGTTATCAGAATAGAAAACGTGACGAGGCGGCTATATACAGCAATATCGGATTGGTTTATATTGAAACTGCAGATTATGCGAAGGCTATTGAGCATTTTGAGAAAGCGATTTCCTTACAGGAGAAATTGAAAAATAAAATCGCAACTGTACCCTCGCTGGGCAATATCGGAAATGTATATAGCCGGCAGAAAAACTTTCAGAAGGCCATTTTTTATGCTTCAAAATCTGCAAAATTAGCCGATTCGTTGGGTGATAAAGTCAGTTACGCCCGTGAAACAGGTAATATGGCCTCTTATTACAGCCAGATGGGGCAGTATGACCTGGCCCTAAACTACGGCCTCAAAGCGATTGCCTTAAATAAGGTATTGGGCAATACCAAAAGTATCGGTTTTAATATGCAGAATGTGGCCGAAGCCTACGCCAAAAAAGGCGACCTGGAGCATGCGAAATTTTACGGATTGGGCTCGTTGAAGATAGGACAGGATTTAAAAATTCCCGAAATACAAAGAAATGCAAGTGAAGGATTGAGTCAATTGTACGAGAAACTGATGTTGACCGATAGCGCGCTTTTTTATTTCAAAAAATACGCAATTTTTAAAGATAGCATCGATAACAGTAAAAAACGAGACGAGATCGCAAGGCTTGGAATACAATATGAGTTTGATAAAAAAGAGGCCACTTACCAGCAGCAGCAGGAATTGGCCGATGAGCAGATGAAACAGCAGCGGTTACAGCTGGCCCTAAATGCAGAGCAACTTAATGCAAGTTTGCGTTTAAGGAGCCTGCAGCAAGTGCAGCTGCAAAACGAAAAACTGCAAAAGGAAGAAAAGGAAAAACTATTGCTGATTTCTATCAACAACGGAAAATTACAATCGGTTAAGGTAAAACAGCTCTCTCAGGAACAAAAACTCGATAAGCTAGAGTTAAAACAACTGTGGCTTTATGCAGTATTGATTGTGTTAGGCTTGAGTTCCGTTTTATTATTTTTGTACAATAAATACCGTATACGTCAACTGAGGTTCAAAAATACCTTGCAACAACAACAGGCCGAACAGCGTAACAAAGAGCTGAGCTACCGGAGTCAGCTTTCTGAAAGCGAACTCAAAGCCATCCGTTCGCAAATGAACCCCCATTTTATCTTCAATGTGCTCAACTCCATCGAATCGTATATTATGGATAACGATAAGAAAATGGCTTCGCGGCTGATCCAGAAATTTGCCACATTAAGCAGGCTCATCCTGGAAAATTCTACGAAAAGTTTGGTAACTGCTGATCGTGAGTGGAAGGCCCTTAAACTGTATACCGAATTGGAAGCCATGCGTTACAGCCATTCTTTTAGCTATAATTTTGTGGTTGATGAACACATCAGGCTCGAAGAATTGCTATTGCCCCCAATGCTCATCCAACCGCTCATCGAAAATGCAATTTTACATGGGCTCATTATCGATCCTCAACCCGATGCACATTTAGCGGTGACCATGGTACAAAACAAAACTGGCCTATGTATAACGGTAAGTGACAATGGCAAGGGCTACCATCCACAAAACAAAACACAGCCTAAAATAGGCGTTAAAGAGAAATCCATTGGTATCCAGTCTATCCGGGAAAGGATAGAAATGATTAACTTGCAGTATGAAGATGGGAAGGCCCGCTTCGACATTAACATGGGGTGGGGTGGAAAAGGAACCATTGCGATGCTGTGCCTACCCAAACACTTTAAGGTGCCCTAAAAAATGTATAATGAAATCGCGAATTAGCTTATGTCTGCTGTGTTTTATCTTTTGTCGTTTTTCGGCCATCGCGCAATCGTTTCCCAACCTCAGGTTCAATCAGCTTACCGTGAAAGACGGCCTAAGTACCAATGCGGTAAAGTGTACCTACGAAGACCAGAACGGGATTATCTGGATTGCCACCAGCAAAGGGCTGAACCGTTATGATGGCACCGGCATTAGAGAATTTAAGCACAGCGATACCGATAGCACTTCCATTAGCAGTGATGTTGTGGTGTCTATTGTGGCCGACCATGAGCAGCAGCTATGGCTGGGTACATTAAATGGCCTGTCGAGGTTTAATCCAGGCACCGGAAAAGCAGTGAATTTTTTTCACAATGCGAAAAATAGAAATAGTTTGGCCAGCAACTGGAACTGTATGCCTTTTGTTGATAGCAGGGGCAGGTTGTGGCTGGCTATGGAAGGTGCTATACAATTGTTCAATTATCAGAAAAATAAATTCACCACTTACTCGTTGCAAAAGGTTGAAGGGATACAAAATTCGTTCAGGCAAATTCGTGAAGACAACCTGCACCGGCTTTGGGCAGTTGGCAGTACCGGATTGTACCTGATAGACGAAAAACAGCAAAAATTAGTACCTAGCGGTACGCAAAAAGGTAATGATAACCTCTGTTTTTTTCAGGCTCGCAACGGCAAGGTTTACATTGGCCAGATCAAAAACGGAATAAAAAGCTTTGATCTGCAACGTAGGGATTACCAGCCTATACAAACTGATTTTTCGAAACTTGTAGATGTAAATATTTACGATATTATCGAATGGACAGACAATGAACAACGCAATTGGCTTTGCATGGCCGCTGAGGGAGGTCTGGTGCTCAAAGACAGCAAAAGCAATCGCATTAAGGAATATGTTTCGGATGTTCTAAATCCTTCTTCTTTAAACGCATTTAACATTTATCACATCAACAAAGACCGGCAGAACCGCCTTTGGCTATCAACAGACAACGGTATCAGTATACTGGATCCAAACCTGCAGAATTTTGAAAATATTCCCCTGTACCAGCAACTGAAGCTCAATAATCCCAAGCTTTTCGGTTTACCCAATAATATGCTCGAAACCAGCGATAAATTTTATGTAACCGGCTATTATGCCAAAGGGGTGTATGTATTTGATAAAAACTGGCAGTTCCAGTCGCATATTTTACAAATGCCGGCAATTTCACAGAGCAAGCTTAGCAAATCCATTAACAGTATTTATAAAGACGAACAAAACAATCTTTGGTTCAGTACGGATTCGGGTTTGGTAAAGCAGGCAGGGAACCGTTACAAGCTTTATTTTCCACCAGTAGATTTGAGCATCAAAGAGAACCTGGCCGTATCAAAAGTGTACAAAAGAAAAGATGGCCTGTTTTGGATCCGGGCCAGGCAAAATGGACTTTATCTCTTTAACCCGGTTAAAGGAATGTTCGTTAAACAATATAAGCCAGACGATAAAAATATAGATGGTGTGGTTTATTCGGGCTTGATGGATAAAGAAGGTGATTTCTGGATTGGGGCCACCAGGGGCATTAGCCGTTATATCCCTTCAAAAGATGCTTTTCGCAAAATTGTAGTGAAGGGGATTGATGGAAAAGTATGTAATATCAGTTGGGTAACCGATCTCACAGAAGATAGGGAACAAACCATATGGGCTGCTTCTGACGTGGGGCTGGTTAAAATAGATAAGACCAAGGGAACGGGGTTATTAATAGACCATAAATCTGGATTACCAGAAAACTACCTGAAAAGAATATTGATAGATACCCTTGGGAATTTATGGATTCCCTCCCAGCAGGGAATTATCAGGTACGACAGAAAAAAGAGATTTACTTTTTTTAATATTAATAACGGTCTTCCCTTTCAGTATGAGGGACATGGTTTTTTTGAGATCGATCGATCCAATAATTTTCTGCTCAGTTACAGTGGCTATGTTACCAGATTTAATCCCTATCACATCAAAACAAATCTCTCGGTACCAAAGGTAATTTTTATGGATGTAAGTGCCGACGGTACTGCGATCATTCCCGAAAGGCAAGGCATTGTGCTTAAAGCAGGAACAAAAATTATAAATATCCATTTTGCACTTACCAATTACACGGCGCCACAAGAAAACAGGTATTTTTATAAAGTAGGCAAAAAGGCCCACTGGCAGGAAGTTAAAAACGGCGATATCGCGCTGGGCAGCCCGCGCAACGGCCGATACGAACTTTATATTAAAGGCAGCAACAACGATGAAGTGTTTAGCCCGGAAGAACGTTTGCTCATTACCGTTTTGCCGTATTGGTACGAAACCCATTACTTTGTGGCTGTTTGTATCTTGTTGATAGGATTGTTGGTTTTTTTCATTTGGAGGAGAAGGATCGCTTTTATACGTGGGCAGTTTCTGTTTAAGCAAAGGCTTTCTGAAAGTGAGCTGAAAGCCATACGCTCTCAAATGAATCCACATTTTATCTTTAATGTATTAAATTCTATCGAATCGTATATCATGGATAATGATAAAAAGGTGGCCTCCCGGTTGATCCAGAAATTTGCGGCCTTAAGCCGCTTGATCCTGGAGAATTCGACTAAAAGCCTGGTTACCGCTGATCGGGAATGGAAAGCCATTAAACTTTATACCGAGTTAGAGGCCATGCGTTACGACCATGCTTTCAGCTATACTTTTAAAGTTGATGGAAACCTGGACCTTAAAGAATTATTACTGCCACCAATGCTGATACAGCCATTAATCGAAAATGCCATATTACATGGATTGATCGAGTCGCCACAAAGCGATGCCCATTTGGATGTGGCCCTAAATCTTAAATCAGACCATATGTATATCACGGTTACCGATAATGGAGTGGGCTATCGGAAAAATACCAAACCGCAGCTGCCAAAAGGTATAAAGGAGAAATCAATGGGGCTTAAATCTATATTGGAAAGGGTAGACATGATCAACAGGCAAAACGATGGTTTTAAGGCCAGTTTCGATATCCGTTTGGGTAAAAATGATCGGGGTACAATAACCACCGTCTGTTTGCCGATTATTAAGACCGAATAAAAAATTATGACTGGTTGTTTCTGAATTCAGGCATAACATGGCTGTTTTATATCCGTAAAATCTTAGCTTAAAGGCAATGAGACAAAGAAAATACTTCCCTGGTCAACTGTACTTTCAAGCCATATCTTTCCACCATGTGCTTCTATAATTTGTTTGGATATCGCCAGGCCCAAACCATAAGAATGTTCGCCTGAGGTTCCTTTCCGTTTGGCATCGGTGAAAATATTGAATATCTTTTCCTGAAGGTCTACCGGGATTCCGATACCCTGATCCTGTATCTTAATCACGATATCTCCATCGGCTTTAAACATCGAAATTTTGATCACGGCACCTTTGGGGCTGAATTTGATTGCATTCACAATAAGGTTACTCACTACACGCCAGATTTTTTCCCTGTTTGCCTGAACGATCGCTTGGAGGGGGGAAAATTTCAGTTGCTGCAACTTCTCATTTGCTTTAAAGTTCAACAGGTTAACACAATAGCGTACAAGGGTATGCAGTTCGATAGGTTCTTTGTTCAACCCTTCCGAACTTATATTCACATTCAGCAGGTCTTTTATCATTTCCAGTGAATGAAGGCTTGATGTTTCCAAAAGATCGAGCATCTCGCGGTCTTCAGTTGGCAGATCGGTAGTTTTTAGCACCCTTGCAATACTGATGCCTGCCGCTATCGGACTCCGAAGATCATGGGCTACAATTTTCATCATGCGGGTATTTTCATCCTGACTTTGCTCGAGTGCGGTCAATACCCGCTGCATATCAGCATTCTGACCTATGATTTTTGCATTTAGTGCCTTTAATTTCTTTCTGCTCTGCCAGAGTACGAAAAGCGTAACGGTTGTCATTAATGAGAAAATAATGAAGGCAATCAGATAGATTTTTTTTACTTCATTTTCTTTGCGCAGCAGATCAAGTCTGAATTGCTGTTCATTGGTTTTAAAAACCAGATCAATATCTGCGATCTTTAGGTTGTGGGTCACTTTATGCAATGAATCACGCAAATTATAATAAAGCTGTATATGGTGATAAGCCTCTGCATCGTTACCCATGTGCTCAAAATATTTCAATTGCAGTTTGTATAACTTTAGCTCTGTTTCGGGCAACATTTCTTTGCTTTTTTTTCTCTTATCAAGTACCAGTTGTAGTTCTTCTAATAGTTTACCAACTTCCTCAAATCTCGCTGTCTGAAAATAAAGATCGGCCAGTTTTAGCTTTGCGGTCTGTGCGTCTTCCCGGGCAAAATGAGGGCGATCGTTTATCGCGATACTTTTTTTTAGGTACGCTTCCGCCTTGCCGTATTGCCCTAACTTCATATATACCCCGCCCATATTGCCGTATACTACTCCACCTGCTGCTTCTATAAAGTCTTTTCTGGTATGACTGGTTGGGTGGTACCGGTCCATAAATCTGAGTTCCTTATCGTAATAATATAGTGCACTGTCGAGTTTGCCCAGGCGTTCAAAACAGATCCCCAAGGTATTGAGGAAGTCGCGCCGTGAACGGTACATGTCGTCTAAAGTTTTCTCGTCATCGCAGTTATTTCCTTCAGCATATGCCTTTTTGATATAAGAGATCGCTTCCTGATACCGTTCCTGTTTATATCTGACCAGTCCGAGCCTATAGGTAAAACCATAAGATTCGCATTTTGGTAAATTTTCAAAGGCAAAATGCTCTGCGTCATAATAATATTTGAAAGCTTTATTGTACCCATTTCCAAATAATATGGCATCTCCTTTGGCGAAGAGCGCATTTGCATATTCCAATCCGTATTGTTTTTCCCAGCCTTTTAGTACGATCAGCATACTATCGGCAAACAGATTTGTTTTAATTACATCTTTATCCGCTAAAAGATAAAAAGTGGTGTAGTTATTATATTTTTCGTAAAGCTCCTTTACACTAGGGTTTTTCAAGTTGCGGTATGTAGAATCAAGATAAGCCATAGATTCTTTTCCCCGGCCATAGTAAGCCAATGTATCTGCTTTTTTTAAAATCTGTTTTACTTCCGCGGAAAGCCCCGGGTCAACTTTTTTAGGTGGCGGATTACTACAGGATATTACCAATAGCAGCACAAATAGCCAAACAGGATATTTTCTTATCCAAATATATATGCTATATAGAGAACAGCTAGTGAGCATCTTTCCTAGAAATTGGTTAGGTACATTATTATATCATTTTGGTCGAGAAAAAATAACCTGATGTTATTTAAGCGCATATGGCAGTAGTTTTTATAAAACCTGCTGCATTTTGTAATAGCCAATAAACCTTAGTTTTTCCACCTGTTTTGTTAATTTTGTTTGGTATTTAAGGGGTGAATCAGATGAGCAAATCTCTTATCTTATTGTAACCCTGTTTGTTGAATAGCAAAATGCTTGCCACAATCTATCGATATAGCCCAATAATGTTTTATCATATTTATTTGCTATTCAATTGGTGCTGCCAGCCATCATATCCTTTCGAAATAGGACACAGCAATAACATCCCTAATCATTTAAGTTTTGCATATCAGATAACCTGTAGATTGGTTTTTAATAACAACTATGAGAGGCAATTTTTAATAAAAATGATTTAAGGTATCCTGTAAAAACAAGATACCTTAAAATAATTAGTAGCCTTCATTTTGAGGGCTAAGGGCAGGGTCCTTTTGAACCTCTGCTGCAGGGATTGGTGCATATTCATATTTTTTTTGCAATGAATTTGCCCTTAGGGGTGCTTCTGTAGCCATTGCTGCTTTGGCGGTTTCAAACCAAATGCCCCATCTCACCAAATCAAATTTGCGGTGTCCTTCTCCAACCAGTTCGATGGAACGCTCTTTACGTATGGCCGTTCTCAATGCATCCTGAGTAAGTCCAGCCAGAGGTGCAAGTTTTGCACGCACCCTTACCTGATTGATGGCGTTAAGGGCTGTGGTGATATCATTGTCTTCATTCGCCGCTTCTGCAAGCATTAATAAAACATCAGCATATCTGAAAACATAAATGTCTAAACCACTATTGCGTTCTCCTGCATCCAGCCGCCACCATTTTGGGCCAAACCAAACGTCGGTATTATAAATGGTTTCGGGCGCAAAAGCCTGGCCATTATAACCCGTGGCTATAATAGATTCTTTTCTGGCATCGTTAGCTTCAAAGCTATTGGCATAGGCTTTAAAAGGAACATAACCGCCATACCATGGTTTAGATTTAAAAGGCTCAACATTTACAGTGCTATTGGGCGAGTAGAATGCATGCTGATAGCTATTCAATAAATCTGTTTTAAAATCTATTTCAAAAATAGATTCATCATTGAATTCGTTATCGCTTTTAAATACATCTGCATAATTATCAAGCAAACGGTAACCTTGTACGGCCTTAGCTGTGGCTACCGCGTTTTTCCAGTCTTTGTTCCATAAATATACCTTGGTAAGCAATGCTTGTGCTGCGCCTTTTGTGGCTCTGCCTTTATCCCCTGCATCTGAATATTTCAAAGGCAATACAGCAATAGCGGCATTTAAATCTTCAATCATCAGTTTGCGTACATCAGCGGCGGGTGTTCTCGGCAACTTTCTGTTTTCTTCAATAGCCAAATAATTCTTTTCGGTGATCAAGGGTACATCCCTAAAAATACCGGTTAAATAATAATAATATAAGGCCCTTAAAAACCGGGCTTCCGCAACCGATCTGTCTTTAATAGTGCTACTGCCAGATTTGGTAACCCTATCAATCACTTGCGAAGTCGTATAAACGCCTCTGTAACAGCCGTTCCACATGGTTTGGGTATAGTCGCCAGGATTTATCGGGCTGATATTTAGTGCGCCCCTAACCGTTTTGCCGAGAATATTGTCACACTCTTCATCCAGGTACGACCAAAGTTCCTGCTGAAATAACCTTTGGGGGTGAGAACCCACCAGCCAAAAATAAGCCCCGTTTACGGCCTGTTTGGCATCCTCATCGCTTTTAAAAAACTGTTCGGGACTTAAAAAACTTTTGGGCTCTTCTATCAATGCTTTTTGGCATGCGCCAAGTAAAATCATTGTGCCAAGTAATACAATTATATATAAATGCTTTTTCATCGTAATTACAGTTAAAGGGTTAAATTGAAACCTAACGCGAGTGTTCTGTTCTGTGGATAATTGGTAGAGTCGAAACCCCTTAAAACAGAGTCGCTTCCGTATGCATTGGTCTCCGGTTCGTAATAGGGATATTTTGTAATCAGAAACAGGTTGGTTCCTGTAGCGAAAACATTCAGTCTTTTTATCCAGCTAATACCCATATCTTTTCCACTGAGCGCATAACTTAAGGATAATGTTTTTAACCGCAAAAATGAACCATCATATACCCATCGGGTAGAGGTTATATAATCCCTGGAGTTTACCCGTGGAATATCAGAATTAGGATTGCCAGGTGTCCATCTGTCGGCAATAGAAGCAAATTGATTGGTTAATGGTGATCCCGTATTGTAAAAAGCGTCTGATATATTCATCACATCATTACCAAAAGAACCCTGTAAAAACACATTCAAAGAGAGTTTTTTATAGGTAAAAGTATTACCCAGGCCGCCATAAAATTTAGGGTTCGCATCGCCGATTATTCCAAAATCCGCTGGAGTAAATTTATTATCGCCGTCAAAGTCCTTGTATAAGGGATCACCCAAACGGGGTGTTGCCCGTGGGTTTACCGAGCCTGCGGGTATCGTTGTTGTTTTTTGGGTTCCGGTGTAAGTTGCGCCCCAGAAAGTACCAACAGGTTGACCTACAACAAGCCTGCTAATGGTAGAGTAGCCTCCAAAACCAGTAGCAGCAAGATCAAAACCAGTTACACCTCCTAAATCAATAACTTTGTTTCTGTTGCCTGATATATTAAGGGTGGTTTCCCAGGTAAAATCTTTGGTGATGATATTCCGGGTATTAATCAGCACTTCTAAGCCTTTATTTGAAACCGAGCCAATGTTACTGATTTTTGAAGAAAAGCCTGTTTGAGTAGGCAATTGTTCGCTCAACAACAGGTCTTTGGTTCTTTTGGAATAATAATCCACTTCTACGTTAATCCTGTTTTTCAAGATTCCAAATTCCATACCTAAATCAAACTGGCGTGTAGTTTCCCATTTTAGATCAGGGTTAGGTAAATTGTCGGAGGTGTAACCCAAAATTTTAGCCTCACCGATTAAAAAGCCCGACTGAGTTCTTAATGAGGGAAGCGATGAATAAATCCCGATGGCCTGATTGCCATTATAGCCAAAACTTGCCCTGAATTTCAGGTTGTCAAATACATTCATATTTTTCACAAACTCTTCGTCAGAAGCCTTCCAGGCCACCGCCACCGCAGGGAAGAAGGCATTTTTATGGTTTTCGGCGAATCGGGAAGAACCATCTAATCTTCCGGTTAAGGTTAATAAATATTTGCTTTTATAGCTGTAGTTTAAACGGGCTAGATAAGAAATAATGGTATACTTATCGTATCCAGATGTGATGTTAAATTTCTTTTGGTCTGTTGCACCCAAGTTGTTGTATAAAAAAGCATCAGTAGCATATAGGTCTGCACTGGCACGTAGTCTTTCTGTATTTCCGGTTTGATAGGAAGTCCCGATAACAGCATCTATATGGTGATCGTTGGTAATATCCTTATTATAACTTAAGGTATTTTCGCTCAGCCACATCACTGAATTTTCGGTAGCTACATCTGCGGCACCACCGCTCTTCGCGTTCATTCTGGAAGGTAATGCGCCCGGATTATAAATATTTCTTTTGTTAAAGTTGAATTCAGAGCCAAAGGTTGATTTGAATTTCAGACCTTTAATAATTTCCCACTCTGCAAATAAATTGCCGATCATATTGGTGCTAATGGTTTTATTGGTTGGCAAAGTGCCCTGTGCCACAGGGTTATCGTAAACCTGTGGGTCAAATGGCCTTTTACTGTTAAAGGAACCATCAGCGTTATAAACCGTGGCGGTAGGTACATAGGCCAAAGCCGATTGGTAATAATCCAATCCCCCTAAAGACACGGTATTGTTATTGGTTTCTGCCCTTCCTACATTCAAAATGGCACCGATCTTTATATTTTCTTTGATGGTTTTATTCAGGTTAGACCTGAACTGATAGCGTTTAAAACCCGAATTGATAATTACTCCATCCTGTTTGTTATAATTCCCTGATAAAAAATAGTTGTAATCATTTTTACCTCCCGACGCACTTAGCGTTATATTTTGCATCGGTGCTACCCGGCTGATTTCTTTTTGCCAGTTGGTACCCTCGCCGAGCGATTGCGGATCTGCATAGGGAGCTGGCTGCCCTTCATCAATTGCACTTTCATTGGCCATTTGCGCAAATTGGCTGGCATTAAGCATTGGGATCAGTTTAGGTATTTTTTGCCAACCCGTGTAGGCATCGAAATTGATATTGTCCTGGCCTACAGTACCCTTTTTAGTGGTAATCAAAATTACACCATTGGCCCCTCTGGCACCATATATGGCTGTTGACGAAGCATCTTTTAGTACCACCATCGATTCGATGTCTTCAGGATTGATCAGATTGATATCGCCTCCGCCAATCAGCCCATCAATTACATATAAAGGCTCGTTGCCTGCCGTGATGGAGTTGCCCCCTCTGATTCTGATAGAAGAACCAGCACCCGGAGCTCCGCTTATAGAAGTTACCTGAACACCTGCTGCCTTGCCCTGCAACATCTGATCTACACGTGTAATGGGTACGTTTTTTAATTCTTTTTTTCCAATGGTGGCCACCGAACCTGTTAAATCCTCGCGTCTGGTGGTGCCATAACCTACAACGAGGACCTCACTCAATTCATCCAGTTTTAAGCTGAGTTTAATCGTCATCTCTGCTTGTGTGTCAGCTTTGATTTCCTGGGTAGCATAACCTACATAAGAAACAATTAAAACAGCGTTTTCAGGTACATCTTTAAGGGTAAATTCTCCATTGTTTCCTGAAGTGGCTACAACATTGGTATTCTTGATTTTTATGGTTACACCCAGCATGCCCATTCCCATTTCATCGAGGATTTTGCCCTTTACGTCGGCAGGGGGAATAGATAAAATCGTTTTTATTGGCTCGCTTTTCCTTTTGATAATGATGACTTCATCTTTTATAATATAGGTTAAAGGCTGATCGGAAAACACGAATTCCAATACTTTTTTTAACGGCGTATTTTTAAATTTAACGTTGATGTTTTTTGATTCGGCTAACATCTCTTCAGTATACAGGAAGGTATAACCTGTTTGTTTATGTATTTCTGTAAATATCCTGCCCAAAGAGATATTATTTTCCTGTATGGTTAACATTTGGGCATTTACTGCCGCTTTAACCTGTAGAAATGCTGTAATTAGAAAAATAAGGGTAAGTTTCATCACCAGCATTATTCTATTTCTGGAGACACCAGGTCTCCAAAAAGTCCTATTGAATTTCATATTTGGTTGTTTTGGTTTTTGTAATGGGTTGTTTATTTTAATTAATCCAATGATCAACCTCGATACCGATCGGGTGCGACATCAACATTCCCGATTGGTATTGATTTGATCAGACGTGTAGATTTAAGGCATAACGATAATCCTCCTTTCTTCAATTTTGAAATGTACCAGATCAGTTAATTCCAGCATTTCTAAAACATCATGTATATCCTGATACCTGGAAATGCTTCCCATGAACTTTTCATCAGAGATCTTTCCCTGATACACAATGTCTACGTTATACCAGCGACTGATCCTTCGCATGATGGGGGCGATTTTTTCATTATCGAAAACGAAAAGCCCATTTTTCCAGCCAATCGCCGTTGAAACGTCTACTGGTTTGGCTTTTAAATTATTTCCTGCAAGAATGGATTGTTCGCCTGGTTTCAGAAACAAAACGCTCTTATTTTTAGCCGTAACTTTTACACTTCCTGACAACAGGGTTGTCTTCGTTTTGTCCTCTTCAACATAAGCGTTTACATTAAAATGAGTCCCAAAAACCGTGATGTCCTGTGCGGCTGTAATTACTTTAAAAGGTTTAGACTGATCTTTTGTTACCTCAAAATAAGCTTCACCGGTTAATTCGACGCAACGTTCTTCACTGGTAAACTGAACCGGAAATTTTAAGGATGAGGAAGCATTAAGCCAAACCCTGGTTCCGTCAGATAAATTCACCTGATATTGCCCGCCAGGAGGGGTTAGGATGGTATTATACTTTAGTTCAGTAGCTTTTTCTGCTTTACGGTGTTCCGATGAAGGAATAACGTCATAAATCAATTGACCAGTGACGCTTTTAGAGATGCTTACTCCTGTTTGGCTCGCGATTTTACCCTTAATCGCATCGGTTAAAACTATGCTTTTCCCATCGGAGAGAATGAGTGTCGCTTTATTGGTGCCTGGTTTTATCTGGCGAGATAGAATCGCCGTTTTTTTAGGTGCAGGAGTCTCTTTTTCTTTCGGATCATTGGGATAGTCGTAAATGCCAAATAGCATAATCAGCAATATTGCCGCGACATTAGTCAGCAAAAGCCTTCTGGTCCTTCTGTATTTCTGATTAAAGGAAAGCCGTTTCCGTACTTTATTTTCGGCGGCAAGCACCATCGACGTGTCAGGCCCTTGTCCTTCCCCGGTGGTATTTAAATACCAGCTCTCCACCATTGCACATTCTTCCTGGCTGGCATGCCCATCCAGGTATTTTTTAATTAATTTTTCAGTTTCCGGCTTTTCCATAAATAAAAATCATTGGCCCCTATATCAGATAAGACTATCCAATCCATTCGATAGGGTACTACAGGTAAAAAATAATTTGTTTTAGTAACGCATGATCAAAATCAGATATGCCATGATCCCGATGCGGGCACGTAGAATTTTCAAGGTTCTTTTGATATGGGTACGTACGGTGTGTTCGGATGTACCCAGGCTTTCGGCGATATCTTTATGACTTAGGCCTTCTGTCCGGCTCATCGTAAAAACCTTTTTCATTTGGGGCGGAAGTGCAGAAATTTCTCTTTCAATCAAGCATGTTAATTCCCGCTCACGAACATGGGCATCAGTCACAAATTCACCTTTATCGATAAACGCTTTTAAAGAATTGAGGTAATTATTTTTACGGTCTGAACGCAGCTGAAAAGTGAATATCCGATTGCGAACGGCAGCGTATAGGTAAGCGGAAAGATTTGCGATTTCGAGCTCGTATCTATTCGACCAAAGAAATTCAAATAAGTCCTGAACGATATCAATAGCATCTTCACCATTCCCAAGTCTTTTAAAAGCATGGACATAGAGCGATTTAAAAAACCTTTTGTAAAGTTGATTAAAAGCATCATGACTTCCCTTTTTCAAACGCATAACCAACTCTGAATCTAAAAGCTGATGATCTTTATTCATATTTTTACTCCCTAATTTTTCATACAAAAAAGATATATCAGGAATATTTGCAGCGGTATTAAACCGGCGAATTTTACCTGATCGCAAAAAAATGGGATGATTTATACTTGTGTTTTCTATTAAATGGAAATAGATTTTAGGGAATACTATTTCTTAAACAGGCACACCATAATAGATTAATGAAACATGGTAATCGTTTGAACGATTGAATCAATATGTAAAGCTTAAAATATAATTGTTGAAATCAAAATTTATTATGGTTTAAATGCACCGAATGGTTAAATGAATAAATTATGTCTATGTATATTATTATTTTGATTCACACTAATCAACTGAATAATTGAAGAAATATCTCTTGCTAACCGTTATTCCTTTGCAACTGGGATATCTCAGCATCCGTAAAATTTCCATTTTGTAATTTGTGCCCTGTTTTTTTAAGGTTTTCCTATTTTTTATTGTATTCGTGGTTTCTAAGACATAAATTTGAAAGAGAAATATGGATGTATATAGCGATTATAGTGATCAGGCGCTTTGTTCGCTTCTAAAAGAAGGAGATCGCCAGGCCTATATCGAAATTTATACACGTTATAATAGCTTGTTGTATATATATGCATTTAAAAAGCTTCGAAATAAGGAAGAAGCGAAAGATGTGGTTCAAGAAGTTTTTATACAACTATGGAACCGCCATGAGCAACTATCGGTAGATACTTCTTTAGCCGGATACCTTTATCAATCTGTTCGCAACAGGGCCTTGAATATATTTGCGCACCAGCAGATCGAACAAAAATATATTGATTCTTTAAACGATTTCTTAGGCACTCAAAACGCTGGTACAGATTATCTCATTCGGGAGAAAGAAATTGCAGCATTGATTGAAAAAGAGATCAACGCACTTCCACCTAAAATGCGGCAGGTGTTTCTGTTAAGTCGTAAAGAACATAAAACCTATAAAGAAATCGCATCCGCGATGAATATCTCTGAGGATACGGTGAATACCCAGATGAAACGGGCACTAAAAATCATGAGAGATAAATTAGGGCCGCTTTTTATTTTAGTTGGCTTCTTTTATTAATCTCATCTTACTTTTTTGTTTAAATATGGCCATCATGATGAACGTCTTATTGTGATCACAATTGGGATGTAGTGAATAGCTATAGCAGGATAAGACAACCAAATCAGAAATACCAAATTTGTGTGTATAGTCAATTCAAAATTAAATCATTAACCTGTGTGTCACCGCTCCGTCTGATGTCCGAACCAACTCCGTCTAAACCCTTAATTTTTTACTTTTATGCCGAATCAAACAGGGTGACTGTTTTTTTATTTTCAGTTATTTGTATTTTTTTGTTTTATTCTTAAATAAATTTAAAATCCTTGTCACTGTATGGCCGCAGTTAACTGTCTTGGTTATAATTAGCGCCTAAATACTACCTATGAATAATGCCGAAAAACTATTAGCGAAATATAAAGCCGGGCAATGCTCAGGCGAAGAGATATTGATATTAGAAAACTGGTTTCATCAGTTAAACGGCGATGAAGATGTAAAGTTAAGAGAGGAGGAGCTCGAACAGGCAAAAACAGAGATGTGGAATGTGATCGCAGACCAGACACAGGTTATAAGGGAAGTTAAATTATCCCCTCGGAGTTTGAAGTATTGGGCTGCGGCAGCGGTATTCGTATTGGTACTTGGGGGGCTGTTATTTTACAGGGTGCACTTCCAGCAATCCAGGATTGCTTCTTTAAGCAATCATACCATAAAACCAGGCGAAAAAATGGCAACATTAACTTTGGCTAATGGTAAGAAAATTACCTTGTCCAATAGCTTAAACAATGGCGCTATAACCGAACACGGGGTAAATATCACCAAAACTACTGATGGGAAATTGATTTATAATATTGTAGAAAATGCTGCCGATACAGGCGTTTACAATACCTTAACTACCGCCAGGGGCCAGCAATTTGGTGTAGTACTGCCCGATGGATCATTGGTCCATTTGAATGCAAGTTCGTCCATTACTTATTCAACAGGCTTGAACCACACTGCCAGGAGGAAAATTAAACTGGAAGGCGAGGCTTATTTTGAAGTGGCAAAAAACAAGAAACATCCTTTTGAAGTACTTACGGTTAATCAAAAGGTGGAAGTACTGGGTACGCATTTCAACATCAACAGTTACAGCGACGAACCCAATACAAAAACAACCCTGCTCGAAGGCCGTGTAAAAGTGTCTTTGCTCGAACATTCTGCTGCTGATGCAAACAAGATACTTGTTCCGGGTGAACAGGCTGTTTTAAGCAAAAGCATCATTACGGTGAAAACTGTAAATCCGCAAGAAGCGATTTACTGGAAAGACAATAAATTCAGCTTTGATAGCGAAGATATAGAAACGGTTATGCGTGAGGTATCGAGATGGTATAACGTAAATGTAATTTACCAGGATAATGTAAAACATGTAAAAGTTAGCGGCTCGGTTTCGCGCTTTGCAGATATCACCATGTTGCTTGATAAACTGGAAAAAACCGGACTGTTGAAATTTACGATAAGTGGTAAAAATATTACCGTATCAAAAGCCTAACCTATAATGATCAATTAATAGAACCATAAATAACTAAACTAAACCAAACGAATGAAGAAAAATCTACGACAAAGACGCTGAGGCAGCATGTAAGGAGGTACCATAAAAGCGTAGAGGTGTTCTAGCACCCCTACGCAAATGTCTGGGTACCATTCTGAACGGGGAAAACCCCCGAAAAGACCGACTGAATATCAATCTTGAACCTAAACCCAAACCCTACAAAAGTATGAATAAATCTACTTTTAACCTAGGTGTGCCGTTTAATTGGCTACGCCCTAAAATTTTAATGGCTATGAAAATAACTGCTTTTCTGGTTTTAGCCATCTGTATGCAGGTAAGTGCTAGCACATTTGGCCAAAATATAACTCTCTCTCAAAAAAACGTTTCCTTAATTGAAACGCTTAACAAAATAAAACAACTCTCTGGTTACGATGTACTTTATGGTGATGATATATTGCCAAAAGCCAAAAATGTTAGCCTAAAATTATCAAATGTTACTTTGGATGTGGCACTGGAAGAGATTTTTAAAGGGCAAGCCCTTACATATTCCATTAGCGATAAAACCATTGTAATTAAAAAGAAAGACCCCGGTTTTTTAGACCGGCTGATCAACCAGATCAGTGCTGTTGAAATCAGGGGGAAAGTGGTTGACGAAAAGGACTCGCCGATGAGTAACGTAAGCATTAAGCCTAAAAACGGTGGCCGTGCTGTTTATACGGATAGTGAAGGCGCTTTTGCCATTAACGTGGAAAATGCCGATGCCATACTCATTTTTTCTTATGTAGGTTATGTAACCCGGGAATTACCTGCCCGAAATAATATGGCTGTTACGATGCAGCCAGATGTTTCTAATCTTGAGCAGGTAGTGGTAACCGGATACACACAAAAGAAAGCATCAGAACTTACCGGAAGTGTACAAAGCATCAGCGGAGAAACACTGCGCAACGGGGTATCTACCGTAAATGGGTTGGCTATGTTGAAAGGCGTAGCCGCAGGTTTGTACATTGTAGAACAAGGTGGTAGCGTAGCCAATCGCGGTCAGGTGGTTTTGCGCGGACAAAGCAGTTTTAACGATGCCTCTAATACCAATTACGGACCACTCATCGTAATTGATGGTGTAATTACCAATGCCGCCAATCTTCAGGACATTATTGATCCTCAGGATATTGAGAGTGTAAATATTTTAAGGGATGCGGCTTCTACTGCGATTTACGGCTCGAGGGCGGCGCAAGGAGTAATTGTAGTGGTAACTAAGCGGGGAAGCGTTGGTAAGACCAAAATCAACTTTGGTGCGAATTACGGAAAAGTACAGAACAACCGTGCCATCCGTTTCATGAATACCGCAGAGGCCACTGCACACATCACCAAATACATGCAGGCCTTATATAATGGTACAGCGTCGCTAAGAACAACATATCCAACTTTCGATCAATATTTTAACACGACCCGGATTTTCTCTGACGCGGATTTAGCTGTAAACACCGAATGGGATAACAATGCCTTTTTTACGGATGGCAACCAGAGCGACATCAATCTGTCCATCTCCAGCGGAACAGATAAAACCAAGTTTTATACGGCCTTAAACTGGAATAAGCAGGATGGTACATTATTGGATGATGGTGTAAGCCGTAAATCGATCCGCGTTAATGTAGATCAAAAGATTACCGATAAGCTTACGTTTAGCTTGAACACCAATGCGATATTGGATAATTATACCGCAACCAATAGCGAAAATCAGTACTATCTTTTTCAACCCTGGGTTTCACCCAATTATGCAAATGGTACACTGGCCGATTCTATTTCAAATTATACCTACAGGGCATCAGGTGCACGTTTAACCCAATATTACGATAATCCTTTATATTCTCATGAATACAACACGGTAAAAACGAACCGTTTAAATTTGATGGGGACGGGTATTTTAAAATATGCGGTTACGCCATGGTTATCCCTACAATCGTCAAACACGATTAATTATAACAGCAACAGTGTAAACAGTTACAAAGACCCGAGGACCTATAGAGGAAGATATGACGGTGCGGCTTCCAACAGGATTTTTGTTAACGGGGCATTAACACTTAATGATACCAAGGGCACTTATTTCTTAACCTCAAACCTGGTTAATTTCAATAAAACCTTTGGCGGTCACCAGCTTTCTGCGATTGTTGGTCAGGAATATTCGCGTACACATTCAGAAAATGTGTCGGTATCGGCTTATAACACACCATATCCCGGCGAACGCAATCTGGGTGCATTTTTAACCTATGGCACCTGGATCAATAAACTCACGGGTACACCGGCCATCCCATCTTCTGTCGCTCCTGTTGATAAGGCTTCTTTTTCTGTTTTTAGTGAGGTGAATGATAGCTACAAATCGAAATACTTTGCATCAGCGTCTATCAGGCGAGACGCATCTACCAATTTCGGCCTGAATAACCGTAACGGTACTTTTTATGCGGTAAGCGGCGGTTGGTTAATCAGTGGGGAAGAGTTTATGCAGAGCGCGAAAGCAGTCAGCAATTTAAAATTGAGGGCTTCTTACGGAACCTCAGGAAGGGAAGCAGGAGCAGATTACCTCAATTTTACTACCTATAGCGACGCAGTATTTTACAATACCACAACCACTTCAGGTTCAACAATCAATCGCCTGGGTAATGATAACATTACCTGGGAAACCACCTATACCACCAATTTGGGATTGGACATCGGCTTATTTAAAAGGGTTAACCTAAGCATTGATCTTTATGATAAAGACAGTAAAAACCTGCTCCAAAACGTAGCCCTACCGAGTTATGTGGGCTTTAGTTCGCAATACCGCAATGTTGGGGAGATCAGGAACAAGGGCATTGATTTACAGTTGAATACGGAAAATATCCGCTCAAAAGATTTTAGCTGGACCATGAATTTCAATATCAGTTTTAATAAAAATAAACTGGTTTCTATTAAAGGAGACTCTTTGATTGATGGTTATAGCGGATCGTATTACCGTTATGTTGGCGACGATATTAATACCTTAAAAGCCATAAAATATGTTGGTGTAAACCCGGCAAACGGCAGGCCTCAGTTCGAAAGGATTATGCCTAACGGGCAGATCCAGATTGTAGACAGTATCGCGCTTGTAAAAGCCGATCGTTTACGTGGTTTTCAGGACATCGGTTCCGCAACGCCTAAGTTTTTTGGGGGGTGGACGAATAATTTCCGGTACAAGAATTTCAATCTGAGTTTATTGTTCAATTTCTCTTATGGAAATAAGATCATGAATAATGCCGTGAGGAGCTTTGTTAGTCCGACAGCCTGGCAGGCCGGTTTTAACATACCACAGCCCAATAGTGCCATCCGCTTTTGGCAAGGGCCTGGCGATACCGATGCCAACTATCCAAATTTTTACGATCTGGCTTTTGATCAGCGTGGTGGCATTAACATCAATTCGTCGCTATTGTATGTTGATGCAAGTTACGCCCGTTTGCGTAATGTTCGACTGGGATACGATATACCGGCTACGATTTTAAAGAAAATCCATTTGGGATCCCTTAACATTTATGCCAGCATGGACAATGTATTTGTAATCAAATCTAAAGATTTATTTGCTTCAGATCCTGAAGGAGCAACTATAGGTGGAACATCCAATTCGTACAGCGGTACTGGTATAGCCAGCGGGATGCCCCGACGCTTTGTAGTTGGATTAAACGCCGGATTTTAATTCTTGATTCCATATTAATTTAAGCAAAACACAATGAAAAGAACAATATTTAATATCGGATATATAGGCGCCTTGTTGATCATGATTACTTCATCTGCCTGTAAAAAACAGCTGGATAGCCTTGCTCCACATAATGTAAACTTTGAGGACCAGCAGTTTGCGTCGCCCAATGGTTATACCAAAGCCACCATTGGAAATTATACTACCTTGTATAGCACTTACGAAACGCCCTGGTTCAATATCAGCGAATACCGTGGGAATAATGTAAAGGTTATCGATGTAACATCCACAAGCAGTTCGATCGATCTGCAAAATACGGATGCCTTTAAATACAATAACTCCGAATCGAAAGATTTTGGCCTGTCTGATGCCTTTTGGTTTGCCTCTTACAAAGCACTATTGGGCGTAAATGTAGTGCTGAAAAATGTACCTGCCACCGAAACCAATAACGTGATTTTGCAGGCAAAGGCAGAAAACCTTTTTTTAAGAGCTTTCATCAATTTTAACCTGCTCCGTGTGTATGGTAGGCCATATTATCAGAATCCGTCTTCCAATCTTGGTCTTCCAATCATTACCTCACCGCTTGATCTGAATGCAACACCCCCTTCACGCGCAACCGTACAGGCTTCTTATGACCAGGTTGTTGCAGATTTAAATCAGTCTATCGCTACTTTTAAAACGAAAGGTGTGAATAGTTTTGCTTCTAAATATGCTGCGTTCGCACTGCTTTCGAGGGTATATCTGTATATGAGCGGAACCTTTGATCAGCCCAATGCCAATTATGCGAAGCTATCGGCCCAGGCTGCCGACTCGGTAATTGTAAATGGGGGCTATCGTTTATTGCAGGGCACGGCCTATTCCAGTTATTATACGGCAAGCAATCAGTTAAATACAGAAACCATTTGGGCCATTAATCATGAAGCGAATACTTCAACCCTGCCTATCTTATTGATGCAGCCTCAGGGAACCTATGTAAATTTATACACTACAGGGCAGATTAAACCTTCTCCTGATTTATTGAGTAAACTGGCGCCAAACGATCTGCGGAAAAGCTTTTATTTCACAGATCTTTATCCGGGCAATACCACAGATGTATTAAGTACCGGTAAATACAGTTACCGTTTTTTTAATGGTGTAAACGGTGTATACTATTCATATGCTGCTTTTAATCATTTAAGGTTGGCAGAAGTTTACCTCAACAGGGCAGAGGCAAGGTTAAAAAGTGGGGATGCCAGCGGTGCGCTTGCCGATTTAAATGTGATCCACACCCGTGCAGGATTAACGGCATTGGCAGGCCTGTCAGGACAGGCTTTATCTGATGCTATTTTGTTAGAACGAAGATTGGAACTTGCCTTTGAAGGGCACAACAGCTACGATTATTTCAGAAATGGTTTACCAATGGTGAGGAATTACAGCTCCTTTAATTCAGCGCCACTCACCATTAGTCCAACCGATCCTAAAGTAGTCATGAGAATTTCTCAGCTCGTATTAACAGAAAATCCAAACATCATTCAGAACCAACAATAACATTAATAATATGAAAAGATATATTTTATTTGTAACAGCTGTGTTTGCCGCATTTAGCTTGAAAGCACAGCAACCATTTACCCTTAAGGGTGAGATAAACGGCAAAGAAACCGGAATATTAAAGTTAAGGTATACCCAGCCTGATGGTAAATCGGTACAAGATAGCACCACCATAACAAAAGGGAAATTTGAATTTACAGGTACCCTAACAGAACCTGTAATGGCTTACATTATGGGTGATGTTAAAAGGTTAACCATGGAGGAACCAAATTTTGGTATTTTGTTTTTAGCGCCGGGAGCATTAAAATTAGTGCTTACAGAAGGACAGTTTAAAGCCTTGAAGTTAACAGGTTCAAAACCGCACGACGAATACATGCTTCTGGAGCAAAAGAAAGCACCGATAACCGAAGAAACCAAACCTATTCTGGTTCAACTTCAAAAAGCAAGCGATGCCTATGTACAGGCTAAGAAAGAAAACCGCCCAGATGCCGAATTAGATGTTTTAAGGGAAAAGGCTGCCGAAATCAGAGACCAGCTTGAACCATTTAATTTGAAACGTGATCAGATTGATCTTGATTTTATCAGTCATAACCCTAATTCCTATTATGCGGCTTATCTGCTTAGCTTCAAAATATCTGGTTTAAAACTGGCAGATGCCAAAAAATATTATGAAGCCTTTAGCCCCTCGGTAAAAGCAAGCAGTTATGGTAAAAAGATGCTCAAGGAGGTGCAAAGCCTGCAATCGGGTTCGCCAGGTAGTACAGCGGCAGTTTTTGCAAAAAAAGATATTAACGGACAAGATTTAAGCCTGGCTGATTTTAAAGGAGAGAAATACGTGCTGCTCGATTTTTGGGCGAGCTGGTGTGTGCCTTGCCGTAAAGGTAATCCACATTTACTTTCTTTATACAGCAAATACAAAGATAAAGGTTTAGAAATTATCGGCGTTGCAGATGACGACAGTGCGCAGCAAGCCTGGAAGAGAGCGGTTGAACAAGACAAGATCGGGGTATGGAAACATGTACTTCGTGGTTTAAAACGTACTTCAACAGGCTACGACCGTTCTGAAGATACCAGTGAGGGTTTTGGCATCCACTCACTTCCGACCAAAATTTTGATTGATAAAAACGGGATAATTATCGGGCGCTATGGCGGCGGCGGTGATAGTGATGAAGAAATGGATAAAAAGCTGGCCAGTATTTTTAATTAATCAGAATATAAAATGAATATCATGTTAAAAAAAATAAGCTTGTTACTCTGGTGTAGTGTTTCGGTACTATGGGTATCTGCACAAAGTGGATATACCTTGAATGGCACTGTCCATGGTATAAAAAGTGGAAAAATTTATCTTTCCAGATATAATGAAGAAGATAGAAGCACCACCAATATCGACAGTGCAGATGTTGCAAATGGATCGTTTGTTTTTAAAGGGAAACTGACGAATGCTGAAATGCTGGGTCTGCTGATCAAACCGGGTAACTGGTCGGCCAATTTATTTTTAGAGAATACCACAGTTAATATCAGTATCGACACCATAGGAGCAGATCATTACGACTATACCAAATACGGGCAGGGAAAAGGTGCCCGTTTAAAAAAAGTAATTGTGAAAGGATCTACAAGCCAGGATCAGTTTGATGCCTTAGAGAACAATCCTGCACTTGCAGCAATAAAGTCGGAAAGAGAGGCCTTGGGTAAACAATTTACCGCCGAAAAAAGTGCCGATAAAAAAGAACTGATCAAGGCTGACATTAGCAAACTGAGTGAACAGATTAATGCTGCTCAGTTAAAGCAGATCCAACAATTTATTGATCAGTATCCATCTGCCGTATCAGCTGTATATTCGTTTAGCAATTATTATAGGTTTAATACAACTATGCCTGTAGCGACTTTAAAAGCTATTTTGGACCAATTTAAGGGAGCAGCTAAAACCAGTAACTATTATAAGGCACTTGCAAAACAATTGAAAGATAGGGAAGCACTTTTACCAGGAAATATGGCGCCTGATTTTACATTGTTAAAAAGGGACAGCACTAAAGTATCACTTTCTGATCTGCGCGGAAAATATGTGATGATTGATTTTTGGGCGAGTTGGTGCAAGCCTTGCAGGGAAGCTATTCCGCACTGGAAACAGGTGTATGCGCAATATCACAGTAAGGGTTTTGAAATTTTGAGTGTATCCGACGATAGCAAGTGGAACGACTGGATTAAAGCCATGGATGTAGAACAAATGCCCTGGCTTCAGGTAATAGATGAATTCCCTAAAAAAATGATGCCCGCAAGAGTCGGAAGCTTGTATCAGGTACATTTTATTCCATTTTATGTATTGTTAGATAAAGAAGGGAAAATCGTGGTGTATAGCGACGATGAAAAATTGATCGATGAAAAACTTTCGGCGCTGCTTGGTAGCTGATCAATCAAATAAATCTTCCTGTAATTAACGCCTTTATGGAAAGATTAATGCACACTTTGGGCATTAATCTTCCATTTTTTCATTAAATCGAGTGGCGAACTATTTCCCGTTTTTGGCTTCTGCTGTACTGCGCAAACTAAAATCTGCCAGCTGTACATGCCAGGTTTAAAGCAAATATTATTTAAATTCGTTTAATGGAACCTATTCTCCTTAGCAAGGCCCAGGCTAGAAAAATCATCCTTGAGGCGGCCGGACTTGCCTCTTATGCACCGTTTGGTTTAGGGATCGAAGCTGTTTATCAGCTCATTAACCACCTGGGCTTTGTACAACTGGATACTAATTATGTAGTGGAGCGGGCGCATCACCATGTGATGTTTGCCAGAGTGCCAGACTATGAAATTTCCTGGCTTGCTGAGCTTTGCGAGGATGGACGGATCTTCGAATATTTTACATCTGATGCGGGTTATCTTACGATGCATGATTTTCGTTTTTCGCTTCCCATAAAAGAGGCCTTCAGATTACAAGGCAAAGCGATGAGCAGACCAGAGCTGAACCTGATGCGACAGATTATGGATCAGGTGGAACGGGAGGGGGCCGTAATGGTGGGCGATTTTGAGAACGACAGGATAGAGGCCAGTAGTGGCTGGTGGGACTGGCGGCCTGCAAAGATTGCGCTGGAAAGGCTTTATCTGGAAGGGCAATTAATGATCAGCCGCGACAAAAAATTCCATAAGTCTTATGATCTGCCACTGAACCTCGTGCCGCCGGATACCGATCAGACGATGCCCCCGGCCGAAGAATTTGCCAGGTATATCATCCAAAGGACTTTGGGTGCACTGGGCATCTGTTCGGTTAAGGAAATGGCATGGCGTGGCCGAAGGGTGAAAGGTAACCTGATTAAAAGCGAACTCGAAAAAATGCTACAGGAAGGTCTGGTGAAGTTGATTGACGTAGACGGGATAAAAGGGCCACTGTATATGTTATCCAACCAGGATATTCAGGTTGAAATATCAGATCATGTTTTTATTCTTTCACCCTTTGATATCCTTAACGTTTTCCGCCACCGGTTAAAAGACTTTTTTGGTTTCGATTATCAGATTGAGTGTTTTGTGCCTGCACCGAAACGCCAGTATGGTTATTTCTCCTTACCTGTATTGGCTGGCGATACCTTTATTGCCAGAATGGATGCCAAGGCCGACCGCAAGCAGAAGGTGATGATCGTACATAACCTCCATTTTGAGGAGATCGATATCCATCCAGTGGTTATCCAAAAATTCATCCAGACTTTAAAAGATTTTGTTGAATTCAACCAGTGCCACGACATTGTTTTTAAACGCTCCAATAAAATGGTCTATCTAAACCTGATTAGTCGGGCTTTTTCTGGTTAAATCTATCTATCTTTTTGGAATTTCAATTTGGTTAATACTTGGTAATTTTCACCGGCCCCAGCAAACCAGATTCGCGTAAAGGTGCATTCTTGTCGGGACCAGAAATTGTCCAGGTTTTACGCTTTTCTTTTGGTTGTCCCGCATCAAAAACCAGGCGGTTATGCCAGGTGCTTGTTACCTTCACACTTAATTCATTTTGTCCTTTTCGAATTCCATCCATAAAGTTAACCAGATATGGCGGCGTCCAGAGTCTGGCAATTTCTTTTCCATTTAAAATAACAGTGGCCGCCATGTCTACTTTGCCAAGGTCGATTGTATATGCTGTTTTCAGGGCAACACTGTCGATGTTAAATGTGGTGGTATAGGTAGCGGTACCTGAAAATGCTTTTCCTTCGGGAGAAATGTCCAGGTCCTTCCATGGTTTCAGCTCGGTTAATTGCATCGATGCAGGTGCATTCCAACCCTCTGGGAAAGATAGTTTCCAGGCTCCTGAAATCGGAATATTGGTGCCGGATGCAGAAATTTTCTTTTGGACTACTTGGGGGCTGCTTTCTTCCTTACGGAAAACAATAAAGCAAGAACCAGCTTTTGCAAGATCGAGTTTGACAGTTGAATATCCAGCCTTTTGAATACTTTCAATGGGCCGTGATGTTCCTGTAACCGGATCCCAGAGTTCGGCGTTACCGGTAGCGTGGAAACTAAGCTCGCCCTGATAACCACTGCCTTCTGGAGCCGTGACGAAATACCAATCGGCACCTTCGATGCGGCGGTGAGCCCATAATGCTTCGGTACCTAAAACATCGGCTTTTATTTTTAGTACAGTAAGTGCATCACCTAGTGCTAAGCCTGAAACAACATAACCCTTACCAGTCTTCCGCAAACCTTTTAGCGTTCCGCCCCAGATGTCTTTAACGGCTGCGCTAAAACGTTTCTTTGCAAGATCGCCACCAGAAAGCGTAGCTAAACCAATAGGAGCTTCACCTACAACCGTAGCACCATTGCGGACCAGCAGGCGTATTTTTTCTAACGTTTCGGGCCGCATATACTGCGCATCTGGCAGCCATAACACCCGGTAACGGATGCCTTCCGGGGTAACAATCATTCCATTGTCTACTTTTATTCTGTTGAGCAGTGCATCAGGATTGCAGTAATCGTACTTATATCCGACAGGGAAGGGGGCATTTTGATCCGGTTTATGGTCAATCTCATCACCAAGGTACCAAAGTACATCGGAAACGGGTTTTCCGCGTTCAAGCAGATAGGTGCAGCGTGCCAGATAGGTTGTAAAATCGGGCATATAAGTCCACCAGGTTTGTCCCCTTAAAAAAGGAGTGCCAATTCCTGCGCCAAAAGAGGTTCCGGGAGCTAAAAAAGGGTTTTGCGGATTATGGGTATAGGTATGAAATACATAATGGCTTACGCCCTGCACACTATTGATATTGGCCACCTCTTTAAGCATTTCCAGATGCTCGTCCCAGGTTAGCGCCATGGAAGTAAATGCTTCTGCGGCAACACGGGGTTTACCATACATTCTGGCGGCAGATGCTGTGGGTTTTATCGGTTTAAAGTTCAATGAACCTACAAATCCCGAACTTAGCGGTTGCCAGAATTCGCACATGGGTACATCCGCGTTTTTAAAGTATTCGAGGATATCTCCCGTAACTACATCTCCTGCGGCTGTTTCGTAGGCCACTGAAAGTCCATTGGCTTTTGCAAGTGTCGCCATTCGGCCATAGTAGTTGTTAGTCATCAGGTCATTCAATGTTTTTCGCCAGTCGGTCAAAAACCTGGAGGTTGTTTCATGGTCTTTTATCACGTAGCCAAATAAGGCTGGGAGCCATTTACGGAGCGAATAGCTGGAAATTCGTTTAAATTCTGGTTCCATTTCCTGCGTCCAGCTTTGCGTATGGCATTCCCAGCTGTCGATGAGCATTCCATTCAGAAGTCCTTGAGCAAGGGGGCCATTTGCGCCCGAGAGCCGTCCGATGTAGCCAGCAAAATGTGCATCCGCACCTGATTTGGCTAGTTTGTTTGCTTCCCAGCCGGTTCCTTCAGCAGGGGCGGGGCCATTCTGTTTGCCGGCATTAACATGTCCCAGACGGAGGATTGTCCAGTTTCCTTTCGGTGCCAGCCAGCTCAGTTTGCCATCCTTATCCATGTTTGATGAAATATCAATAATCTGTTCGGGCCTGATGAAAGTTTCGGGCGATTGTTTTGGATGCTCTCCACTGCGCTGGATACTTCTTAAAGTCCAGGCGGCTTCCGATTCCCAGCTGTTTTTTCTCGCCGCAGAGAACAAACGGATCGAGCTGAGGCTCATATTGTATTTGTTGGAAATCGATATGCGGTACTTTTTTACGCCTGCAAGTTCAGAACAGGCCAAAGTAATGGGCTGATCATCCTGCCAGTTAGACTGCGGCATTTCTGCACGGAGGATATCTTTAACCGCTCCATTGGGCAAGATGCCCTGGATGAGGATGTTTACACCAGGTTCGTAAGACTGGCCATGGTTGAAGCGCTGTACGCTGGAAAACTCCAGGCTGCGGACGGCTACCGGATCCGCGAATTCAACCTCCACCCAGTGTGCTTGGCTGGCTCCTACAGGAGACAACCGGATGGGGTCCTTTCCTTGTGCCTGAAAATAGGGATCCCAGGTAAAATCGGTATTGCTTTTTATGGATTTGGGTACCAGTGGTTTCCCGGTATCGCCAACAGGTGTGGGGAAAGCGAGTACGGCCACCTCTTTATAATCTCTCCATTCTTCTGTATTAGGATCGGGTACAGGTAAAACTTGTGTAATGCGTTTTCCACCGGTCACGTCGGTCCGATTCCAGATCAGATTGCGCATGGCATTTGAGGGGCTAATCCACGGTCCACCAGAAGTTGCCCAGCCCGGACAGTTGTTCATCGAAAATCTCAGACCAAGGCGGCGTGCCTCCAGCGCAGTATGTTTAACGGCATCATCCCAGTTTTCACTCAGGCTCGTGATCTGCGGCTGTACTCCAGGCCATGGACCTCCAAACTGACCATGAAACAGTTGTATTCCTGAAAAGCCAGCTTTGGCAATCGCCTCAAGATCAAGGGTAATCCCGTCTTTTGAAACATTGCCGCCAATAAAATGGAACCAGGTTTCAGGATGATAGATTTTCGAGGGGTTTTGAAAAGAAACTTCATCAGTTTTGCCAAAGGGCCGCTGCAGTTCCTGTTGGCTAGGAGTTATGGGCACCTTTGCCAATTGAGCAATGGCAGACAGAGAAGAGAAAGCCAGCAATAGGGCTCCTAGAAACAAATATTTTGGGTATCTGTTATTCAGCATCAGGTTAAATTTGGTTAAAAAAATCAAATTAGCCATTTTTAGGCAAATGGCCATCCTGTACTGTTGTATAAAAATAATTGATCACTTAATCAATACTTCCTACGTCACGCAAACCGGCGAATTAAGTGGTTGTACCACAGGGAGTTTTGAAGTCGATCCTGGTGCCAATTGGTAAAAAGTTTCAAACGTCCAATTCCAGCAAAACTATATATAAATGAAACAAGAGTGTCTTAAAGTACCCGTTTTTCGTTCAAATCAATAAGCACGAAATCAAAAGGCCTGTCTCTGTTTTTAAATGTCGGATTTTCTCTCAGATTATAATGGCAATGACGAGACGGTTGCCTACAGCGGAACATTACCAGCCTCCAGCGGAAATCACTGACGACTGTAGTGGATCAGCAGAATTATAGCTAAACGGGCCATAGGCTGAACGGTGTAGGTGATGCGAGCACCAATACCTCATCTTCTTTTCAGCTTCCTGGTCCACGGCCTATACCTATGATGCCAACGGCAATAAACTGAAAAATCTGGTCGGTGGGACAGTGAGTTTAAATAATGAGTATATTAGCGGTATCCAATACGAGGACGGTGCCCTGAAGTATGTGGCGACAGAGACCGGCAGGGTGAGGCGCATCAGTGCGACCAGCTATAGCTACGAACACACGCTGACAGACCACCCGGGTAACGGAAGGGTGTACTTTGATATCAGCGGGGGAGCGGTAAGAAAGATCCAGGAGACAGATTACTATGCATTCGGGCTTGACATCCAGCGGAACCTGGTAGGTGTTGAGAACAAGTTCCAGTATAATGGCAAGGAGAAACAGGACCAGGAGAAGATGTATGATTACGGGGCAAGATCATATGATCCACTGATCGGGAGATGGACTGGAGTGGATCCACTGGCTGAGCTGAACAGGGGATGTTCGCCATATACATATGGAAAAAACAACCCGATTCGTTTTATCGATCCTGATGGTATGTCGGATGAAGATTTTAACGATAGTGATGAAGAAGACGATTCGTTTGATAAAGATGTTTTTGGAAGGGAACGATGATAACACTGGTGTTTACATCCCTGCTTTTGAGCGAGGGGAGTTGATTGGTCGCGGTTGTCTGTAAATAATGCCATAATCACCTAAACAAATTAAGAGAGAGACGAATGCCAGTCAAGGGGGACACCCGGCCTGGGATGTCGATGGCAATGGCCAACTGTGGATAATAGAAGCTAACCGTTGGTATAGGATGGGTAAGGTCAAAGCAATAAAGATAGCTGCTTCAAGCGTTAATTTAAAAAGTATTAACCCTTCGATAGCAAAAGATTGGGAGGTGAATGAAGTTCATCCTATATCTTTACTTAGAAAGAATTTCTTTAATGACGGCGTTGTCTTTGGTACTCTTGATGTTAGGTATTTGGGTAACAATCAAGTACAAATCCTTTCAAATATGTTTGATTTTGACATTGGCGCAGCTAAGGGGCACCCATGGAAAATTGAATTTTTTAGAAATTTCTACTTGGCTTGGCGAGCAGGTTGCTACGGGCTTTGGAATGGCACCAGGTAACGGAACGCCGTATTTAATTAATTTTTCAGGGGTTGCTACCTTAGGTCAAGGCCCTTAATAATTTAAGAAATGAAAATCTACAACAATTTTATACTTGCGTTTACCAGTTCAGTTTTTCTTATGATCACATCCTGTGCTAACTTAGGAGATAGTTCTATTGATTTAGGCAGCGATTATGTATATCGTGTCGATGGAGACCAACGTTGGATAAGGGCTCGAAATATAATGCAAGATGGGGTATATCCAAACGTTATTGACTACAAATTTAATAACGACTATATTTTAGTGATTCAGGAGCCAACCTTAAAAGGATATAAGCGTTTTTTGGCTCAAGATTTACGCTATAAATACGATTTGATAATTAACAAAACCGATACCTCGAAAAGTGATACTTCCGAAAAAATCTTTTTAAAATCACATTTATGGATAGACAGCGCTATCCATGCAAGAGTGGTAGAAGAAATGAAACCAAACAACCAAGCAAGTTTTGAAAGACTTGATTTAATGGCAGATAGTATAGTCAAGTTTGATACCTATATAAAAGGTGATTTCGTAAGAAAACAAAATTACTGGATTATATTGAAGAAAAAAGGTGTCGTTTTAGGGCCATACTCAAAACTGCAGTATCAAAACCAAAGAAGTAAATTAAATGTGCCTATAGACTTACAATTAGAAGAATAAATAATATTTAATCCTAAATGAATCAACTCGGTTCATCTAAGCTGACATACGTTAGTCCGACCTTAGTAGATAAAGCTGGGTATTATAAAGACTAATGCATCATCTGCTTATAGCTCTATTACTTCAATACTATACAATATCAACAAACCTGTTGGTCAAAGCTTGGGTGTCACTGCAGAATACTTCGGAAACAGAAGGCCAACCGCTTCTACAGTTGGGACCATTTTAACATTCATTTCGAACTTTTTTAAGTTGCAAAAATAATTGGATATTATGATAAGATGTTGGAGCTTTGTTGTTTAAGACGCGTATGCCTTTTGTGCTTTGGTATCCATTAGCAGACGTACAAATACACCATTGCGTAACCACCAGCTCGAATTAACATAGTTATTTGGCGTAGGTGTGCTACTTAGGCTTGGGAAAAAAGCATAAGAATTGCAGCTATCTTCCGGCCAGTAATTATCGGCAACAGACTGTAGCAAACCTGTCTGATAGCCACCTATTTGTAAAATTAAAGAGAGTAATATGAAAAAGATATTGGTGTCGGTTGCATCTCTTCAACGGCGGCGAATGCAGCAACACCTTGATTGAACAAAGGTGTTGAGTTAATATGCCTGATTAATAATCAATTTGCATAAAATAAAAAACGAGACAAACAGCATAAAACTGATTTGTCTCGTGAGGTGCTCCCGACGAGATTCGAACTCATATCGATGGTACCGGAAACCATAATTCTATCCATTGAACTACGGGAGCAAGGCTGCAAATATAGAAAAATCAAAATCATTTCATTAAAAAATCTAGGCTATTTTTCACGGATAAATTCACATTAAAATAAACTTTTAACCGTTGAGCTATCTTTTATGTTAAAAAATGATTAAATCACCAGGTAAACACGGGCCACACAAACTTTCCTCCAGTTTATTTTTAATTTTAAAGGCTGTCGGGCGAATTTTAAAATGGCCACTTCTGGCTTTTTAGGAAATAAAAATGCACCTTTGCGAACCGTTAATAGAGGTTTAGGCATGTAATAAATTAGTTAGTTGTTTATGGAAGAATTGGTTGTGGAAGAGATTCAGGAACTGCTTGAAAAAGAAAATGATAAGGCTTTAAAGCAATATCTCGATCAACTGAATATTTCGGATGTTGAAGAACTGATTGATGAACTTCCACAATATGCAGCTAAATTTATCGAAACCCTATCCCTCAACAGGGCCGTAAACGTTTTCCGCATCCTCGATTTTCCTACCCAGGAGCGCATTATTAAAAAACTTTCTGGCAATAAATTGAATCAGATCATTAAAGATCTGCCTCCTGATGACCGTACTGCACTTTTTAGCGAATTAAAAGGTGATGTGGTAAAAAAAATGATTACGCTTTTACCGCCCGAGGAGCGTAAAGAATCGCTTGCCCTTTTAGGTTATAAAGAAGATAGTATTGGCCGTTTAATGACGCCCGATTATATCGCGGTAAAACCCGAATGGTCTATTACCAGGGTTTTGGCACACATCAGGCGTTATGGAAAAAATTCCGAAACCATCGATGTGGTGTATGTGATCGATAAAGAAGGTGTGTTGTTGGATGATATCAGGATCCGTGAGGTTTTATTGGCCGATCCGGAGGCCATTATCGGCGAACTGACTGATAAACGTTTCATTGCCTTAAAAGCGAACGATCCTCAGGAAGATGCAATCAATATTTTCAGGATGAACAACCGTGTAGCCTTACCGGTAGTAGATGAAAATAACATCCTTCTGGGTATTGTTACCGTTGATGATATTTTGTGGATTGCGAATGAGGAATATACGGAAGATATGCATAAAATCGGGGGTACAGCGGCTTTGGATGAGCCTTATCTCGATACTTCTATTTTTAATCTGGTTAGAAAACGGGTGGGATGGCTTGCTATTCTAATGGTTGGCGAAATGCTAACCGCTACCGCAATGGGCTTTTTTGAAGGCCAGATCCATAAAGCTACTGTATTGGCCTTATTTATTCCGCTGATTATTTCCTGTGGCGGTAATAGCGGTTCTCAGGCCTCTACACTCATCATACAGGCAATGGCCCTCGGCGAAGTAACCATTAAAGATTGGTGGCGCGTAATGAACAGAGAAATCACTTCCGGCTTTCTTTTGGGAGTGTGTTTAGGCCTGATTGGTTTTTTACGCATCTTTGTCTGGCATGTGGCCGTACCAAATGTTTATGGTGAACACTGGATCTTAATTGCTGCTACCATTAGCGTTTCATTGGTTTTTGTAGTGCTCTGGGGCTCTCTAAGCGGATCTATGCTGCCTATTTTGCTTAAAAAACTGGGCGCCGATCCTGCAACATCATCAGCCCCGTTTGTTGCCACCCTTGTTGATGTAACCGGGTTGATTATTTATTTCAGCTTTGCTGTTCTTTTTTTAAAAGGCGTTTTACTTTAAACTTAACTCATGCAAAAGAAAATTACCACACTTTTTACCGATATCGGCGGCGTTTTATTAACCAATGGCTGGGACAGGCATGCAAGGGGAGAAGCTTCTGTGCTTTTTAACCTCGATTCTGTCGACCTCGAAGAACGTCATCACCTTACCTTCGATACTTACGAAGTGGGTAAACTAACGCTTGACGAGTATTTAGAACGTATTGTTTTCTTTGAAGAACGCAGCTTTAGCTATGATGATTTTAAAGAATTTATGTTCAAAAAATCGCTTCCTTATCCAGAAATGATTGAACTGATATGTGAGTTAAAAAAGAAATATAACCTTAAAGTAGCCGTAATCAGCAATGAAGGCAGAGAATTAAACCAATACCGGATCAATACCTTCAAACTGAATGAATTTGTCGATTTCTTTGTATCGTCGAGTTTTGTGCATTTCCGTAAACCAGATGCTGATATTTTTAAAGTAGCCATCGATATTTCACAAAGCGATGTGGAAACAAGTTTATACATCGACGATAGGATGCTTTTTGTACAGGTTGCCGAAGGTTTGGGCTTAAGAGGCATTCATCATACCGATTACGAAGACACCAAAGTGCAGTTAGCCGCGTACGGGTTAAAGGTTTAAGAGAGAAACCGATCTTCTCGACTGAAGGGTAGTCACGAATATTCGGGAGAGAGATCTAACAGGTTTTCGATATAAGCATAACCAAAGTATTTTAATAAGTTAGCAGTAATCGGTTACAGTTTTTGAAAAGCAGTTGCAGAAGCTTCTGTTTAAGTTTCTTCCCGCTTTCTGTTCAAGGCCTGATGAAGAATCAGGCGCTTTCACGGTCAATCGGGTTTAAGTGGCAATGTAGCTGCTATATATTGGACTGGGCGTAAAAAACAATATCATTCCGTGTTTTCTGTGTCTCCGTGGCCAAGATTTGATGTGCAACTGTGCTATTAATTTGTCAACGCTGAATAAACATTTCGTGCCTCCGGGATAAAAAACCTTAAAATAAAAAAGCCACTCTTTCAAGTGGCTATGCTATTCAATTCCCCCCTTGGGGATTTAGTGGTTAAACGTTAAATCTGAAGTGCATGATGTCGCCATCTTCCACTACATAGGTTTTTCCTTCAACGCCCAGTTTACCAGCATCTTTACAAGCATTTTCTGAGCCGAGTGTTACGAAATCGTTATATTTAATTACCTCGGCACGGATAAATCCTTTTTCGAAATCGGTATGGATTACACCAGCTGCCTGTGGAGCGGTAAAACCTTTGGTAATCGTCCAGGCCCTAACTTCCTGTACGCCTGCAGTAAAGTAAGTATAAAGGTTTAATAATTTATAAGCAGCACGGATCAGTTTGTTTACACCCGATTCGGTTAAACCTAAATCCGCTAAAAACTCCTGACGTTCTTCGTAACTATCCAATTCGGCAATTTCCGATTCAATTTTAGCAGAGATTACTAAAACCTCAGCTTTTTCATCAGCAACATTTGCTTTCACTAAATCGACATATTTGTTACCGTTAATTACCGATGCCTCATCAACATTACATACATACATTACCGGTTTTTGGGTAAGTAAGCCTAAATCCTCGATGAAATCAAAATCATCTTGAGCCAAAGCCGCAGTACGGATTGATTTGCCTGATTCTAAATGCGCTTTAACCACTGTTAAAATCTCATAAGTACGTTTGGCATCCTTATCTCCACCCGTTTTAGCCATTTTCTCTACCTTTTGGATACGTTTATCAACAGTATCCAGATCTTTAAGCTGTAGCTCAGTATCGATAATCTCTCTATCACGGATCGGATCAACAGAACCATCAACGTGGATTACATTTCCATCATCAAAGCAACGTAACACGTGGATAATTGCGTTTGTAGCACGGATATTTCCTAAAAACTGATTTCCCAATCCCTCACCCTTTGATGCACCTTTTACCAATCCGGCAATATCTACGATCTCGATTGTATTCGGCTGAACCTTGTTCGGTTTAACCAACTCAGCGAGTTTGGTCAATCGGTCATCAGGTACTGTAATTACGCCAACATTGGGCTCAATAGTGCAAAAGGGAAAGTTTGCTGCTTGCGCCTTTGCATTCGATAAACAGTTAAAAAGAGTCGATTTCCCAACGTTTGGTAAACCAACTATACCACATTGTAATGCCATTATTTATTAGTCTTTAAGTCTTTAGTCTACAGTTTTAGTTGGTCGTGATGTTATATTTCCCCTTATCCATCTTACATTTTCCATCCATCATACCCGCTAAAACCGCGCAAAGATAAGCTTTTAAAACCTTTATTTAAACCCTTGCTCTTGTATCAAATCTATATTTTATCTAAGTTTAGCCCAAAATAGATAGAATTAAATGGAAGATTTAGAACAGAAAGTGCCGCAGGAAGTAAAATTAATCGTTACCGAAGAAATGCGGAGTTACTTTTACGATATGAGCAAATGGGCAAGATTTTTATCTGTTGTGGGTTTTGTCATCTCGGCATTTTTAGCCATAGGCTCATTTGGTATAGGGGCTGCAATAACTGCTAATCCCGGTATGCTCAGCCAATTAGGGCCATTAGCTGGTATTGGAGCCACAGGGATTACCATATTTTATCTGTTGCTGGCTTTGTTCTTTTTTTACCCCAGCTTATTACTTTTCCGTTTTTCTACAAAGGGAAAACATGGGATTTTGTTTGGCGACCAGGAAAATTTGGACGATGCCATTTCCCATGTCAAATCACTCTTTAAATTTTGGGGAATAATTACCATCGTATTGATCGTTGGTTATTTTCTTTTGCTATTGGCAGTACTCGCAGGCGGAGGGATAAAATAAAATATTAAGCATACGAAAAAGCCTCCTGATTTTTAAAATCGGGAGGCTTTTTATTTGAAATTATAATACTTAAAAAGTAAAATCGTCACTTGCTTTAGCGCTATGTTCTCCATTTTCAGAATATTCATAACGTTTTTCAACCACATCCTGGTGAGTTTTGATGTAATCAACAGTTTCATTTAATCCTTCTGCAAATTTCTCGAAATCTTCTTTGTATAAAAAGATTTTATGTTTTACGAATACACCGTCTTCTAATCTTTTCTTGCTCTCGGTAACTGTTAAATAATAATCACCCGATCTAGTAGCCTTCACGTCGAAGAAATAAGTTCTCTTACCTGCTCTTACTTTCTTTGAAAAAACTTCTTCTCTTTCCTTGTTGTCGAATTCTCCCATGGTTGGTATTGATGTTGGTTTTTGGTTTCGGTAAATATAAAGCAAATATTTAAAGTTCAAAATACAATTTTAATACAATTTAAATAGTTCGGCTTTCCTCCTCCAAAAGTTGATTGTTATAAAGCTCGGTATAACTCCCGTTTTGACTAAGTAATTCATTGTGTGTGCCTTGTTCGATGATTTTGCCATTATCCAGCACTAAAATCTTATCGGCATTTTTAATGGTTGAAATTCGGTGGGCAATTAAGATACTTGTTTTTCCGGCCATGATTTTACCCAGGTTTTGTAAAATTTCCTCCTCAGTTTTAGTGTCAACAGCCGAAAGGCAATCATCAAATATTAAAATCTTAGGTGATTTGATCAGTGCCCTGGCAATCGAAACCCGTTGTTTTTGTCCTCCTGACAGTGTAATTCCGCGTTCACCAAGCATGGTTTCGAACTTTTCTTCAAAATCGATAATGTTGGTGTAAACCGAAGCATTTTTTGCCGCATCATATACTTCTTCATCCGTAACGCTATCTAAACCAAAGGCAATGTTGTTCTTGATGGTGTCAGAAAACAAAAAAACCTCTTGGGGTACAAAACCGATCTGGCCACGGTAATCTTTTAGGTTTAATGCCTTAATGTTCTTTCCATCAATATCAATGGCACCATTTTCTACATCGTACATCCGCATGATCAGATTGGCCAAGGTCGATTTTCCCGAGCCTGTTTTCCCTATAATAGCCACAAATTCGCCGCTATTGATTTCAAAACTAACATCCTTTAAGGCTTCAATTCCCGTATCCGGATAGGTGAAACTCACGTGATCGAACTTGATATTGCCTTTTAAAGTGCGCTCTCCAGTCTCTTTCGATTGGATATCAGATGGAATATCTAAAAACTCGTTAATCCTTTTTTGCGATGCCGCTGCCCTTTGGATGAGCGAAGTAACCCAGCCCAGCATCGTTACAGGGAATGTTAACTGGTTGATATAAATGATGAATTCGGCAATGTTTCCTGCGGAAATGCTCCCGTTCATCACCTGAATGCCGCCAATATAAATAGTTAAAATAGTGCTCAGACCAATCAATAACAGCATAGTGGGGTAAAACAGTGCCGATACCTTAACTAAACCCATCGAGTCTTTTTTGTAATCGTTACTCTGGATTTCGAACATATTTCGTGTATAATCCTCACGCACATACGATTTAATGATCCTGATGCCCGAAAAACGCTCCTGTACGAAACTCGAAAGATCTGATAACCGTTCCTGAATCTTTCCGCTTTTTTTGAAGATTAGTGTATTTACATAATAGATAATAATAACAAGAAAGGGAAGGGGCAATAAACAATAGATGGCCAGTTTGGAATTAACATCAAACATCGACCAGATAATGAGCACCGATAAAACGAAAGTATTGATGGTGTACATAATCGCCGGACCAACGTACATTCTTACGCGGTTAACATCTTCTGTGGCCCGGTTCATTAAATCGCCGGTATTATTTCTTCGATAAAAGCCAAGGCTCAGTTCCTGGTAATGCTGGTAGATATCGTTCTTCATGTCGAATTCAATGTGCCTCGACATTAAAATAATCGTCTGGCGCATAAAAAACAGAAACAGACCCCTCAGTAAATAAAGTGCAATAACCAGCAGACCAAAATATAAAAGGTTGCTGCCGAAAATATCATAAATAATAGCCTGGCGATCGAAACCATGAAAAAGATTGAAAACCTGGATGTTTTCAGTAATCAAATCAACCGCATAGCCAATCACTTGTGCAGGTACCACACCAAATATATTCGAAATGACCACGAAAATACTTCCCGGGATAATCCACCATTTGTATTTGAGAAAGTATTTGTTTAATCGGCTCAGATGTTTCATGTTGTACAAACTTAGATAATTTTGTGATTTCATGATGCATGTTTGTTCATTCGGACTTAAGCTTTAAATATTAATGACATTTGAGGATGTAAAACGGATGATGTAGAATGGAAGATATAGCAAAACTTGATTAATGAAAGTCATGAACCATATCGAAGATGTTAAGTGGTCAATATGGTTTGAAAAGGCCTTGGTTCGTGTTTCTCCGAACCAGTATTTTCACTAATCTCCCTTATTAAAAAAGCTTTTTTTTTAATTTATTGGCTCATTAATTTAATCATATCCTAATAAATTTTGTTATAGTTTCGTTAAATACGTGTAATAATGGTTTTTTATTTTAATTTTGCAGCAGGTTAGCCGAACGTTCAATATGCCAGCAAATTCTCCGTCAGATTCATCAATTTTAGATCAATTAAGTGCCTATGGGCATAAAAAATTGGTTTTTTGCAATGATCCAGATACAGGTTTAAAAGCAATTATTGCCATACACGATACCACTTTGGGCCCCGCTTTAGGTGGAACACGCATGTGGAGCTACGCCACAGAAGGTGAAGCCTTGGAAGATGCCCTGCGTTTATCCCGTGGAATGACTTATAAAACAGCCATTACAGGTTTAAATCTTGGTGGAGGGAAAGGAGTAATCATTGGCGATTCCAGAAAAGATAAAACTGAAACTTTAATGCGCAGCTACGGCAGGTTTATTAAAAACCTGAATGGCGAATTCATTACTGCAGAAGAAATGGGCACCAATACCCGCGATATGGAGTATATCCGTATGGAAACCAATTATGTTACCGGTGTTCCCGAATCAATTGGTGGTGCTGGTAATCCTGCCCCTTTTACCGCTCAAGGTGTTTATTTAGGCATTAAAGCAAGTGTAAAGGAGGTTTTCGGAACAGATATGCTTGCAGGTAGAACCATTGTAGTACAGGGTATCGGAAACGTTGGCGAACATCTGGTTGCCTTATTGAGAAAAGAAAATGCCGAAGTACTGATAAGCGATATTAACCAGGAACAATTAACCTATGTTGCCCGTAAATATAAAGCGAAACCTATTGATGCCGATAAAATTTTTACCATTGATGCCGATGTGTATGCGCCATGTGCAATGGGTGCGACGGTAAACAATAAAACCATCGAAAAAATGAAATTTGCCATTATTGCAGGTTCAGCAAACAATCAGTTAAAAGATGAGGTTTTAGATAGCGAGTTACTTTTGAAAAAAGGAATTTTATTCGCGCCTGATTATCTGATCAATGCAGGCGGATTAATTTCCTGCTACTCTGAACTGACTGGTTTTGGCAAAAAACGTACGGTACAGCTTACCGAGAATATTTATGATGCTACCCGTAGCGTGATTAAATTAAGTAAAGCTGAAAACATTTCAACAAATATTGCTGCAAACCGCATTGCTGAAAAACGGATTGCAGATGTTAAAAAAATTAAATCGTCATATTAAATCATAATTATTAAAAGAGGTTTAAAAAACCACACTCGTTCTTACATTCATGTTAAACAGAAGGCACTTAAGAATCAAAGCTTTGCAAAATATTTTTGCTTGGCACATGGCAGACAAAAAAGACATTAAAGGTGATCTGAAAACCTTAATGCAGAGCATCGATAGCGTGTACGAAATGTACATCTGGATGTTATCTTTAATGGTAGAAGTTACCGAATTTACTGCTAACGACGCTGCAGAGCGCGCTAATAAGTTTATCAAAACAGCAGAGGATATCAATCCTAATATGAAATTGCTACACAATAAGTTTAGCGTTTTAATGCAACAGAATCCTGAATATGTTGCTGCAGTTAAAAAATACAAGGTAGATTGGGGCTTTGATCCGGAAATCCGCAAAACAGTTTACAACTCGTTAAAAGCATCAAAAGAATATGCAGAATATCTTGCCGATCCAAACGAAAGTTTAGAATCATCAAAAGATATTATCAAATACATTTTCAGGAAAATCATCTTAAAAAACCAGGCCATTTTGCAGGTTTTCGAAGAGAAATTTATCAACTGGCAGGTCGATCACGAAGTAATGAAAGGAATGGTAGCCAAAACCCTGAAAAACTTCACTTTCGAAGATCCGTTTAAAAACAAACTGACTGAAATCAGTGCCGATTGGGTTGAGGATAGCAAATTTGTTCAGGATCTGTTTGTACATACCTTACAGAACGACGCCAAATATCAGGAAATGATTGCCGATAGAACTAAGAATTGGGAATCGGAACGTATTGCCTTAATGGATACCATTTTGATGAAAATGGCCATCTGCGAGTTGCTTAACTTTCCATCTATTCCGGTTAAAGTAACCATTAACGAATATTTAGAGTTATCAAAAGATTACAGTACACCGAAGAGTAATTCATTTATTAACGGTATTTTAGACAAAATTTTAGGCGATCTTAAGAAAAACAACACCATTAAAAAGATTGGCCGCGGATTAATCGAAGACTAAAAATGAAAAGAACATTTATCCTGGCTGTAGTTGCGCTTTCGTTCGCAGCGTGCCGCAATGCAAATAACCAAACATCAGAAGCCAAATCAACCGTTTCTGTGGGTAACGATACTTCAAAAACAGCTAAAGTTGCACCAGCAGATGCTCCTGTTATTGTTTTCGAACGCGATATTTTCGATTTTGGTAAAATAGAACAAGGCGAAAAGGTTCAGCATGCTTTTAAACTTAAAAATACAGGTAAGAGTCCACTAATTGTTTCAAACGCAACTGCAACCTGCGGCTGTACCGTACCTCAGGTGCCGGGCGAACCCATTTTACCAGGCAAAGAAGGCATCATTAGCGTAGTTTTTAACAGCGAAGGCAAAATGGGCATGCAAGATAAAGTGGTAACCATTACGTCAAATGCAAACCCAACAGTAACTACCGTACATTTGGTAGGAGAGGTATTGGCTAAAAAATAAATCAGTCGATCATTTAGCGCAACTGCGAATAAAAGATCAGCTATTCACAAAAACAAATAAATAAGAAATGACATTAACAGTAATTTTACAGGCAGCAGCAGGCGGTAGCAACATGTTAACCACAATTGTACCAATGGTTTTGATTATGGTAGTATTCTACTTTTTCATGATCCGTCCGCAGGTTAAAAAAGCCAAAGACCATAAGAAATTGGTTGAAGAATTGAAAAAAGGAGATAAAATTGTAACTACCGCGGGTATTCATGGCCGTATTGCCGACATGAACGAAACTACTTTTTTAATTGAAGTTGAAGGTGGTGTTAAAATCCGCTTTGATAAATCAGCAGTTTCTTTAGATGCAACTAAAGCAGTTGTTGCGCCAAAAGCTTAAGAAATTAATAAAATATAAGAGCAGTCCCGAAAACTTTCGGGACTGTTTTTGTTTTACTACATTTGGTTGAATGCATTTTGGAATGGAATTTTCCAATTTATATGTAACACATCAATTGATTATGCCCTTTATTAGATTAACTAAGATTGAAAAAAGACGTGTATTTAGCTTACTGGCCTGCTTGCTGCTGGCCATAGCGGCATGGCTTTTTATGGCATTGAATAACAAGTACATTTACACTGCAAAAACAGTTTTAGTTTTTAAAAATACGCCGACTAAAAGGGCATTTTATCCATTACAATCTGATACCATTGATTTACAGGTTGAAGGAACCGGTTGGCAATTGCTCTTTGCACGTTTACGCATCAGTCCACCTTCCGTTTCCGTTAATCTAAACCAGCTAAACACCAAAGATTTTATTGTTTTTTCCGATCAGTTATTCAACATCAATAGGCAGCTGGAAAGTACCCAAAAAGTAATTTCTGTTAAACCAGATACCCTGTATTTCGATTTTACGAAACGGATAGTTAAAAAAGTTCCTGTAAAACTGATCGATAAACTGAGCTTTGCAAAGCAATATGGTATTGCGAGCGAAGTCATCCTTAACCCAAAATATGTTAAGGTAGCTGGCCCGACAGAAGAGCTGGCGAAAATTAAATTCTGGCCTACAGATACACTTAAGCAAGACAAAATACAGAGCAGTAGTACCACAAGGATAGCTTTACAGCACAGTATACATAAAAATGTGAGTATTTATCCTTCATCTGTGGAAGTTCGGCTGCCTGTAGATGAGTTTACCGAGAAAACCATTGAAGTGCCAATAAAAATTGTAAATAACAGGAACTATAATAGTATAAAACTTTATCCTAAAAAGGTTAAAGTTTCGTTTTTAGTGGCGCTAAGCAATTACGATCAGGTTGACGAGAGTTTTATTACCGCTACGATTGATGTAGACGAATGGCAAAACTTAAGGCACCACCAATTTACGGTGAAGATAACCGAGTTTCCTGATTATTGTAAGCTGGTGAATGTAGTTCCTTCCAAAATAGATTTCATTGTCGAAAAATAATGTATAAAGTAGGTATAACAGGCGGTATAGGAAGCGGAAAAACAACTGCTTGTAAGGTTTTTGAAGTGTTGGGGATTCCAGTGTTTTATGCCGATACTGTAGCTAAAGAAATCATGACCCAGGACTCTTTATTGATAGAAGGACTTAGAAGTACTTTTGGCAATGAAAGTTATTTTGAAGATGGAAAACTAAATAACAGACATATTGCGGGCATCGTTTTTAATAATGAAAAAGCACTTGCCCAGTTGAATGCATTGGTTCATCCGGCAGTTTTCAGGGCATTTGATGCATGGGAAGAAACTATTCCCGGAACTGTTCCTTATACCTTAAAAGAAGCTGCAATATTGTTCGAAAGTGGTTCTTACAAAATGTGTGATACCACAATTTTAGTTACAGCTCCCTATGAGATTAAAATAAAGCGTTTAATGCAACGCGATGGCGTTACAGAAGAACAGGTAAAAGCCCGTATGGACAAACAGCTGAGCGATGAAGAAAAGGCGAAGCTGGCAAACTATTTTATCGTGAATGATGAGCAACAATCCATCATCGAACAGGTTTTAGCTTTACACCAGGTATTTCTTAAGTCGGCGGAAGAAATTAAAAATACTAATGCTTAATCTGCTCTAATCATACCATCCTTAATCCATCCATCTCAATTATGATTTTAGAAGATTTTATCACCATTACCCCAACGGGTTTATATTGTATTTATGGCGATTTTTACCTTGATCCACAACAGCCTGTTAAAGAAGCTGTGGTTTCGCACGCCCACGGCGATCATGCCATTGGTGGAAGCCAGAATGTGTATTGTACGGCTGCTACCGCAACTTTTATGAAACACCGTTACCGCAAATTCGCAGCGGTTGATTTTTTTACAAAAACTTATCACGAAGCGTTCAAAATAAAAGAAGTAACCATTACTTTTTATGCTGCCGGACATATCTTAGGTTCTGCGCAGGTTTTAATGGAGTACAAGGGGGTTAAATATCTATACACAGGTGATTATAAGATTGAACCCGATAGTACCTGTGAGCCTTTTGAATTTGTTGAAGCAGATGTATTGATTACCGAAAGCACTTTTGCCAATCCTGAAACGAAGCACCCTTCGCCAATTGATGAAATCAAAAAGCTGAACGAAACCAATGCGAATATTATGTTGGGATCTTATGCTTTGGGTAAAAGCCAACGGATTATCCAATTGCTGAACGAATATTGCCCAACAAAGAATATCATGGTTCACCATAGCATCATGCCTTTTGTTAAAATTTATGAAGATTATGGGATGAAAGTGGGAAACTATAAAATGTACGATAGGAAGGTGATGAAAAATAATCAGGAACATCAGGTTTACATTGTTCCTCCAATGGTTTTTCACAGTTACCATAAGGCCATTAACGTGGTGCGTGCCTTCGCCTCCGGGTGGAAAAACCTGCAGCAACAAAACGGAATCTCACTTTATATTTCTGATCATGCCGATTGGGCTGCGATTTTAGAAACCATTGAGAAAGTGAAACCAACACAGGTATGGACCTTGCATGGCGATGGTAAACAGCTTAAAAACTATTTTAAAGATAAACTGGAAGTTAAAATATTAAATTAGTAATTGTAATCGAAGGACGGCATTAAAATATTTGCTGTTCATCATCCTGAACCTGTTTCAGGATCCATAATCGGTCATACATGAAAGAAGGCGAAGATTTTTATTTTAATGAAGATGGATTGATGGTGTTTACAGCAGCCTATCACCTTAAACGCGGGTATTGCTGCAAAAATAAATGCAAGCATTGTCCATGGGGTTATGGAAAGCAGAAAGAGAAAAAGTGATCCAGTTGACAGTTCTCAGTTAACTGCGCTAATATTTTGGTGTTGACCTAAATAAATCAAGGTTGATCGGCAGGGTGTAAAGAAAAAGCCTATTTTATCAATTAAGGCTTAATTACTTTGTATTAAAGCTGACATGGTTATAAATATCGGCTAAGGCAACATCAAACCCCATCGAAACAAGTATTAATGTATCAGAAATATCCTGGTGTTGATGAAGTGCCCAATTTTGCTCATCATTAATATAATAAGCTTCCACCGAAATAGATTCCGAATCAATCAGGATATATTCTTTTAATGATGGAATATCCTTATATAAATTGAATTTTTTTCCTCTATCGTAAGTTTTGGTTGACGGCGATAAGATTTCAATAATCACAGTCGGTAAAATCGCGGTATCCCCATCAAATTCGGTATGCTTTAATCCATTACAATAAATTGATATATCAGGATAAGTAAATAAGGTATTTTCAGGAATATTCATTCGCATGTCGCTCCCGAAAATATAACAAGATTTACCCTTTAATTTACTGCCGACTGCCAGGAAAACGTTGGAAAACAAAAAGTTATGATTATTGCTGGCACCCGACATAGCAAATACCTCCCCCTGGAAATACTCATGCCTCACTGTCGATGCTTTTTCCAACTCGAGATATTCCTCCACGGTATAATGCCTTTTATGGTATGCTACGGCTGGTTCATTTACAATCTCATCCATATATCGATTTAGTTAATTTTGTCTGAAGGTTAGTTGTTTAAGCTGGACGATTGAGTTGCAAAGTGTATCATATTGCAGCACTAAAGGAAACATGCTCATAAATATCGGCTAAGCCGATATCAAATCCCATCGAAACAAGTGTTAAGATATCAGAAATATCCTGGTGTTGGTGAAGGTCCCAGTTTTGCTCATCATTAATGTAATAAGCCTCTACTAACACTGATTCAGAATCGATCATAATGTATTCTTTTAATGATGGAATATCTTTATACAGGTTGAATTTTCTTCCTCTGTCGTAATTTTTGGTTGAGGCTGACAGGATTTCAATAATTATCGTAGGTAAAATAGAGGTGTCTTCATCAACGTCGCTGTGTATTAATCCGTTACAATAAATCGAGATGTCGGGATAGGTAAACAACGTATTTTCGGGAATATTCATCCGTTTATCACTTCCATAAGCCCTGCAAGGCTTGCCTTTAAGTTTGTGAACTATCTCTCCGAAAACATTGCTGAAAATCTCGTTGTGATTATCACCTGCACCAGACATTGCAAATACCTCCCCCTGGAAATACTCGTGCTTTACAGCTGATGGTTTCTCCATTTCAAGATATTCCTCAACAGTATAATGCCTTTTATGGTATGCTACAGCCGGTTCATTTACAATCTCATCCATATACGAATTTACTAATGTTTTACGTAAGGATAAATATTATAAACGATTAAGTATTTAAAACGGCTATTGGTTGGTAAATCGGTTAATGGTTAACACTGATTAATCGGTTAACTGAAAACTGCCAACTGGGAACTGCCAACTGGGAACTGCCAACTGAACTAGTGTCCCGCAAAGAAACCAATCAACGCGACCCCAATACCCAGTAAAACGGCTATCATTTTGCGGGTATTGATTTTGTGGTCGGCACTCGATTCAAATAGGATGGTGGTTGAAATGTGCAAGAAAATACCAATTACTATTCCCATAATCTTATTGAAATAAGCATCTAAACCCCCAATGGTTCCATTGCTGAGGCCAACGCTTACATAAAAGCCCAATGGTGCCATAATAGCGAATACCAGCAGGTAAAATACAATGCTACTTTTCTTGAAATGGTTTTGCAATAATATACTGGCCAGGGCAAAAGCTGCCGGGATATGGTGTAACGAAATTCCGAAAATTAATTCGTTATGCTGTTCTTTTGCCAACGGCATCCCTTCTAAAAAGGCGTGTAAACACAAACTGATCATAATCCCGAATGGGAAAACATGCCCGTCGTGGTGCTTATGGATATGACCATGTTCTACGCCCTCAGAGAACTGTTCGAGGAAAATTTGTAACAGGAAACCAATCAGAATAAAAATACCGATTTGTCCTTTATCCGGACCGCTGTAGGCATCGGGGATTAGATGTAAAACCGTAATGGCAAATAGATAAGCGCCACTGAACGACAAAATCAGTTTCAGCAGCTTAGATTTATCGCTTTTTACCAAAAATATGGCTGTTCCACCTAAAAAGGCACAGAAAAAGAGTACGCAGAGTTTCCAGATTTCCATAGGTTAAAAATCAGGTTGTAATTTTTTAAATATTCTCGAACAGATCATGCCTATTGTTATACCTAACAAAGCACCCGTAGTTACATCGATAGGGTAATGAACACCAACATATACCTGTGCAAAACTGATGATGAATGCCCAGAATATGCCGATAGGCAAAATAGGTTTCCACCTGCTGTAGAAAATGCAGATCAAAAAAACGGCTATCGCAAAATGATTGGTGGCGTGGGCAGAAGGGAAACTTAATCCGCTTCCACAAGGTACGCGGTGGATAATGTAGTTTGAAAGATTTAAATCGTTGCAGGGCCTTACGCGTGCTACCCAGGGTTTTACCACTCTAGAAGCGATTAAATCGCCCATGGCAAAAGTAAAAAGCACCATGCCGATAATATAATAACCCTGTTTTTTATATTGTTTGATGCAAAATACAACGATAAAAAGATAAAGCGGCGACCAAAAAAAACGGTTGCGCATTAAGGGCATCAGCCAGTCAAAAAAGCTGTTTGAAAGCCCGCGGTGGATTTTCAAAAACAATTCTACATCAAATTGCTGTATGCTTTCTATCATGCTTTTTTACAGATTAAAATTAAGCGATCCGAAGTGCATTCATCAAAATCATCTAAACCATAGCTGCCAAATGTTTTATAGATAGTCATCCCAGCTTTGGTAAGCATACGCTGAAAATCTTCAAAACTAAATGCCTGAACGCGCTCTTCGAAATTATAAACCTTTTGATGGTCTTCGAAATTTATTTTTTTGATAATCTTTCCATCAATCACATTTTTGGTGATGTTGAAAGTTATACCATCAAGTGATTTTGTTTCGCATGAATTTAAATTGCGGACAATCTTTTCGGTGTTAAAATAATCAAGCACCAAAATACCTTCTGCCGTTAAACACTTTCTAAAGGTTTTAAGTGCATTTACATGGTCTTTCTCGGTGTCGAAATAACCAAAACTGGTAAACAGGTTTAAAGCTACATCAAAATAATTGATATAAAACAACCTGCGCATATCGTGTACCAGGAAATGCAATTTGCTGTTTTCGAATTGTTTGGCGTATTTGATGCTTTGTTCTGATAAATCTATTCCGGTAACATCAAAACCTTTTTTGTTGAGATAAATGGAATGCCGACCTTTCCCGCAAGCAATATCGAGCATTTTGGCATCGGTCTTTGGGTTTAGGAATTGCGTAAGTTTATCGATGAAAAATTCGGCTTCAGCATCATTTCGTTGTTGATATAGAATATGATAGTATGGCGAATTAAACCAATATTGAAACCACTTGCGCTGCATATAAAAGCCGTTTGTATCTTAAAAAGATGCAAATATAAGGTTTTACAATCGCTAGTAAAGTTAGAATATGTTTTTATGCAATAAAGTTGCAGGAATATTATGGATCTCCATTCCAATTAAACACACGTTTGTTTTTGGCAGCCTGCCCGAATCTATAAAATTGATCGCATCAATGGATATAAAAACAATGTAAATTAACTTGCACAAGCCTGCTAAAATAGCGGCTGTCTTGTTTTTTTTCTTATTTTTGAGCCTCAAATAAATTATATAAAGTGACTTTAATAAAATCGATTTCAGGAATACGAGGAACCATTGGTGGAAGAGCTGGCGACGGCTTAACCCCATTTGATATTGTGAAATTTACAGCTGCTTATGGGAGTTGGGTAATACAGAAAACAGGCAATAAAAGAATTGTTTTAGGTCGTGATGCCCGTATTTCGGGTGAGATGGTAAATAATTTGGTTATTGGAACTTTACAGGGCTTGGGTATTGAAGTGGTGGATTTAGGTTTATCTACTACGCCAACTGTAGAGGTAGCTGTACCTGATGAAAAAGCAGGTGGCGGTATCATTTTAACAGCAAGCCACAACCCTAAACAATGGAATGCCCTGAAACTACTGAATGCAAACGGCGAATTTATTAGCGATGCAGAAGGCAAAGAGGTTTTAGATTTGGCTGAAAGTGCCGATTTTGATTTTGCTGATGTAGACAAATTGGGTAAAGTAATCAAAAATGATACTTACCTTCAAAAACATATTGATAAAGTTTTGGCCTTACCTTTAGTTGATGTTGAAGCCATTAAAAAAGCTGATTTTAAAGTAGTGATCGATTGTGTAAACTCAACAGGCGGTATTTTTATCCCTGCTTTGTTAAAAGCCTTAGGCGTGAGCAAAGTTGTTGAGCTATACTGCACACCGGATGGGCATTTTCCGCACAACCCTGAGCCACTACCAGAAAACCTGACCGAAATATCGAAAGAAGTTCAGAAACAAAATGCGGATTTAGGTATTGTAGTTGATCCTGATGTCGACCGTTTGTGTTTCGTAAACGAAGATGGCAGCATGTTTGGTGAAGAATATACCTTGGTTGCGGTTGCTGATTATGTATTGAAAAATACACCAGGAAATACCGTTTCAAACCTTTCATCAACACGTGCTTTACGCGATGTGACCGAAAAAGCAGGTTCAGAATATAATGCATCAGCGGTAGGAGAGGTGAATGTGGTTAACAAAATGAAAGCTACAAATGCCATTATCGGCGGCGAAGGAAACGGGGGAATTATTTACCCTGAATCGCACTATGGTAGAGATGCTTTAGTTGGAATTGCTTTATTCTTAACACATTTGGCTAAATTTGGAAAATCAATCTCAGTATTGAGGGCAAGTTATCCTCAATACCATATTTCTAAAAACAAGATTACCCTTACACCAGAAATGGATATTGATAATCTGTTGAAACAGGTAGAAGAGAAGTATAAAAATCAGCCGTACAGCACAATTGATGGTTTGAAGATAGAATTTGATAAAACTTGGGTACATTTGCGTCGTTCCAACACTGAACCGATCATCAGGATTTACAGTGAAGCAGAAAATGAAACCATTGCCGAGAGTTTAGCAAACAAGATTATTTCTGATATTAAAGAAATATTACACCTTTAGTCCCCAAAAAGATTTTAGGCTTAATTATACGGGTCAGGGTTTAATAAAACGATTAAACCCCGGCTTTTTAAACGGAGATTATCCTTAGCAAGGCCGCTCTCCAACACACTAACTTATAAATATTCGTAGAAATGAAAAGGGTCTATTTAGATAATGCAGCCACAACGCCTTTAGATGCGGCAGTAATCGCAGAAATGACAAACGTGATGGAAAACTATTTTGGTAATCCATCTGCCATTCATGCGCTTGGTCGCGAGGTAAGAACGCTTGTAGAGAAAGCCCGTAAAACCGTTTCTGGTTTACTAAATGCATCACCATCTGAAGTGTTTTTTACCTCTGGCGGTACTGAAGCCGATAACACGGCTATCCGTTGCGGTATTGCAGCTTATGAGATCAAACATGCTATTACTTCGAAAATAGAACACCACGCGGTTGAGCATACGTTAAATACCATGCTTAAAAATGGCGAAATCGATAAATTAAGTTTCGTTAACATCGACGAAAAAGGAAATGTTGATTACAATCATTTAGAAGAACTGCTTCAAAATAACGAGCGTACTTTTGTTTCGTTAATGCATGCCAATAACGAATTGGGTACCTTAACTGATATGGTTAAAGTTGGCGATATCTGCGAAAAATACAATGCCATTTACCATGCCGATACGGTTCAAACCATGGGGCACTATCCGCACAACGTACGCGAACTTAAAGCACATTTTATTGTTTGTGCAGCACACAAACTCCATGGGCCTAAAGGTGTTGGCTTTTTATATGTGAACAGCAATATTAAAATCCCACCGATGATTTATGGTGGTGCACAAGAGCGCAACATGCGTGGCGGTACAGAAAATGTGTATGGTATTGTTGGATTGGCCAAGGCTTTAGAAATTGCTTACGCAGAAATGGATCAGCACCAGGCACATATCCAGGGCTTAAAAGATTACTTGAAAGCACAACTGATTGCAGAGATTCCAGGTATTGCCTTTAATGGCGAAACCGATGCAGATAAGAGTTTGTATACGGTATTGAATGTATCTTTCCCGGAGATGGATATGGCCGATATGTTGTTGTTTAACCTCGATATCAATGGGATCTGCGCATCTGGTGGTAGTGCCTGTTCATCTGGTTCGAACATTGGTTCGCATGTGTTAACGGGCATCAATGCCGATCCAAACCGTCCGTCGGTACGTTTTTCATTTAGTAAGTATACCACAAAAGAAGAGTTGGATTATGTAATCGAAAAAGTTAAAATGGTAGTAAAGCAGAATGCTTTAGCGTAAAATATCATTAACCAAATAGGAGAGTCCCGGTGCAGATCGGGACTTTTTTTGTGGGTAAAATAATTCAATAATGATTTTTTGGAAAGCAGGTTTAGCTTTTCATTTTAATGTTAGCCCTGCTTTTCGCTCATACGCCCGCAGGCCTTAGGCACCTGGCCGGTATCCGCTTTAATCGGGTTTAGCTACAGCTTTATTGCTGCTATTTGCGGTTTAATGACATGATGCAAAGTAGGATTTTTAGGCATGTTGCAGCCCCAAATAGGATTACCGGTCGTGCCATCTAAACCCGATCGGAACGGACACGAGTGCAGCGAAATAAAGAGCAAAGCGGGATTGTATTTACCTAAACGCATCTGCAACTGATTTCCCCAAAAAAAACACGCTTTTCAAGTGTTAACACATGATGACCAGACAGCTAAAAATTAACTTGCAAAACCCAATAATTAACCTTATATTTAATCAAACGTAAGGCAATCCACGCCATTTTACCTGTTGTTCCAGAACGAAACCTTATCAAAATCCCCATGGTATAAGGTTAAGCAAATTTTAAAATAGCTTTTTATTATTATTAAAATTGTTAACCCTGAAAGCCTGCCAGGTTTTCAATAATTTATATCATCATGGAAAAGAACCGCAACACTCAGAATCTGGAAAACGCTAAACTGGAAGAAAAATTGAATGAAGAAAGAAAACACATTTATAAATTTATTTTCAATCCGTTTTCATTCGAGTCTTCAAACCATTTCAACAAAATCCATAAAAGAAGATTTCATTCCTTCGGCTGTATCCACGAATTGGGCAAACTTCCCGGAGCGATGTTGTAATTGCCAAATAGATGTATTTATTCCATGCTTGGTGGCTCACCAACCATTAAAATATTTCTATGCTCTATATGGTTACTTAGTTGGTGGCTCACCAACCGATGGAATATTTTTGTCATCAAACGGGGGACAGTAATTACGTTTGAACCAACATGATAATAATCTTAAATTATTGCAATGTGTTTGGTGAGCCACCAAACATGGAAATGTCGTTATCAATAATCCCATTCCCAAAACAACTATTAAAAACAATCTTATTTTTCACTTGTTCCTTTAGTACATCAATTTACAATTACTATGGAAACGAATAAAGAAAAAGGTAAAGTTGTTGAGAACAATTTACTGGATAAAACAGCGGAAGATCTTAAAGAAGATAGAACACTTGATGAAAACAAGTCATCAAAAGTGACCACAAATCTGTTTAACAAAGATAAAGACCGTAAGAACAATTCATTTGGGCCAGGACATGAGCCTGGAACACTACCAGGATCAGGAATATAAAATTTGTTAATTCACGATCAAAATCATTAAATTTAAACCACGGCAAATGCTGTGGTTTTTTAGCTTAACCCAAAAATGGAAAGAAGAAATTTTATCAAAAATTCGGCATTGGCGATGGCCTTGCTTTCGGTTTATAAAACAGATGTTTTTGCACAACAGGATCTGTTACGGGCCTATAACTTTAAACCATTGCGTAATAATGTCGGTATATTTACTGAGCAGGGCGGTACTATAGGCTGGTTAAATTCGAGCAATGGTTTTGTGGTGGTAGACGCACAGTTTCCCGCTTCAGCCCCTCACGTGATAGAAGAATTAAAGAAATTGGGTGAAAAACCTTTCAAATATTTGATCAATACCCACCACCATGGCGACCACACTGCGGGGAACATTTCATTTAAAGGTTTGGCCGAGAAAGTTGTGGCGCATCAAAACTCCTTAGTCAATCAGAAAAGAGGAGCAGAAAAAGCAAATAACCTCGATAAACAGTTATTGCCAGACACCACATTTGGAACAAAATGGAATGCAAAAGTAGGGGATGAGAACATAAAAGCTTACTATTATGGTTCTGGTCATACCAATGGCGATGCGGTTTACCATTTCGAACATGCCAATATTGTACATGTTGGCGATTTGGTGTTCAACCGTAGGTTTCCTTACATCGACAGGGAAAATGGCGCACATATCGGCAACTGGATTACCGCGTTGGATAAAATTTTAGCCCAGTTTGATAATGATACCTTATTTATCTGGGGACATAGCTTAGATCCGGAAAAAGTAACCGGAAACAAAGCAGATGTTAAAGCCTATCAAAATTATCTTCAGAATCTTTTGACTTTTGTTGGTGGCGAAATCAAAGCTGGTAAAAGCAAAGAAGATATCTTAAAAACAACCACCATTCCTAATGCACCCGAATGGCAGGGGGATGGCATTGAAAGAAGTTTAACGGCTGCTTATGACGAGTTGAAGGGGGGCTAACCTTCCCAACCCCTCCTGATTAGGAGGGGATCTAGATTACGCTTTGAAATGACAAGCAGATAAATTAGTGAATCCTGCACATCGAAGACATTTTTTAGATTCCGCGATCATCGATTTTTTAATTTATGAGTTTAATGATCAGTGTTTTGTATACTATTGGGCCATAAAATAAACTGGCGCTAAGGTGGGTTTGGGAGGTAATATTTCAATAAACCCCTCATTATAAACCCGCTATTCGTTCCAGCCGATTCTTCATCGGCTGGAACGAATAGCGGGGCTGCTGCTGCCCAAGGAATACTGACATTCATTTCCTAAACCTAAAGCATTGCTAACGTCAATCATATTGACTTTTATGAAATAAATCAACCTCTGGAATGACTTCCCTGATATTGAATATTTCATAGCAAAGAACATCCAAATCTTTTTTCAATTTATAAACGTTCTATATTTAAAATAATCCTTTCAACGTCATTGAATTACCTTAGGCTTTAGTGTTTATCAACTATATTTGTTACAATTCAAAATCTACAGCCCATGGATGATTTTATAGCAGCCCGTTCCCAGATGGCCTTATCGTTAGGCTTTCATATTATTTTTTCCTGTATCGGCATGGTGATGCCCTTCTTTATGGCCGTATCGCATTATAAGTGGCTTAAAACAAATGATGAGGTATACAAAAACCTTACAAAAGCCTGGAGTAAAGGTGTAGCTATATTTTTTGCAACTGGTGCGGTATCAGGTACAATGTTATCGTTCGAACTGGGACTATTGTGGCCAAAATTTATGGATCAAGCCGGACCAATTTTTGGTATGCCCTTTTCGCTCGAAGGTACCGCCTTTTTTATCGAAGCCATTGCTTTAGGTTTTTTCCTTTATGGCTGGAATAAACTGAATAAATGGTTCCATTGGTTTACCGGCATGGTAGTAGGGGTAAGTGGTTTGGCCTCCGGAATTTTAGTAGTTGCTGCAAATGCCTGGATGAACAGTCCGGCGGGTTTTGATTTTGTAAAGGGACAATACCTTAATATAGACCCTATACAGGCAATGTTCAACAAGGCGTGGTTTAGTCAGGCCTTGCACATGTGTTTAGCAGCATTTACCGCAACAGGTTTCGCTGTGGCAGGTGTACATGCCTTAATGATTCTGAGGGATAGAAATAAGGAATTCCATTTAAAGGCTTTTAAAATAGCAGCTGTATTTGCCTGTATCGGCGCTTTATTACAACCCTTAAGCGGCGATATTTCGGCAAAAGATGTGGCTAAAAGACAACCTGCCAAACTTGCCGCAATGGAAGCGCTGTATAAAACCGAAAAACCTGCCCCCCTATTAATTGGGGGTATTGTGAACGAGAAAGACAAAACGGTAAAAGGGGCAATTAAAATTCCAGGTGCCTTAAGTTTTCTAGCACATGGCGATTTTAAAGCTGAGGTTAAAGGATTAGATCGGATACCCGAAAATGAACATCCCCCCGTAGCCATAACCCATTATGCTTTTCAGATTATGGTGGGAATTGGCACGCTGCTACTTTTGGTATCCTTAACTTATTTCTTCATGCTTTTCAAAAAGAAACCGTTAACCGAAAAACGCTGGTTATTAAAGTTATTTGTTTTCGCCATTCCGCTTGGTTATCTCGCTTTAGAGGCCGGTTGGGTGGTAACAGAGGTTGGTAGGCAACCCTGGATTATTTACGGCATTATGCGCACGCAAGATGCCGTTACGCCAATGCCAGGTATAGCCTACTCATTTTATATTTTCTCAGCTATTTATGTTTCCTTAAGTATTATTGTAACGTTTTTACTTTATCGCCAGATTAAAATGGTGCCCGTGCTGTACAATAAAACGGAATTAAATCATCATTAATTTGTGATCTGTGAAATCGAAAAAATCAGTGTAATCGCCAAAATATGGAAGACGTTGTAATTACATTTTTATGCATGGCCATTTTGCTATACTTTTTATTGGGTGGGGCCGATTTTGGTGCAGGCATTATCGAGCTGTTTACCTCAACCAAAAACAGAAGTAAAACCCGGAAAACCATGTACCAGGCCATTGGTCCGGTTTGGGAGGCCAACCACATGTGGCTGATCATTGCCATCGTAATCCTTTTTGTGGGCTTTCCACATATTTATACCACCATGTCGGTTTATCTGCATATTCCATTGGCCATTATGCTCATTGGGATTATCGCCCGTGGTACTGCTTTTGTATTCCGGCATTATGATGCCGTTAAAGATGATATGCAGTGGCTGTACAACCGCATCTTCAGGTATTCGAGTTTTATTACGGCCCTGTTTCTCGGCATTATTGCAGGTAGCCTGATTTCTGGCCATATCGACACACAGGCGACCGATTTCTATACGGCCTATATTTCAGGCTGGTTAAACTGGTTTTCGGTCGCTGTGGGGTTATTTACGGTTGCATTATGTGGTTTCCTTGCAGCCATCTACCTGATAGGTGAAACAAAGGAAGATCATGACAAACGCCGTTTTATTAAAAAAGCCGAGTTTATGAATGTGGCTGCTGTAGTTTTTGGTGCCATGGTATTTATTGCGGCACAACGTGATAAAATCCCTTTGATTGATTGGGTTTTTAAAAGTAATGTAGGTTTATCGGCCATTGTACTGGCCAGTTTATCTCTTGTGTTGTTATGGTACCTGTTGATTAAAGGCAAAACGAAGGTTTTACGAATTTTAGCAGGCTTTCAGGTAACGATGATACTTCTGGCTATTAGTTATGCGCACTTTCCTAACTTTATCCGTTTAAAAAGCGGGGATGCAATTTCATTGCTGGAAACCGTGGGGCCAGAGAAAACCATTTATAGCCTGGGTTTAGCGCTTTTACTGGGGAGTGTGCTGATTTTACCTTTTTTGGGTTATTTGTTTTATAAATTTCAGCAGAAAGAGGAATAAATATATATTGTAAAAACGTCATGCTGAATTTATTTCAGCATCTTTTTGTAATTAGACCCTGAAATAAATTCAGGGTGACGACACTCAAAAAACCACTACCAGATTATTTATTTCGTGTCTGCGATTTCATGATAAAAAAGAGCACCTGTTTCTAAATGCTCTTTTATAAAACGATTCAATATTCTTACCTACAAACCACCTTTTCTGTTTGATTTCGTCTGTACCGGCCAGGTAGATGGTTTCCCGGTACGTTCGTTTACAGGTAAATCGGTTGCTTTTTCGGTCGAAGTTTTTTCCGGATCTTCAGATGCCATATAAACCATAATGGCAGCTAAAATTACATTGCTTCTGATTTCGTCGAATACCAGTTTATCGTAACTGTCGCGGTTGGTGTGCCAGGTATATGTACCATAATCCCAGCTCGTAGAACTCAATGAATAACCCAACGCTCCGGCAGCTACAAATGAAGCAAAATCAGAACCTCCAGCGCCTGGCGTTCCCGGAAAGCTGGTTTTGATCTGGTTTTTAATGGTGTCGGGAACGGCAGCTAACCAACGGGTAATGTAATCTTTTGATTTAGCGAAACCTTGTCCACCGATATTTACCACGCGGCCTGTACCGTTATCCTGGTTAAACAAAGCCTGAAGATTGCTCACAATCTCCGGATGATCTTCTACAAAAGCTCTTGAACCATTTAAACCTTGTTCTTCGCTTCCCCAATGGCCAACCAGGATGGTGCGTTTTGGGTTAGGATAAATTTTCTTTAAAATGCGCATCGCCTCCATCATCAAAATGGTTCCCGAACCGTTATCGGTAGCGCCGCTTGCACCATCCCACGAATCGAAATGAGCTGATAACATTACATATTCGTTAGGTTTTTGTGTGCCTTTAATTTCAGCTATGGTGTTAAAAGTTGGTACAGCGCCTGATTTTTTTGAATCAGCCTCAATTTTCAGCTTGGGTTTATCGCCATTTAATGCCAAACGGTAAACCAGTCCATAATCTTCAACAGATAAATCCAAAGTTGGCACTTTTGTGGTATTTGCGCCAAAAATTTTATCTACACCAAAGCCCTGCGACCAGTTATTGATCACCACGGCCACCGCACCTGCGTTTTCTAAAGCTACAGGAAGTGTTTTAGCAGTTAAACCGGTTTTGGCCAAACTGGCTGCCCATGTTTTTGCTGCTTCGGCTTTTTCTTTTTTAAACTTTTCGAAAAGATCTTTTGTGGCAAATTCTTCCCAGTTTTTTTCTGGTCGGCCAGAGAGCTGGTTCATCGAAATTAATACAATTTTACCCTTTACATTGGGCAACCATTTTTGAAAAGATACCGAATCTATAATTTCCGGAAGGATAATCGCTTCTGCATTGATGGCTTTACCGTTGGTAGATGGGCTCCAGGCCAATTGTGTGCCTTCTAGGGTACGTACCCGTGGACTTATTAGATCAATATGGGTAATACCTCTTTCCCAGCCAGCCCATACGCCCCATTTTTCATTCCTGGAAGAGATGCCCCAGTCGCTATATTTTTTTACGGCCCATTCGTTGGCTTGTTTCATTTGTGGGGAACCTACTAAGCGTGGCCCAACAACATCTAACAGTTCGTGAGCGAGTTTCTCCAATTGAGAGTTTTCATTCACTTCCTTAACAATATTGTCGATTACTTTTTTGTCTTGTGCAAAAACGCTCGCCGAAGCGCATAGGAGTAGCGCTGAAAATAGTAGTTTTTTATTCATAATTAGTTAGGTTTAGTTATTTGATGCGCTAATTTATGAAATAAGAAATAGGGTTGGGGAAGTTAATGGAAATGTTGCAGTTGATTATGGTCAGCTGGTAACAGCAGACACTTGTCGAATGTTGAATGGTTGCCAGTTTAAAGAGGGTAGTATCATCAATATAGAATTTAAGCTTGTCGAAGAACATACCATAACACCATTTAAGGCGTTTCGACAGGCTCAACGTGACAAATTGCTAAAACCTAAAAACTGCTCTTCTGTATTTTATCATGAAAGGGCAGATACTCAGCCAGTGCTGCAGATCCATACCAATTGTATAATTCTGGTTCGAGTAATTTAGCCTTAATTGCAGGGTCGCTTTCTAATAGTTTTTTGGCTTCCTCAATTGATTTGGTATTTAAAATGAAAATACCGCGGTAATTTTTGTCGTTTTTACCCATCGGGCCAGCGACCACGAGTTTTTGTGCTTCAACCATTTTGCCCATGTTTGCCATATGCCCTGCAAATAAACTATCGGTTTTGGCTTTAGTTTCAGTGGTATTGGTACCTGATTTAAGCATCACGAGAACATACATTTTCATTCCATAATTATCGGCGCCGAGTTTCTTGGCTAAGGTTTCATCATAAGGCACTTTGGCTTTTTTCTCCTGAGCATTAACAGAAATAATGGCCGTGATCAGGATGGTGAGTAATAATAGCTTTTTCATCTGATTTTTAGTTTGGTTAGTTTAAAAATAAGAAAAAATGCTGTTAATATTCCCCTCAAATTGAGGGCTGCCCGAAAGTTGGGAGGTAATACGCTAGTTAGTAAAGCCTTACAAAAGAAACACTGGCCTATGTTAAATAAACCTGATTGTAGTGCGCATCCCGATATTTTTCATCGGGATAAAACGAAAAGCAGGACTGAATTAACCGAAGTGATTCACGCCCTGCTTTTCTAAATATCAATTAACCAGTTAAACAATTAACCGATTAACCAAAACTAGTTATTCATCATTTTAATAAAAGCGCCCAATTTAGCTTTCATGGCTCTCCTATCTACAATAAAATCGAGGAAACCATGTTCCAGAACAAATTCTGAAGTCTGGAAACCTTTTGGCAGGTCTTTTTTAATGGTTTCTTTAATTACTCTTGGGCCGGCAAAACCGATCAATGCACCTGGTTCGGCAATATTAATATCGCCCAGCATCGCATAAGATGCCGTTACGCCACCGGTAGTTGGATCCGTTAACAATGAAATGTAAGGCACTTTAGCCTGACCCAATAAAGCCAGTTTAGCAGAAGTTTTAGCCATTTGCATTAATGAAAATGCAGCTTCCATCATCCGTGCACCACCTGATTTTGAAATCATCAGGAACGGAACTTTATGTTTAATACTATAGTCGATTGATCTGGCAATTTTCTCACCTACAACCGAACCCATTGAACCACCGATGAAGGCGAAATCCATACAGGCAATCACGAGATCTTGTCCTTCGATTTTACCAACACCTGCACGGATAGCATCTTTTAAGCCTGTTTTAGCCTGGCTTTCTTTAATTCTATCGGTATAAGGTTTGTTATCGTTAAAGTTTAGCGGGTCGCCTGATGTTAGGTTAGGGAAAAGCTCTTTAAACTCGTTGTTGTCAAATAAAACCTCGAAATATTCTTTTGAGCCTACCCTCAGGTGGTAATCGCAGTAATGACAAACATATTTGTTTTCCTGAAGTTCTGCCTGATGTAGTGGTTTCTTACAATTCGGACATTTATTCCACAAGCCATCTGGTGCTTCCTTTTTCTCTTCAGTTGTGGTAATGATACCTTTATTCTCTCTTTTAAACCAAGCCATATAATTTTTTAAAGAATTGGATTGCAAAGAAACGAAAAATAAAATAAAGATAAGGAATAACCAACCATCAAATTGGCATCAAAGACAAATCGTCAAGTAGCAATGACCAATATCCATTAATCGAGTTCCAATGATCAGACCAGCAAAGCAACTACTAATGCTTAAAACGCAATATTCAAACTGAATGTATACAGTTTGTTTTTTTCTAAGCACGTTGTAATGTTTGATAATTGATCATTGTGATTTGATTATTTCGATAGGTGTGTCTTTTTTACACTAAGGATAATGTGTTTTTTACACTAAATAGGCCTTATTTTGCTGTTAGGCAAATAATTCTGTTGTTACAAAAGCTTGGAATGTTATTTTTTTTTATAACTTCGGACTTAATAAAATTAACAAGAAATGAGTTTAAAAGGCTACAAAGGCGTAATTTACGGAGATGCCGTTCAAGAATTGTTTGAGCAGGCTAAAAAACATCAGTTTGCTTTACCAGCAGTAAACGTAACCGGAACAAACACGGTTAATGCGGTATTGGAGACTGCTAAGGCAGTAAATTCGCCTGTTATGATTCAATTGTCTAACGGAGGTGCACAGTTTTATGCTGGTAAATCATTAGATAATGAGAAATTGCAGGCATGTATTTTAGGTGCTGTATCGGCAGCTAAACATGTACATTTATTGGCAGAACATTATGGTGTTGCCGTGGTTTTACATACCGACCACGCCGCTAAAAAATTATTGCCTTGGATTGATGGACTTTTAGACCACGGTGAAAAATTCTTCGCTGAAACCGGAAAACCTTTGTTTTCATCACATATGTTAGATTTATCGGAAGAACCGATTGAAGAAAACATGGAAATTTCTGCTAAATATTTAGCACGCATGGCTAAAATGAACATGACCATTGAAATCGAACTTGGTGTTACAGGTGGTGAAGAAGATGGTGTGGATAACAGCGATGTAGATAGCTCTAAATTATATACCCAACCTAGCGAAGTGGCTTATGCTTACGAAGAATTGAGCAAAGTTTCTCCTCGTTTTACTGTTGCTGCTGCTTTTGGTAATGTACATGGTGTTTATAAACCAGGTAACGTAAAATTGCAACCGGTAATCTTGAAAAATTCTCAGGATTTTATCAAGGAGAAATTCAGCTTAACCGCAGAGAAACCAATCAATTTTGTTTTCCACGGTGGTTCTGGTTCTTCTCAGGAAGAAATCAGAGAGGCAATTTCTTATGGTGCGATTAAAATGAATATCGATACTGATATGCAATGGGCATTTTGGGAAGGTATTTTAGAATATTACAAAAAGAATGAAGCTTATCTTCAAGGCCAGATTGGTAACCCTGATGGCGATGATAAACCAAATAAAAAATACTACGATCCACGTGTTTGGTTGCGTAAAGGTGAGGAAACCTTTGTAAAGCGTTTAACCACTGCTTTCGAAGACCTGAACTGTATCAACGTAAACGACAAGCTTTAATGGAATGTTTTAAGGTTTTAAGGTTACAATAATTCTAACATTACAACTTTTCAGCTAAAGGTAAAAGCGCCATAGGTTTAAAAACTTATGGCGCTTTTGTTTGTTTTATGGTTATATTTAAGCAAACAAATTGTAATGGCAAAATCTAAAAACGAAACCAAGAAAAATAATTTTTTCGAAAAATTCGCTAACGCGGCAACAAAGTTTACAGGAAGTTCGGTTGCTTTTATTTCGGCAACTGCAATTGTAATTATATGGGCAGTAACAGGACCACTATTCAATTACTCCGAAACCTGGCAATTGGTGATTAATACAGGCACAACCATTATTACTTTCCTGATGGTTTTCTTAATTCAGAAGGCCCAGAACAAAGATGGTAAGGCCATTCAGTTAAAATTGAACGAATTAATTGCAGCTCAACAGGGTGCGAGTAACCGTATGGTGGATATTGAAGACCTCAGTGAAAAAGAACTGGACCAGTTGCATAAATTTTACGTTACGATTGCTACACTTGCCAAAAAAGAGGCCGATATTCATTGTTCGCATTCCATAGATGTAGCCAAAGAGCTCAATGAAATGAAATTAAAATCGAATAAACACTTTAAACACCACGATAATGAGTCTACACGTTCAAAAAGTTAACCATCCCGAAGATTTAGATAAAGTATTTGCTATACGTAAAATTGTTTTTGTAGACGAACAGAATTGTCCGCCGGAGCTGGAATGGGAACATGAAGATGAGTCAGTACATTTTCTGGCCACCAGTAACGGTCAGCCTTGTGGTGCTTGCCGGTGGCGTAAAACAGATAATGGTTATAAATTGGAACGTTTTGCGGTATTAAAGGATTTTAGAGGACAGGGAGTTGGCCGTGCGCTAATAGCGGAGGCACTTTCTGATTTACCTGAAGATGCACATTACATTTATTTAAACTCACAGCTGGATGCCATGAGTTTATATGCCAAATTTGGTTTTGTAGCCGAAGGCGAGCAGTTTGAGGAGGCTGGAATACAGCATTTTAAAATGGTGAAGAAGGTTTGATGTAGTAAGCCACGGAGGCACTGATGGTACAGAATATTTTCTGTGAGGATCCGTGGCTCCGTGGCAAATAAATTACCCAAATATCTCCCCCGATAAAGCCATTGCCTCATTCCACTTATCCATCTTGAGGTTTAAATTTTCTCCCTTAGCATTCAAATAGCCTATTACATCTTCGGTAGCAATATTGCCTGTAAGGTCATCAGCTGCCATCGGGCATCCGCCAAAGCCTTTTAAGGCCGAATCAATGCGTTTTACGCCTGAATGATAAGCAGCTTCTATCTTTTCAAAACGTTCAGCAGGAGTGGAGTGCAAATGAATACCAACTTCTGTACCGCTAAACCTCGAAATCAGTTTTGGCAATATACTCGTTATCTTTTCTGGTGTTGAAACCCCAACGGTATCCGCTAAAGACAGAATTTCTACTCCCTTACTCACTAAAATATCAGCCCATTGTTCTACAATTTCACCATTCCATTCGTCGCCATAAGGATTGCCAAAACCCATAGACAGGTAAACTACCGCTTTCTTGTTGTTTTTAGCACACAGCGAAAGCATTTCCTCAACAGTAGTTAAGGATTGCGTGATGCTGGAGTTGGTATTACGTTGCTGGAAGGTTTCTGAGATTGAAAAAGGGAAACCAAGGTAATCGATCGCGCCATGCTTTACAGCGTCTTCTACACCCCTTAAATTGGCTACAATGGCCAAAAGCTTCGTCGTGGTGCTATTGAGGTCTAATTTTGCTAAAACTTCAGCTGTATCAGCCATTTGTGGGATGGCCTTCGGCGACACGAAACTTCCAAAATCGAGCGTATCAAAACCCACCTGAAGCAAAAGGTTCAGGTATTCAACCTTTAGCGCTGTTGGAACAAAATCATGCAAACCCTGCATGGCATCACGTGGGCATTCTACTAATTTGAATTTATTCTGGCTCATATTTTTGGTTTAACCGCAAAATGCGCAAAGTTTGTCGCAAAGAAAAGAATATTTTTAGATTCGAGCTGAAGTTTTGATAGTTGATGGTCACGTGGTTGATAGCGATGGTGCATCATAAACGGATATAAATTTATGATACACTCCAGATAAGATAATTACATTAGGACTGACAATAGACCATTTGCCTATCAACTCATCACGATCAACTATTATCCATCAGGGGATCGCTATGACCAATAAACTAATGAACCTTCTCTTCAGTCGGTACCTCGTCTCTATAATCAACACTACGGTCTTTGGCAAAGGTTCTGATAATTAAACGTGTTCCCCTGTCGTAGCTGAAATAACTCCAGACCCAGTTTACAAAGACAATAATTTTGTTTCTGAAGCCTACCAAAGTCATTAAGTGGACAAACATCCAGGTAAACCAGGCGAAAACCCCTTGAAAACGGATTTTACCGATATCTACAACCGCTTTATTTCTGCCTACGGTGGCCATGGAGCCTTTATCAAAGTATTTGAACTTTTCTAAAGGCTTGTTTTCTTTAATGTTGATCAGGTTTTTGGCAAGGTGATGACCTTGTTGTATGGCCGCAGGAGCCACTCCTGGATGACCGTTTGGTGTTTCCTCATTAATAATGGCCGCTACGTCGCCAATGGCATAAATATTTTGGTAGCCTACCACCAAATTTTGGGTATCAGTTTTTAATCTGCCACCCCTAACCACTTCAGCTTGATTTAAACCACCTAAAACTTCACCCTTAACACCAGCACTCCAAATTACCGTAGAACTTAAAATCGGCGCCTTATCCTGTAGCGTAAGCGTATGTCCGTCGTAACCCAGCACCCTGGTTTCGTTCATGATCTGAACGCCCATATCGGTAAGGAAATCTTTGGCTTTCTTTTGTGCCTGTGGCGACATTACCCCCAATAATTCAGGCGAATTTTCGATCAGGTAAATGTTCACCCTGCTCAAATCCATTTCCGGATAATCGTTCGGGATTACATGTCTTTTAAGCTCAGCAATGGCGCCAGAGGTTTCTACCCCGGTTGGACCGCCACCAACTACAACAAAGTTTAACAATGCACTTTTTTTATCCAAATCTTTTTCGATCAGTGATTTTTCGAAATTCTGTAAAATTAAACTTCTTAAATCCAGTGCCTCCGGAATTGATTTCATTGGCATTGAGTTGGCTTCAATTTCTTTATTGCCAAAGAAATTACTGGTAGAACCTGTGGCAATCACCAGATAATCATAATTAACCCTGCCGATATCTGTTTGCAAACAGTTTTCTGCTGCGTTCACTTCCGTAACCTTAGTTACCCGAAAAATTAGATTTTTCTGTCCTTTAAAAATCTTCCTTAAAGGAAAAGCAATCGAATCTGCTTCCAAGCCTCCCGTAGCAACCTGATAAAGCAGCGGTTGGAAAGTATGATAGTTGTGCTTATCGAGCATAACCACCTGAAAGGGTTTATTTTTTAAACGTTTAGCTAACTCAATTCCACCAAATCCACCGCCAACTATAACTACTCTAGGGTATTCGCTTTTAGGAAGTTGTAAATCCATTTTTATATCGGTTTATCTATCGCTAATGTAACAAAAAGGTAGCCAAAAGGTTTAGGGAATAAGGTTTTGGCAGATATTCCAGTATAATAATCAAGATATAACGTTGGTATGACGGAGCGTAGTTTTATTTAATTTTGAGCACTGTCCCGAATAAAATAAACCTGATAGCAATGGAAATCCTTTTTAATTTGTAGCAATCCCTAACATCTTGTCAGGCTGAGGAACGAAGCATTTGAAACCGATGAAACAGATGCTTCGTTCCTCAGCATAACAGTGCCAATTAAAAAGATTGGAATGTATAGCAGGACTATCGCAAGCGAAGAATTACAGGCTTTGCTTTTCCATTATTAAACATATAGAAGATCAACTTCGTGTCTTCGTTTCCTGATGGTAATGGCACATAAAAAAAGCGTCCCGGATGCCCGGAACGCTTATATATTTTAGGATTATTAATCTTTTACTTCTTTTTCTCAGCTGAGCTACCTAAATCGATAACGATAGGAGTAGAGATACATAATGATGAATAGGTACCAATGATACGGCCGATCAACAAGGCGAAAATAAATCCACGGATGCTATCACCACCGAAAATAAAGATAACCAATAACACGAAGAATACGGTTAACGAGGTTAAGATAGTACGACTTAATGTACTGTTCAATGCGAAATTGATCAGGTTATTACGCTCATCGCCATGTAAATCTTCTTTACCGGATTCTTTTAACTTCTCGCGGATACGGTCGAATACAACAACTGTTTCTGTCATGGTATAACCCATTACCGTTAAAATTGCTGCGATAAAATCCTGACCGATTTCTAATGAGAATGGCATAATACCGTCTAAAATCGTGTAGAAAGACAATACCATTAATACATCATGGAATAATGCGATTACCGCACCTAAACCATATTGCCATTTTTTGAATCGCACTACGATATAGATAAACATGAATAAACATGAGATCAATACCGCATAGAAAGCACCGTTTACGATATCACTGGCGATAATCGGCGTCACTTTTTGTGAGCTTACGATTTCATATTTAGAACCTGCTAAACCTTTGTTTAAAGCATCTTCTACAACTTTATCAGTTTTAATGTCCTGATCTTCGATGTGGAAAGTAGTGGTAATTTTTACCTGACTATCTTCACCTGCAGTTTTAACCTCTGGGGTTTCGTTGCCGAAAACAGGGTTTAACTTGGTTTTTAAATCTTCAGTGTTAACTGCTTTATCGAAGTGAACCAAATAGGTTCTACCACCTTTAAAATCTACACCCAGGTTTAAACCGCCGTTTTTGAAGTACATGCCAATACCGGCAATGATAATGATGGTAGAGATAATGTAATAGATTTTACGACGGCCAACAAAATTGAAGGCCAGGTTTTTAAATGCATTACGTGTTAGGCTGTTATCGAAGCTTACATCGATTTTGCGGTTTAATAACGATTCGAAAACAACTCTCGAAATCGCTACAGCTGCAAATAATGATGAAAGGATACCAATACATAAAGTAGTTGCGAAACCTTGAACCGGCCCGCTACCGAAAACGTAAAGGATGGCACCTAGAATAAATAAGGTAACGTTTGAGTCAATGATTGATGGCATTGCATGTTTAAAACCTTCTTTAATTGCAGTAGCCGTGTTTTTACCATGGGCAAGTTCTTCACGAACACGCTCAAAAATCAGGATGTTTGCATCTACCGATAAACCAATGGTTAATACGATACCTGCGATACCTGGTAAGGTTAATACTGCACCAAGCGATACCAAAATACCGATGATGAAGAATAAGTTGATTAACAAGGCAAAGTTAGCAATCCAGCCTGCACGGTGATAATATAAAGCCATGAAGACTAAAATTACGATAAAGGCAATTACGAATGAGATTAAACCATCGTGGATAGCTTGTGCACCTAAAGTAGGACCAACTACATAGCTACCTGCAATACGCGCAGGAGCAGGTAATTTACCAGCTTTTAAAATGTTTGATAAATCTTTAGTATCGGTTTGGGTAAAGTTACCTGTGATAGAAGAAACACCACCAGCAATCTCGTTCTGTACGGTTGGAGCAGAATAAACCTGGTTATCTAATACAATAGCAATAGATTTTTTGTTGTTTGGATCAGCAGCAGCTTCAGCAGTAATTTTTTTCCATTTAGCAGCACCTTCGCTGGTCATGTACATGGTTACTTCTGGCTTGTTGTGCTGATCGAAATCATCTTTCGAATCGCTGATCGCGTCGCCACCTAAATCTGGTTTGCCATCGGCACTTACCACTTTAATGGCATATAATTCGAAAATTCTCGAACCTTCCCTTGGTTTAACACTCCACATAAATTTCATCGTAGATGGAATAGATGCAGCAACTTCCGGAAGTTTTAGGTAGTTGTTGACCTTTGCAGTATCTTTTTGTAACGACATACCAACAACTGCACCTGGCATTAATTGTTGTTGTCCGTTTTCGCCCTGATAAATTGGAAGATTAAGAACAGCATATAGTGGGTTAGATTTTGCCAATTCGGCTCTAACAGCCGTAGAATCTTTTTTACCTAAGCCTGCAAGTTTACCACCTTTAGCAGTAGTATCTTTAGCAGCTGCTTTTTCTAAACCAGCTAATTTACCACCAGCAGCAGGAGCGGCAGTTGTATCTTTATTTGCAGGCGCATCAGTTTTTAATGTTGCCGCTAAAATTTTATTAATGTTTTCTAGTAAAGGCGCAACTTCCTGTACCTGGTATACCTGCCAGAACTGTAACTCGGCAGAACCTTGTAAAAGTTTCGCCATACGCTCCTGGTCTTGCACACCTGGCATTTCGATTAAGATACGGTTACTACCCTCTTGTTTTTGCATGTTCGGACTTACAACGCCGGAACCATCAATACGAGAGCGTAAAACTGTAAACGAACGATCGATTGCACTTGTTGCTTCCTTCTCTAAGAAAGATTCAACTTCTGCATTGCTTGCACTAGGTTTTAACTGAGATGCGTTATCCTGATTAGAAAAATAATCTGCAAGTTTAACGCCAGGGCTTAATTTTTCGAATTCATCAACAAAAATTTTGATGTAGTCTTTGCCACCGGCATTTAATTTTGTCTGTGCGTTTTGAATTGCTGCGTTGAAGTTACCATCAGTAGGGTTGCCCGCTAACGATTTAACCAGCTCCGCTAACGATATCTCCATCGTTACGTTCATTCCGCCTTTTAAGTCCAAACCTAAATTGATCTCTTTCGCTTTTACCTCCTGATAGGTAAATCCAACTAAAGGATAAACTTTCACGGTACTCATCGAATCTAAGTAAGCCTTTTCTTTGGCCAAATCACCCTTCGCAGCGTTTTTTGCGTCTTTTTCCACCTTGGATGCTACCAAAGTAAATGAAAGTGCGTACGCACAAACGATAGCCAATACTATCGCTATAAACTTAATAAAACCTTTTCCTTGCATTGTTTGTTTAAAATAATTTTGTCTTTCGCTGTTTTTTAACAAGTCGGCAAATCTAATTAAATTTTTAAATTATAGAACCCCTTAATTGATAATTTATTAACAATAATTTTTATCAGGCAATAATCTCGTTTTCTGTCCGATAATCGTTTTACCAAATACCCACGTGATAATGCTGACAAATAATTGGGAAAGCAGGTGCAGCAGCTTTTGGCTTTGGTTCGGTCCCGCTTTGCCTCCTGCCAATTTTGAAGGAAAATTGGCATCCTTTCCAATCGGGTTTAGCTGGCAGTTGTGGTGGTCTTTGGAGATCTCATCATTGCGGAGAACGAAGCCACCCTACAAAACGGGCGCTGATTAATGACGGTTTGATTTATATCCTTTCTAAAACTTCAAAAGTATAATCGTACTTGTTTTTTTCGTCGGCTTTATGTGCTTCACTGCTAATTACCTTCCATTCTTCGCGGTTAATTTCAGGGAAAAAAGTGTCCGCATCAAAATTGTGGTGGATGGTAGTTAAATAAAGCGTAGAGGTTTTGGGCAATGCCTGTCTGTAAATTTCGGCTCCACCCACAATAAATACTGGTTTTTCAGCTGTTTTGGTAATGGCTAATGCTTCATCTAAACTGTTTACCACTTCAACACCGGCTATTTTTAATTCAGTATCCCTGGTAATCACAATGTTTCTGCGGTTGGGCAATGGCCTTCCAACTGAATCAAAGGTCTTACGGCCCATCACCACAGTATGTCCGGAGGTGGTTTGTTTAAAAAACTTTAAATCGGCTGGCATGTGCCATAAAAGCTGGTTGTTTTTGCCGATTGCAAAATTTTCGCCTACGGCTACGGCTATCGAAAGCGAAGGGCTTTTTGGTTCATTCGTCATTGGTCATTTGTTTATTGGTTCATTTCGCTTATGCGTTTATTAGTTCATTGCTTTGAACCAACAGAACCCTTACCTATAAATTTTATATAAGAATTAAGCTTAATATGAATGATTTCTAATTTTTTATAAAGATCCTGATATTCTTTATCTGTGATCAGGGTTCTATTTCATTTTCCTCAAAAGCGATTTTGTCTCCAGGATCGAACCACGGCTATAATAACAGAAGTTTTTATTTTCCTTAAAATGAAAACGTCCGTAACCTTCAGCAATATTTGCACCTATTGAGTCTGCAGATCTACAAACCTGCTTGCCAATGGTATCTTTTGCGAAAAAGTTCCATTAGTGGTAACGTCCCAAATTTCATTTGATAAATTCTCTGCAAGGATGTAAACTTCCAAATCTTCAAGTTTGTTGTAGCTCATAATTATTCTATTGATAAAATTAATTATAAGGGATGATTTAAAATATATACTATTTTACGTTGCTAATGAACTATTGAACCAATGAACGATTGAACAAATACTACACCGCCACAATTCCTTTAATATGAGGATGCGCTTCGTAGTTCTCTAAAGTGAAATCCTCAAACTTAAAATCAAAGATGCTTTTCACTTCAGGATTGATTTTCATTGTGGGTAACGGTTTAGGCTCACGGCTCAATTGGAGGTTGGCCTGCTCAATATGGTTGTTGTATAAATGTGCATCTCCAAGGGTATGGATGAAATCTCCGGCTTCCAGATCGCAAACTTGCGCCACCATCATGGTAAGCAAAGCATAAGAGGCAATATTAAAAGGAACACCCAGGAAAATATCGGCACTGCGCTGATACAATTGTAAACTAAGTGTGCCTTTTGTTTCCCCCTTTAGTGGGTTAGGGGGTGCCACGTAAAACTGAAAAAAAGCATGACAAGGGGGTAAGGCCATACTCTCGATTTCGGCCACATTCCAGGCAGAAACAATAATTCTTCTTGAATCGGGATTGTTTTTTATGGTATTGATGATATTGGTGATCTGATCGATGTGCTGCCCATCGGGTGTTGGCCAGCTTCTCCATTGCGAACCGTAAACCGGACCAAGGTTGCCGTTTTCGTCAGCCCACTCATCCCAGATCCGCACACCATTATCTTTAAGGTATTTAATATTGGTATCACCGGTTAAAAACCAGATCAGTTCGTGAATAATAGATTTTAAGTGCAGTTTCTTTGTGGTCACCATCGGAAAACCTTCCTGCAGGTTAAAACGCATCTGATAACCAAAAACACTTATTGTTCCGGTGCCTGTACGGTCGTGCTTTTGAGCGCCGTGATCAAGCACATGCTGCATTAAATCTAAATATTGTTTCATACCCCAAACCCCTAAGGGCTTCCAAATTGTAAATAATTAATAAACTACAAATATCTAAAATTTATCAGGTGTTGTAAATCATTTTTATACACACTGGTGAATTGTTAACATTGTACTGATATTTACGTATCAGCCCGACATGAAGCCGGGGTCTACGGTGTATTTAATATTGGCTACTTGTTTGTATGTTTGCAAAATGGGTTGGCTGCTGGTTTCGGCACCATGGACTCAGGACTTAAGACTCACGACTCAGGACTAACATGCTATCTTTTCCCAACGCAAAAATAAACTTAGGCTTAAATATCACCGAAAAACGTGCTGATGGTTACCACAATCTCGAAACTGTTTTTTATCCAATCAATATCAAAGATGCTGTTGAAATTACGGACGCTGAAGTAACCTCCTGCAAAATCCATGGAATCGATATTCCGGGTGATGCCAATGATAATCTTTGTTTAAAAGCCTATCAACTGGTGAAAAAAGATTACAATATTCCTGCACAGCAGATCAACTTGTTGAAGAATATCCCTGTGGGTGCGGGTTTGGGTGGAGGATCGGCAGACTGTGCTTTTCTAATTAAATTACTGAATGAGAAATTTAGTTTAGATTTATCTATTGAACATATGGAAAGTTACGCCCGTCAATTGGGGGCAGACTGTGCTTTTTTTATAGAAAACAAACCTGTTTATGCATTTAATAAAGGCGATGAGTTTGAAAAATGTGAGATAGATTTGTCAGCCTGGTTTAAAGTTTTGGTAAAACCACCTGTACACGTCAGCACGGCCGATGCTTATGCGCATGTAAAACCGCAAAAACCTTTGCAATCGTTAAAAGAAATCATACATTTGCATCCAACAACATGGAAAAATAAGGTTATCAACGATTTCGAAATATCCGTTTTCGCTAAATATCCCCAAATTCGTCAAATAAAAACCAGTTTATACGATGCAGGCGCAACATTCGCTTTAATGAGTGGCAGTGGTTCGTCGGTTTTTGCAATTTTCGACCATCCGGTTAAATTGCACGAGCTGGAAAAAAGCAACTTAGTTTATTATAATATTTAAATAGAGCTTAAAGGTTAAAGCAGAAAGACTAAAGCAAATGCGTCTTGATCCTTGATCCTAATACTCGGTACTAACAAAATGAACATAAATCTGATCCGCAAGAGCGGTAAATTTAATTTTGAAGCGGAAAACGAGAGCGGTTTTACTGTGGAGTTGGATGCAAAAGCCGCTATTGGTGGCGAAGGGAAAGGTTTCAGGCCAATGGAGATGTTGCTTATTGGATTAGGGGGCTGCAGCGGGATTGATATGGTAAATGTATTAACCAAACAAAAAGAGCCTCTTGATGACATCAAAATTGCCATAAACGCAACCAGAAAAGAGGAAGAAATGCCACCTATTTTTGATGTAATTGATATTCATTTCGATTTATTCGGCGATTTAAGCGCTCAAAAAGTAGAACGTGCACTACAAATGACCTTTGATAAATATTGCTCGGTATCGAATATCTTAGGGCGTTCGGCAACGATTAATTTTACTTATAAAATAAATAAGGTGTAAGGTATAGGTTTAAGGTGTAGGGTAAAAGGTTTAAGGTCTAAAATCTTATGTCTCACATCTCCAATCTCATGTCTCACATTTCAATACTCATATCTTACAATATAATGAAATCCGAAAATTTTGAAACCATAGCTATACGCACTCAAACCGAACGCAGTTTACACAAAGAGCATTCATCACCCATCTACCTGACTTCGAGTTATAAATTTGAGGATGCAGAAGAAATGCGTGCCTTGTTTGCCAACGAAAAAGAGGGAAATGTATATAGCCGTTATTCAAATCCAAATACATCTGAATTTATCGAAAAAATGTGCCTTCTGGAAGGTGCTGAAGATGGCTTTGCTACAGCTACAGGTATGGCCGCAATTTTTACCACATTTGGTGCATTTTTGAAAAATGGCGATCATATTGTTTCGAGTAGATCGGTATTTGGTTCTACACACCAACTATTGACCAACGTTTTTTCGAATTGGGGTGTAACTTTCGATTATGCCGATTTGGATAAACCACAGGATTGGGAAGCACTAATCAAACCCAATACCAAAATGATTTTTGTCGAAACACCGTCAAACCCGGGTATCGATATTATTGATCTTGAATTTTTAGGTAATCTGGCTAAAAAACACAATCAATTATTGGTGGTTGATAACTGTTTTGCTACACCATATTTACAACGGCCCATTGAACTTGGCGCACACATTTCAATTCACTCGGCTACCAAATATATCGATGGGCAAGGCCGTGTACTGGGAGGTGTTATTCTAGGTACCAAGGAGCTGATTGCCGATGTGATTGGTTTTGCCCGTCATAGCGGACCAGCTTTATCGCCATTTAATGCATGGATTTTATCTAAAAGTTTAGAAACCCTCGCGATCCGTATGGACCGTCATTGTGAAAATGCCTTAAAAGTGGCCGAATATTTAGAAAAGCACCCAAAAATTAAACTGGTGAAATATCCGTTCCTGCCTTCTCATCCTCAGTACGAAATTGCCAAAAAACAGATGAAACAGGGTGGGGGGATTGTAACGATCGTGGTTGATGGCGGCATTGATGCGGCCCGTAAATTTATGGACAATTTGCAGATGTTCTCGATCTCAGCAAACCTTGCCGATACCCGTTCAATCGCTACACACCCAGCAACCAGTACGCACAGCAAGCTTACAGAAGAGCAAAGGAATGAGGTGGGTATCGAACAGGGTTCTATTCGTTTATCAATTGGTTTGGAGCATATTAACGATATTTTAGCCGATATTGAGCAGGCATTAGCTTAATCAATAATTAAGAGTAAAGTCCAAAGGCTGGACACCCTTTGGACTTTCACTACAGTGTTGCAATCTCTTTTGTTTCTGCGGCATTTTTGACCAGGCAACTTATAAAATTCCATTTATTTAAGCGGATGCTAATCGTTTTATGGTTTTTTAAACATTACCTTAAAGCATGTTACCTTCCAGGTCGGAAAATCGGCTGGTTTGGTAATGAGTAAAGCATCATCCTCTTGCACCCATTTCAACTTTTTCTTGCTACCTATAAGTGTAACTGAGGCAATAGGCTGATCAAGGTATTTTGATTTCGCACCGAGCAAATTCATCCTGATTTCCTCTTGAGGTGTATTTAAACAGAAGGCAAAGAGATTACCATCTTTAGTGGTATAACGAATATCTGATGGTTGATATTCGCGGGTATCTGTTAAGCCCCCAAAATGACCTTTTTGCTGATTTGATTTAATGGTTGATGGTCCCTCTCCATATACTTTCCATGGTCTTGTAGCATAAATACCTTCACTGTTCAATGTCGTCCATTCTCCAATTTCAGTCACAATTTTTACTACATCAGGCTCCAGATCTCCCTCAGGGGTTTGCACAATATTGATCAACAGATTACCGTTTTTACTCACAATATCTATGAGGAGCTGGGCAATTTCATCAGCACTTTTGTACTGCTGTCCGGTTCGGTAGTACCAATCGCCTATCGAAGTATCGGTTTGCCAGGGGAATACGCTAATCGAATCCATTACACCGCGTTCAACATCTTGTACCCATTTACCTTGCGAGAATTCTTTAGGCGTGTAAACGGCTTCTAGTTTGCCTTTATTCTTAGCCATATCCTGATTGTAATAATGCGCCAACATGCGTTGCCCGGTACTGTCAAATGGTAATTTACTATCAGAATACAAAAGATCTGGATGATAATTGTCAATCAGCTCGGTAACATATTCCAGCCATTTTTTATGCCAGCCTTTATTATTGGTCAGCCATTCATTAATATTACTCGAATCGGCAGGTAAATGATAAAGATCAGCGTATTGGGGATCACGTCCATCGTATGGTATACCTGCAAACGGCCCGGTTTTATCCGCTCCGTGACTTGGTTGAAACCAATTGAAACTTGCCGCAAGATGTTCGGAGACCCCAAATCGGAGGCCTTCTTTTTTTGCCGCTTTCTGCCATAAGCCAACAACATCTTTATGTGGCCCCATATTTACCGAATTCCACTTATGGATTTTAGAATTCCATAAAAAGAAATTGTCGTGGTGTGATCCCATAGATACAAAATATCTGGCTCCCGCTTTCTTATATAATTGCATCAGTTTTTCGGGGTCCCATTTCGAGGCTTTCCACAATGGAATAAGATCTTTATAGCCAAACTTAGAAGGTGCTCCGTAATTTGCAATATGATATTTATACTCACGGCTACCTTGCAGGTACATGTTTTTTGCATACCAGTCTCCCTGGCGTGGAACGGCTTGAGGACCCCAATGCGACCAGATTCCAAATTTTGCATCCCTGAACCAATCCGGGTATTTGTATTGTTTTAATGATTCGTCCGTTGGCTTAAAGATTTCCTGCCCATTTTTCTCCTTTAGGTTTTGGGCCATTATATGCGCCATTGGGGAAAATGCGATAAGACCTATTAATAATGTTTTTTTCATTTTGATGATCATTAGATATTTAAATCACTTGGGATCTCCATATAATCGCCTGCAAGATGTTGGGGGATGGTGATTGCCATGTGGTCGTATATTTGGTTGTTGTAACAAACTTAAATAACTGATCCGACGTATTTTTAAATAAATTGGACTATTTGTTGTAAAAATCCGACATTTAGACATGGTAAAAAGAGTATTGCAAAACACCTTTTCTTTACTAAATGTAGATTATGTCCATCTCACGAGCAAATGGGATTATAGAAGTGTCATCAGCCCTTATCACCGCATCTATTACATAGACGATGGTACAGGTGAAATATCCGATCAGGTAAATTTTTTAAAACTTGAACCAGGATATCTTTATATCATACCAAGTTTTACCCTATGCAACCTGCGTTGCACTCGTTATTTAAGCCAGTATTTTGTCCAGTTTTTTGAAGAGTCCGCAAGCGGAGTATCACTTTTCGCGCAATGCCGGACCATCTTAAAAATTAAGGCTTCACAACTGGATATTGATCTTTTTAAGCGTTTGCTCGAAATTAATCCAGGGCGGGGGATCAACCGGTCTGATGATCCCAGAGTGTATGAAAAGAACATTTTTTACAGAGAATATCAGGAACTTAATAATTTGCAGAATTTAGCCACTTATATGGAAACCCAAGGTATATTGCTACAATTGGTCGGGCGTTTTCTTCATGCCCAGCTTTTTCTCAGACAAAGCTTACCTCATGTTCCTGTTAAAATCGCCGAAACAGTAGGCTATATTTTGGTCAACCTACATCAGGATTTATCGGTAACTGGCCTTGCCGCGCGTGTCAACCAGCATCCGGATTACTTTTCCCGCCAGTTCAAAATTTTTACCGGAGAACGCCCCATAAATTATATACTTGCCAAACGAATTGAGCGGGCACAACATTTATTGGCTACAAGCCAGTTGGCCCACTCAGACATAGCCACGCAAACCGGTTTCGATTCTCTTTCCTATTTTTCCAAATCTTTTAAGAAACTTACCGGCATGTCTCCCCGGGTTTATAAAAATCAGGTATATCTGCTTGGTTTTTCAGCTCCATAAAAAAAGAGCGTGATCATGATATGATGGTACACGCTCTTTTTTACATACTAATGGTTTCTATTCGTATTTTGTAAAATCTACGGCAAATATGCAGCGGTTAACCTGACTGCCATTTTTCGCTCCGGCATTGGGTTCAAACTCGGTTAAGCTCCATAAATAATTGTATTGCGTTTCAAGATATAAAGATTCGGCACCGTATGGCCATCTGTATCTGGTGGTATTGGTATCTCCATCGGTGTATCTGGCCAAACGGGCAGTAGATCCGTACGATTCACTTGGCGATCCGGTGCACGAAAGCCAGGTCCTGTTTCCTTTCCTGAAAACGCCCTGAATGCCATGAGCATGATCAGAAGCAAAGAGGCTGTTTTTGGGGGTTACCGTTTGTATGCCCGAATTTTGAACTTCGCCGGCAGCATTGATCGGAAACCCGAATATTTTAGGTACAATAGATGCATCGGCACTTCCGGCATAATACTGTCCCGTCCACAATTGATTGTTTTCGTAATTTACCTGTACGGTTGAAAAGGGATCAGCATCATTGATTTTATAATAACCTACCTGTGGCAGGATGTAACGGTAATTAAACGCATAAAGATTACCGCCGGCATCTTTACCACACTTATTTTCGGTGCCGGTTCCTGAAGTTACTTCGATAATCTTGTCTAAATCGAATACTCTTAACCCAAGGCTTGTACTGCTCAGATAAATTTTACCGTTAAAATAAGCTATACCACCTGCATGTACATTCAAGGGCGCATAGGTGCCATATTGCGTATAATCTAAAGTTCCTGTTGGCAGGGTAGGTTGTACCAATAAAATGTGCCTGTAGGTTAGATAAGTGGCCGAACTTGGGCTAATGTCGATAAGGGTTATCCTTGATCCTTTGCTCTCTGCGGCATCTTTGGCGTACCAGCTTACCAGTAAATAGCGTACGCCATTTCTGGAGAAACCCGCAATTCCCTGCGGACGCCATATCGAGGTGGTTTCATCATCTTCATTCCATCTGATACCCCTTACCCTGTTTTCTTCCGGTACATTAAAGCCATACACCTCAGTGTAGGCACTGCCGCCAATGGCCTGGCGGTTTTTATCCAATTGTGTTGGGTTTAAAAATGAAAAACCGGTGCTGATATAACTTGAGGTATTGGTGTAGGCATTTACACTTGCGGCGGCACTGATTTCTGCTGTAATGGCCGATAGCGCATTTTTCCTCAAATTTGCGGTATTGAGGTTTTCTTCGGGTAAGTTGTTTTTTTTGCAGGATACGGTTATTGCGTAAAAGAACAGTAGCATTAAGGTGAGTTTTTTTTGCATAGGTTTTAAGGTTGATTGTTATGTAAAATTAAAGCAAGTTTAAGAGGTAGATATAAACTTAAAACTGAAAAAGTGTTAAGTATTGGTTATGTTTAGTAATTGGGAGTATAGATCAATTGTTTTGACCGGGCTTCCGGAGTTTTATCCGTCTGCAGGCGTTTATAATTTCTTAAGTCCCTCAAAAAACTTAAATTCGTGTAATGAACGATATCGATTTCATTCTTTCCGAGCTCCGGTCCATCAGCGAGCCTGATTACCTGAAGAAAATGGCTCATTTTGGGATCGATACCTCTAAAGCGTTTGGCATACGCGTACCGAATATCAGAAAGCTGGCCAAGCAGATCGGTAAAAGTCAGGAACTGTCTTTGTTGCTTTGGGAAACCGGATTTCATGAAGCACGTTTGCTGGCTACCTTTATCGGCGATTATAAACAGATAACAGAAGCGCAAATAAACGCGTGGACAAAAGATTTCAGCTCCTGGGATATATGTGATCAGGCTTGTGGGAATCTTTTCGTTAAAACGCCTTATTTTAAGCCGAAGGTTTTTGAGTTTGCCCAGGCTGAAGCCGAATTTGTAAAACGGACTGGTTTTGTTCTAATGGCCGAGGCTGCGGTGCATCTTAAAAAAGAACCCGACGAAACTTTTCTGGGTTTTTTGCCCATCATCGAAAGAGAAGCCTACGATAACCGGAATTTTGTTAAAAAGGCCATCAACTGGGCATTACGGCAGATTGGGAAAAGAAATGTTTTCCTGCATCCGTACGCAATAGAAAGTGCAAACAATATTCTTAACCAAAACAATAAAAAAGCGAACTGGATAGCTTTGGATGCACTGAGGGAGCTTAACAGCGATGCAGTACTGGCAAAGCACAGGCCTTAGTACATCAGGTTTTTCATCCACTTAGCGCCAAACGTCATACACTATACCTTTTCTTACCCTACATCAATGCTCGGGAAGCAGCAGTGCTGTAAATTTGTATCATAAATAAGAAAGGAAATTTATGTCACAGTTTATTTTGCACAAAGAAAACACCCGCGGTCACGCCAATCATGGCTGGTTAAACGCACACCATTCGTTCAGCTTTGCTAACTATTACAATCCTGAAAGAATGCACTTCGGAGTTTTAAGGGTTTTAAATGACGACAGTATTGATGGTGGAATGGGCTTTGGTTCTCATCCGCATGATAATATGGAAATCATTACCATTCCATTGGCAGGTGCAATTGCGCACAAAGATAGCATGGGGAATTCGGCAGTGATTAAAAACGGAGAAATTCAGGTAATGAGCGCCGGTACCGGTGTTAGCCACAGTGAATTTAATGCAAATGCAGATGAACAGTTAAATTTATTACAGATCTGGTTGTTCCCGAACAAGAAAAACGTTACCCCACGTTACGATCAGCAAACTTTAGATCTTGCTGCAAGACACAATAATTTTCAGCAGATTTTATCGCCTAATGCGGATGATGCCGGTGTGTGGATCCATCAGGATGCCTGGTTCTCGTTAGGTAAGTTTGATGAAGGTTTTGAAACAGCGTATAAAATTAAAAAAGCTGGAAACGGGGTTTATGCTTTCGTCATCAGTGGCGAAGTAAGCATTAACGGCCAGGTGCTGAGCAAAAGAGACGGATTGGGCGTGTGGGATACAGACAGCATCAGTTTTAAAGCCAATACTGCCGATGCAGAGGTTTTATTGATGGATGTTCCGATGGAAATGAATTAAATTAGAAGAATCGTCATTTCGATTGTATTGTTCCAAAGGAACTCCTTTGGAAGAGAAGTTTTGGAGTAGAGACCAAACACTACTCTGCCGATGAAGAATCGGTGCTTCAGTCGGAATGACGATTTTTTTTCGATCTGTGTTATTCTTTTAAATTTAAAAATATGCAAACTACCATACTTTATATCGGCCGGGATACAGAAATTACCGCAGTAATGAACCGCTTATTAAATGCAAGGCCCGAATGGAAGGGATTATGTGTTTGTAAAAATGAAGAAGCCATTTCTATTTGCAAAGAACAGCACATTGATCTGGTTTTATTGGGAAATGGAATCGATCAGGATTCTGAAACCGAACTGAAAAATAAACTTCTTGCCTTAAGGCCAGGCCTGAAAATTATCCAGCATTATGGCGGAGGTAGCGGTTTGCTTTACGGAGAGATCATGACCGCGATCAGCCCGGATTTTTAAGATTATAGGATTTCAGATAAATCTTAGAATCCCGAATTAATCCTAGTTCATGTTATCCGGATGTTTCGTATTGCAAACGCTCTTAAAGTTAATCTCCTGCTTCCAAAATTGATCAGTGATCCTGCAGGTAGTTTATAGGTTTCGAGATAGTTAACTGCTTGAACAAGATAGGCATCATTCAATTTTGATACTGCTTTTAATTCTAACATGATTGTGTTCTCAACAAAAAAATCTACCCTTCTGTATCCAATTTAATATCACGATAAAAATATTCATCGTCATTTCTTCTTTGTAGGGCAATTGCTCTATCCTCTTTTCGATACCCAAGGCTTTTTGATCAATCTTTTCTTGAAAACCTAGCCAAAAAATGAATGAACTTGCATTGTGCAACCAATAATTCGGCCAGTTAAATCCCCATATTTCATCATAACAAATAAAAATTATTGTATGAAATCGGGATGTTTCTATTAAAACTAAATAAGCTATAAATCTTAAAATCCATTAACTGAAACATCTTGAATAAATAGTCCTAAAATATTATAACCTCGAAATCTTAAGAGCCATGATCCTGAAATCCAAAAACCCTACTGGTCCCGGCACTAGCTAATGTAGTCTCTATCCTCATCACTCAATTCTTTTTTGTTCGAAACTGGTTGGTGTCTTTCGATCTCATCATCATAACTACTCACTGTTTTTCGCGGACGGCCCACCACGAAGCCAATAATAAAACCGATGATGATACAGATGCCGATCACCAAGAGTTTAGATACAGGAACGGTGGTAACCAAAAAGTCGAAATCAACGGCTTCGGTATTTACCATCAAAAATATGGTCAGCAATGCGGTCAGGATAATGATGGAAATTGTTTTTGCGCTCATGGTTTTAAAAGCTATAATTAAATGAAAACTCTAATATCGGATTTTGATTGTAAATCTGATTAACAAAAACCAACCGCGCTCCTAAATCTACAACAGGTTGATAGCGCAAAAGGTTTACACTTGTGTTTAATTCTACGCCGTAAGTTTTCGGATCGTTAAAGGTAGTGCCCTTACCAATGTTCTCGTAATGGCAGAATAAACCCGCCCTGAAATTTCTTACATAAGCAAACGGCCCTAACTCCCAATCGGGAAAAGCAAAAGGAAAGCGGTAGTTAAAAAGCAGACTGTTTTGCAGTACACTTTTTGCAAGGATGTTGTTGTATCCATAAACAGTTGCGATCTCGGTGGCGTACTGGTTTACACCGCTAGCTTTTTGGTAATTGAAGCTCGCTAAAAAGGAATGGTTTTTGGCGAGCCCCGGAAAGTAAAGGAAACTTTCGAGTGCAAGAATTTCTCCCTTTAAATTTTTGTCGAAGGGCTGGTGGTTGTAAGTTGCCCTGAACACCTGTGCCCATTTCGGAGCAATATCTCTTTCAGTAGTGCGCACGCTATGGTTGAAAGTAAAATTGTATTCCACCGGAAATTTGAGTTCACGGATGAAGTTACTGAGCATATTTTCGGGCAGATACCTTTGCGTAAAACTGGTGGCTGCGTTGAGCGTAAAATCATAGGTCTCATTTCGTGCATTAAACGAGAGTGGAAGTGAAGCATTGAGCTTAATATAGTTTTCCCGCCAATCGCCTTGTTGTGTCACGTTTTTAGCTCTGTAGAACGTTCTTTTCGGGCGGTTGCGATATAGCAAGCTGAACACCGGGTAAAGCGCCTTATAACTGATGTCTGCGGTGTACTCAAAACGTTTTAAATCGCGGTGGTATTTTGCACCTGTATAAACGTCCATGGTGTTGAGCAGGTTGTTCGATTGCAGTTCGAGTCCGAAAAGATATTCATTATCGATAACCGGAATAATGCTGTGAAAACTGAACAGGTTTAATGCCTGATGATAACGCTTAGACTGGTAGGTGCTGTCGGGAATTTGATCAAAAACGTTTCCAACGTTTTCCTGCTTTTCTGCAGCGACAGAAAAATCTACAAAGTTATCTTCACCAACCGGTTTTTCTTTTAATGTTGCTTCGGCAATTTCATAACCATTGATCTTATAATTGTTAAAAATGATTTTGCCATCAGTGCTTTCGGTAGGGTTGAAGGCTCCGTATTTTGAAGTGCTGAGTGCATTTATTTTTTTTGAAAAAGGATCTATACTGTAGATATTGTCAATGCCGTTAAAGTGGGCATTGAAAATAATTTTTTCGTTGATGAAAATTGGTCGGCTCAATTGTTGTCTGCTGTTCGAAATCAGCTCCGATTTTTTATCCCCATCAATCAGCCATAAACTTTTTCCTTTTTCAGTCACGCTGATATAGGTGATTCTGTTTCCAGACTGATCAAAGGATGGCGTCTGTAAAATTTCATTCGCCGGATTTGGATAAATCTTTAAGATCTTTCCGGAACTGGCATCTAATTCTACGAGATTAAACTGGTTGTTCAGCTCCACTTTAGCTGCAATAATTTTCTTTCCGTCACTAGAAAGGCTGGGAGAGAAGAGCCTGCTTTGGCTGCTTAATTTTTTGAATTTTTTGGTCTCTAAATTATACGAACAGATTACACTATAACTCCTTTGTTTATATCGGGGGTCGTAGCGTATTTCATCCCAAACTAAGAGGTTGTTTTTTAAGCTGAACCACGGCTGTTCCTGATAGCCTATTCCGAATAGTTTTTGTTCCGATTTATCTTCATTAATAATAACAAAATAACGCGCGTCAGTCTTGCTTTCTTTTAATGCCAAAACCTGGTTTTGATTTAAGCGGACTGGGAGGAAATAATCGGTAGCTAAAGCTGGTTTTTTATTTAGGCTTTCATAGCTTTCGGTAATCGATTTTTCTTCCTGTATTTTCCATTTTTCAGCAAGCTTGTTTTGGGTGGAAAGAAAGTATTGTCTGGTATTTAGTTTTGTCAATTTTTTTAGGCTCTGTGAAAATGGGTAAAGTCTTATGGGCCTTTTTCTGATGTCGCCGAGTAAGCTATCGGAAATGAACTGACCATATTTTTCTTTCATGTCTGACACCATCAGATATCCGGTCTGGTAGTAGCCTGGCGTGACGTCTTTGTTCGATCCAAAATAAGCTTTGCTATAAGAGATTTTTTTGCCTTCCAAAATGGAAGTCCGGTAAGGCATGATCCAGTTGGGCTGCCGGCCCCTGCCCGAATAGGTCAGGGAAGTTTCGTTAACTACCGCATCACCCTCGAAAAACCAGGTGGGAATGCCGGCCCCAAAGTAAGCGAAGTAAACCAGCTCAGGGAAGGGGTGTGCTTGTGTTCCTGTCAATTTGTCAAACTGGGCAATGTGCCTAAGTTCGTGCACGGCAAGGTTGTTCAACCAATCCTGACTATCGAAAAACTGAGGTGGTGTAGCATAGAATTCGGACTTCTTTGGAGCAAGCTGTACAAAGCCATTTGCTACCGTTCCACGGTTCTGTAGTAGGAGCGGAATGGAGGTTTTTTCCTGCCTTAAGCCAAGACCTATTTTAGTATAGATGAAGGGGAGGGTATTGGCCATTCTTTGAGCTTCTTTCTCCAGTTCTTCCGGATAGATGATTTTAAAGCCACCTGACGAAATGTAGTTCCATTTTACACTAAGGGGGTTTTGCGCAGTGCTGAAAATCTGTCCAAAAACCGATAGTGATGTTAAACTTAAAGTAATTGCGCTTAAATACTTGATAATTAGTTTCTTGTTTGATATGTTTAAATTCATCTAAATTATTTGCTAAAATATTTAGTTTTTTGAAATTTGCAATTGCTGGTATTTATAAATTTTTAATTGATGTTAAATTATTTAATTTATTGATTTTTAAATGTTTATAAAATTTATATAAATCCTTAATTTGTTGATTTTGCCGTTACATTTTGTTTATTTTCATGTCTGATTTGCGCTCAAGTCAGCATTTTTAATCGCTTTGATTTTATTGATTTAATTTACACTTATTAATCGATTTTCTTTAAAAATTTTAACGCCTTTTTTAAATTGTGTATGGTTTTTTAAATTCGGCAAGGCAAAGGAGATGGCTTAAGATGTTTCTTTATTTGGTGAGTTTTTGCTGATATTTTTTGGCCTTTAATGTGGAAAGAATCGTCAGGATTTTAGCTCGGATAATCCGCTTTAAAATTAAATTCAGGTGGTCTAAATTTTGCATTATCATCCCATCATATCAGTTGGGTTTTGCGGCAAAAGGTAAGAGTTAAATGCGGCGTTCAAAATTTTTGCGCGTGCGCTGGATTAGATTGTGGTGACAAAATGTCTTTATTTTTTAGCGATTACTTAGCTTGTACTTTGGTGATCTTTAATCTCTTTTTTAACATTTGCTATTTGATTTTGATCAATAATCGGAAAGCGAAATGCCCGTTCGATCACCAAAATTGATAGCTTTAATTGGGTTTGGAGCATGGTTTTTACGTCCATTTTCTTGCTTAAAATTTGATCTTGAAGACGAAAACTGTATGTTTTTTTGTTGTTGTAGCTCCCGAAATCGATAATAATTTGGCCTTATAATGTGATTTCCTGGCGATATTCGTGAATAATGGTGTTTTCGGGGTATTTTAAATGAAATTTCATTTAGGATTGAAAAATGCTGTTTGTTGTGGTTTAAACGCGGTTTTTTGTTGTTTTTGTCTATGTTCTTTCAAAATTGAGAGTGGACTGCTTTTTCTCTCTTAGCTGGTGAAATGCATGCTGAAATCTGGTTTTACAGCAGTGATTTTTGTCCATGTTTTTTGCGCCTGGCAATCACATAGTGACCTGTATTTTTCATATTCCCAAAGAAGGTTTATATAACTATCGAAAACTACTGTGAATTGAAGACTGAAATTTTTAAACAAGTTATTGCATTTTTATAAAGCACCTGCAAATCCAAGTGCTGTAAAATTTCAATAGAATATACCTCCTATCTATTATCACTATTGAGTTTGATTTTGGCCTTTCTTCTTGTTTGTTTTGGAGGTGTTTTTTGTTGAATCGGCTGAACTTTTTATAGCGTTTAAATCATCTTATTTAGCTGCTTTTTTTTGAGTTTTCTGCCGTTCAATTAGGCGAAGGTTTTTTGCTGATGGATGTCGCAGATTTTATTCTTTTTACAAGCTTCACAATTGAAAAAATAGGCTGGTTATTGGCTTGAGCATTGCTTAAAATTAAACAGGTATTTTTGACTTAAGTTAGCTGCTGATTTGATCGGTTTTTGTACTTATGTTCTCCGGTATTTTGGCTCCAATTCTGGTTCGTTATTGGGGCTTTGGTGAGTGGAGTTTAAGCGGTTGTCATTGTTGGATTGTTTTGGGCTGTGGGGCTATCAGATTAAGTCTTGAGTTTGTGTAATACGCCAAAATTTTAATGCTATTTATGGAGGGTTTACTGGTCTCTATCTGATCCTATTACATAAATGAGCATCTCCGTAGTTTACTAAAAAACGCAAGGAGAAGTAATTAAATTCCATTGTTTGATTCGCTTAAGTTCATTGATTTTAAACGATGCTGGATCACTCCTTTAACATAGATCTTGTCCTTCATCCCTTAATGGTGAAAAGGACTATAACTGTTTTCTGATCATTTACGAGTTAAGAAAGTTAAGAGTGGATTCCCGCAGATTGTGTTATAATTTTCTGAGATGAGGCATTAAAAGTATGGTTGTAAATAATGCTCATTTTCGATTGCTTTTTTAATGCTCATCAGTTTCTTCATTTATAACTTTTTTTTGTTCTGATGGTTTGATTGCGGCTGACCTTGCGATGAAGTTGAACATCAGGATCTTTATCGTAAGGTGTCGGTTAGTAGCGTATGCTCGTTTGTTTTTGCATCTGTATACAAGCTCATCCCGATGTCTTTACGAGATCAGGTTCCCATTAAGATGATGAGCTGTGATAAGCTTTCTCCTTGTGTTTTTGCCTGGTCTTTATAAGGAAATTTAACTGTGAAGTTTTAAGCATTGTATAACCTGTGGAAAGAGAAGCAGGCCATAATAGGACGATTGGAAAATTGATCCAGTTGGTATAAAGCTATGGGAAAATTCAAATGGTTTTTATCGAAACCTGAAAGATTCTGGAGCTTGTATTTACAGTTTATTCTTTCTTTTTTTATATATCGGATAAAGAAAAATCGAACCCAGGATAATGGTTGCGCCGATATAAAATCCGCCTGTCATCTGTTCCTTATTCTGGAAGAAAATGAAGGCCAATACGATTCCGTACACCGGCTCGAGATTGGTAATCAGCGCTACCCTGAATGCCGATAAGGTTCTCATTACGGCAACGCCTGCAACGTAGGCAACTGATGTGCAAAGCGTGCCAAGAAGGATCAGATAGAGCCAGTTTTTAGCACTCAGATTAAAGGGAGTGTGTAATAAAGTTCCGTCATATAAACGGTATAAAGTAATCCAGAAAAGCGCACCAACAAGTTCATAAAATCCAATGATAGATGGTTCGCTTTTCTGTACGAGTGTAGAATTTATGGTTGAAAATAAACTTGATGCCACTGCTGCCAGCAAACCAAAAATGATCCCCAAAGTATATTGTCCTTCGAATTTAAAGATCATGTAAATGCCTAAAATAATCAGCAGGCCAATTAAAATATCACCCATTTGGATAGGCTGTTTTTTAATCAGTGGTTCCAATATTGCGGTAAATAAGGTGAAAGAAGAAAGGCATACCAAAGTAACCGAAACGGTAGAAACTTTGATGGCATGAAAGAAAAATATCCAGTGGATGGCTACAATTCCACCGGTTAAAAAGAACTGGATAAACTGCTTTTTGGTAATCCTGATGTTCTTCTTGGTGATCAAAAACCAGGCAAAAAGTGTAGTGGTTGCAATCAATACCCGGTACCATACCATTGGCACAGCATCAATTGAAATCACTTTGCCAAGCACGCCTGTAAAGCCCCAAACAAATACGGTAAGGTGAAGAATTAATAAGTTTTTTTTGGTGGCTTCCATCGCTATTTAGGCGCTTTTCTCAATAGGTAAAAACCTAACAGACCAAAAAAGAGCGTAGGCATAATAACTGCGGCAAACGGGGGTAATCCACCTTTGGTAGAGAACATCTGGGTGAACTGATTAAACACGATATAAGCAAAGCTAATGAAGATCCCGATCCCCAACGATACACCGACCCCACCACGCACTTTACGTGAAGATAGCGCCACGCCGATGAGTGTGAGTACAAAGGCCGAAAGCGGGTGCAGGTAACGTTTGTATCTTTCAAATTGCAGGTCGTTCATTACGCCTGTTCCACGGATTTTTTCTTTTCTGATCTTCTCCGAGAGTTCCTTGGTTGTTAAATTCTGGACTACGTTATCGTAGGCGGAGAAGTCATCCGGACGCATATCCAGAATGGTATCTTTAAGCTTTCCGTTGCCATAAATCATGGTTTCTTTAAGTCCGTCAATCTTGCGGATTGAGTAGTTGCTTAACTGCCATTTGCGTTTAAGCGAATCCCATTTTATGTTTTCGGCGACGATCTTTTTGGTTAAAATATCTCCATTAAAATTGTCTAAAGAAAACCGGTATCCCGAATTTGTTTTGTTATCGAAATTATCAATATAGATATAGGTTTTATCATCCAGTTTCATGTGGATGTTCGATTTTGTGGAAGGATCGTTTCGTTTGACGTAGGTATTTTCGAATTTGTTTTTTAGCGTATTGGTATAAGGTAAGATGTATAAATTGGATAATAAATTAGCTGAAAAAATAATCGTGGCCGATACCAGATAAGGAAATAGAAAGCGGTTAAAACTTACTCCGCCACTTAAAATCGGTACAATTTCAGTCTGATCAGCCATCTTAGCAGTAAAGAAAATTACGGCGATAAAATTGATCAATGGTGAAAGCATATTCACATAAAAAGGAATAGAACCAGCGTAGTATTTGGAAAGGATTCCCCAAAAACTTAAGCCGCTTTTCATAAAGTCATCCATCTTTTCGGATAGATCGAACACCACAATAATGATCACGAAAATGGCCAGGGTATAAATAAAGGTACCCAGGTATTTTCCGATAATGTACTGATCGATGATTTTTATTCTCCCTTTTAACAGACTCATTTTATAGTTTATTACCTAATACTTTAACCATTTTGTTTTTCCACTCATAAAATTCACCAGCAATGATCTTCTCTCTGGCCTGTTTTACCAGCCATAAATAGAAGTGAAGGTTATGTAAGGTAGCAATTTGTGCGCCAAGCATCTCTTTGCTGTGTACCAAATGCCGTAAATAAGCTTTAGTGGTTACTAAATCAGCATGCAGATCGCTCTCCGGATCTAATGGAGAAAAATCATTCTCCCATTTTTTGTTTCTGATGTTTATAATGCCATTTCTGGTAAAAAGCATACCATTCCTTGCATTTCTTGTTGGCATTACGCAGTCGAACATATCAATACCCAATGCAATATTTTCTAAGATATTGATCGGGGTACCTACACCCATTAAATAACGTGGTTTTTCAACTGGTAATATATTACACACCACTTCCGTCATGGCATACATCTCTTCCGCAGGCTCACCAACGGATAAACCGCCAATGGCATTACCCTCACGGTCCATACTGGCAATAAACTCTGCTGACTTAATGCGTAAATCTTTATAAACAGAACCCTGAACGATTGGAAAAAGGGTCTGGTCGAAACCATATTTAGGTTCAGTACTATCAAAACGGGTGCAGCAGCGTTTTAACCAGCGGTGCGTCATTTTTATTGATTGGGCAGCGTAGGTGTAATCGCATGGATATGGCGTGCATTCATCGAAAGCCATGATGATATCGGCACCAATGGTGCGCTGGATATCCATTGCATATTCCGGAGTGAAAAGGTGTTTTGATCCATCAATGTGGGAGTGGAATGTAACACCTTCTTCCTTAATTTTACGAACTTTACTTAAAGAATACACCTGGTAGCCGCCGCTATCTGTTAAAATCGGGCGGTCCCAGCCAATAAATTGATGTAGCCCACCTGCTTTTTCAAGGATGTCTAAACCTGGTCTTAAATATAAGTGGTAAGTATTGCCAAGAATGATTTTTGCGTCAATATCGTCTTTAAGTTCGCGCTGATGAACAGCTTTTACCGTTCCAGCAGTGCCCACAGGCATAAAAATAGGGGTTTGTATTTCGCCATGGGCAGTTGTTACTGTCCCAGCCCTGGCTTTAGATAGTGGATCGTTAGCCTGTAAACTAAATTTCATCTGTTTTTATTTATTTATCTCCAGTTTTCAGAGGAGCTTATTATCACCAAAATACGTTTATTAGATACTAATTGCTATTTTGATGATAACGGTTTGTATGTATTTTTTCTCGTCAAAAATCTGCCAAAAATAGCAAAAATTGAGGGCATTATTTTGTTTAATTTTTTATCCACATAAAAGTGTTTTACAGATTAAAAATGAGAAATTTGCGCCTGTTTATTTTACCATCGTGATATTAACCCTGCTTGAAATTATCCTGCTCTCGATACTGGCTTTTTGCCTTCTGGTTCAGCTTTATTATGTACTATTTGTCCATTTAAAATTGGCCAATGTAAGCATCGAAGAGGTGCCATTATCTGCCCGAAAACCGGTAAGTGTAATCGTTTGTGCCCGAAATGAAATTAAAAATCTGGAGCAATATCTTCCTTCGCTTTTTAATCAGGATTATCCGGAATTTGAGGTTGTGGTGGTTAACGATCGCTCATGGGATGGTACTGAGGAGTTTTTAGAGCAGCTGGAGAAGAAATACCGTAATCTAAAAGTGGTTAAAATTTTAGATAATGATAAGTTCATCGCCGGTAAAAAATTCGCGGTAACGATGGGTATAAAGGCTGCCAGGTACGATTGGCTTGTTTTTACCGATGCAGATTGTGAACCTGCTTCTGAACGCTGGCTGATGGATATGCAGCCGCCTGCGGATGAAAATACAGAAATTGTGTTGGGCTATTCACCTTATATGAAAAAAAGGAGCCTTTTAAATGCATTGATCCGTTTCGAAACCTTTTTTACAGCGGTTAACTATTTATCTTTTGCATTGAAAGGAATGCCTTACATGGGTGTTGGACGTAATATGGCTTATAAAAAGACACTTTTCTTTAAGAATAAGGGTTTTGCTGCACATATGCACATCCCGTCTGGAGATGATGATCTATTTGTAAATGCACATGCCAATAAGTACAATACTGAGATCCGTTTACATCGCGACAGCCATGTTTGGAGCGTGCCCAATAAAACCTGGGGCGGTTACCTGAGACAGAAGAAACGTCACTTTGGAGCGGGTAAGCTATATAAGTCGAAGCATAAATTTATTTTGAGCCTTCAGATTTTATTTCAGTTTTTGTTTTATGCCTTTTTTGCGGCCTGTATGTTTTTTAGCCGCGAAGCCCAATATGTAGCTCTGGGGATTCTTGGTTTGAGCATCATCATCAGGTGTTTTATCTATCCAAAACTGCTAAAACGCTTAAACTATGGCGATTTGCGTTGGTGGTTCCCGATTTTAGACATACTTTTGTTTCTGTTTTTAACCCTGAACGGATTTTTAGCCTTATTTGGCAAGAAAAAAGTTAACTGGAAATAATTCAATAATCCTTTAGTAATTGCAATATGCTTGATGTAAAACCCGATATCGTTTTAAAATATTTTCCTGACCTAAGTGAAAAACAAATTGCTCAATTCTCACAATTGTTCGATTTATATAGCTTTTGGAATGCGCAGATTAATGTAATTTCGAGAAAAGATATTGAAGAGTTATATGAGCGCCATGTATTACACTCTTTAGGCATAGCTAAAGTATGTACTTTTAAAGCCGGCGAATCGGTTTTAGATGTAGGTACAGGTGGCGGTTTTCCAGGCATTCCATTGGCCATCTTGTTCCCTCAAACGGAGTTTTATCTGGTCGATTCTATTGGGAAAAAGATTAAAGTGGTAAAAGAAGTGGCTTCTGCGTTGGGTTTGGAGAATTTAAGGGCCGATCATTTAAGAGCAGAACAGATTAAAGAGAAATTTAACTTTGTGGTATCTAGAGCTGTTACGCGCTTGGGCGAATTTTATCCATGGATACAAGGCAAATTTAAAAAGGATTCGTTGAATGCCATCCCCAACGGGATTTTGTATCTAAAAGGTGGCGATCTGGCAGAAGAAATCAAAGAATCAAAACTGAAAGCAGAATTATATCCGCTTTCAGCTTATTTTGAAGAAGATTTTTTTGAAACGAAATACGTGGTGTACGTGCCGCAATAGTTATTTTATTGATATGTAGCCCCTTATAACTTTTGTTTTTTCTCCTTTTGGTTGCGGCATAATAACTTCATAAGAATAGTTACCTGCTATAACTGCCTTGTTGGAAAACGCATTTAACTTTCCGTCCCAATCGTTTTTATAATCTGGGGAAATGTATACTTTCTCACCGCGGTCACTATATATCGAGATTGATTTTTTGTTTTTTTCTGATTCTGGCATGATTAGTTTATCTCCCTTACTCCGATCTAAATCTACATCCTGATGGTACACAATATTACTGGCGTCTTTATTTTTTATGGGTGGTGGTGGTGTTAACAGAACTACATTATTGAGTTTTTTGTCATTTGTATTTATGGGCGGCGGAGGAGATATTTTCGGAGCGTACTGAATGTTATCACCGGTAATTTCTACCGCTCCATTTTTACCTCTTTCTTTTCCATATTTTTTTACTGCTTCTAATGGTCTTAGGTACTTTACCGATTTTGTATTGCGGACACCATAAAATGTCTCATTATTATCTACTGGCTCACCATTAATAATGATATATCTTTTTTCCAGTTTTGTCGCCTTGTTGGTTTTAACATTGTACTCATTTTTTGGATAAAAAGAAGTTTGTTCATCAAACTTTACAACAGGTGGCGGAAACTTAATTTGATCTACCAGAGGTGGCTGTAAAGTGAAAGCTACATTTTTTCCTGTAATTTCTATAGCGCCAAATTGTCCTTTAGTTTTACCATATTTTTCTGTTGCCGCCGCAGTTTTTAAAAATTTGATCTCGGTAGCGTCTGCAGCGCCATAAAATTTGTTTTTATCTGCAACTTCCTTTCCATTAATAACTATGAGCCTTTTTTCTAAAGAAACATAATTGTTTTTACTATCTCTTTTATAAGGTGGAAAATACGTTTTACTGATGGCAGGTGGAGGAATACGTTTTACTTTAGTGTCAGGTTTTTCTTGTTGAGGTGGCAATTGAGCACTTGGTTTCTCAGGCATCAGTTCTACAAATCCGTAATCTTTTGTAAAGGCCACTGTAGAAATACATAACATTCCTACAGTAATTGGCAGTGCCAATAACAGTTTGAGCCTTGCCCAACTTGCTGATTTTTTTTGATTTAACATGCTAATTCGCTTTTTTAAAATCGATGAACTGAATATTTGGTTAGTAAGGGTTAGGTTTTGGATCCCCGTTGAATTTTGGATCAAAAACATTGCATATTGGTACTTTTCTACGTCGCACCTGGTCGTCTCTTCATCAGCTAAATACTCGTGGATTAATTTGATATCCTTTTTAACGAGATAAGTTATTGGGTTAAACCAGTTAATGATCTGGATCATTTCGAATAAGAGCACATCAAAACTGTGTTTTTGCTTAATGTGGACCAGTTCGTGCTTAAGGATGGTGTTTTTTTCTGTTAACTGTGGATCTAAAAAGAGGAGGTTGAAGAACGAAAAAGCAATTTTAGAATCCCTTAAATCGATTAGTTTTACGCCGTTTTCGAGTTTAACAGATGGTAGCTTACGCATGCGCATAATTTTGGATAAGTTAAAGAGCATTTTAAGCAGAAATGCAATGGTAACCAGAGCATAAATCGCAATAACTGCATGATCAATGGTGAAAATACTCGGTTGATAACTTTCCAAAGGCAGATTTTCTGGAATCATCACCTGGCTAATAACCGTTTCCGTTGTAGGGGCTATCGTAATCTGTTCGATTACAGGTGCTTTTAAGAAACCCAGCTGAAAAAATGGAAGATTAAATGCCAGTATGGAGGTAACAATTAAATAGCTTCTATTTAAGCCATAAAAGGTTTCCCTGTGGAGGAATAATCTATAAAAGCCATAAAATAAGGCGAAATATAGATTTGCTTCGAGTAAATAATATAACCAGTTCATCATTTATCTTTTTTAAGTTTCTCAGCCAATTGAATTATTTCATTAAGTTCTTCGGTACTCATACTTTTTTCTTTTACCAGAAAAGAAACCAGGCTTTCATAAGAATTTTCGAAGTAATTGTTCATTACCTTGTCGAATGCAAAACGTTTATAATCAGTTTCTTTGATGATGGGGAAGTAAATGTGTGTATTGCCTATGGCTTTATGATCAACAAAACCTTTTCCTTCCAAAACCCTGATTACCGTCGAAACGGTATTGTAGGCAGGTTTGGGTTCGTTCATTTTTTCGATAACGTCCTTTACTAATGCTTCGCCCATTTCCCAAAGGATGAGCATAATTTGTTCTTCTGCTTTTGTGAGTTCTTTTATCATAGCAACTATTTTTATAGTTTGGTTAAATGAAGTTACTACTATAAAAGTAGTTTGCAAACTATTTTTATAGTTTAATTTGCAACTAATTGATATACAGTTAAATAATTTTTGTTTTGAAATTTATAAGACATAAAAAAACCTGCCGAATAGGGCAGGTTTAGGTTATTTTGTATTGGTAATTAAAATTTTTCTGATCTTTTTGGATTGTCCATCATGATCATTTTATCTTTTAACAACTGTTGTAAGGCGGTTTGTTTATCAATGTTTTTTACTACATCTAATACGGCACTTGCTGCATTGCTGAAAAATGGTTTAGTAATGGTAGCATATTCATCTGTCGCTTTGTGGTAGTCTTTATGATCTTCTACACCAAAGTATAAAAAGGGGATATTTTTAGCATTAAAAGCACCTTGATCGCTCTGGTTGGTCCAGTCATCGTGACCTTGTTTTGGATCATCATGACCAAAAAGCAATTTAATATTGGTTTTATTGGTATCAACATATTTCTTTAAATCTGGGTATTTAAAGGTTCCGCATACATAGAGTTCACCTTTATCACTATGGCTGATCATATCCATGTTTAAATCAATAGCAATAGTATTAACAGGCACTGGTGGATTGCCTACAAATGCCTTTGCACCTTGTAAACCCATTTCTTCCGCATCGAAAGAGGCGAAAATGATTGTATTATTCGGTTTGTTCTTAGCAAAATATGCGGCTATTTTTAATAATCCTGCAGTTCCCGATGCATTGTCATCAGCACCGTTAAAAACTTCGTCTTTTACTACCCCTAAATGGTCGTAATGGGCCGATACTACAATAACATTGTTTCCTTTGCCCGGAATGTAGCCGATGACGTTGGTACCATTTATCTTTGTATTACCTCTTCCATTAAAAGTGAATTCCTGTGCGTAGTTCACATGTTGTGGATAGGATTTTAAACCTAATTTTTGAAATCTTTCAATAATATATGCCCTTGCCATTTCTGCACCTTTTGTGCCCGTTTTTCGGCCTTGATAAGCATCTGATGATAGTACTTCAACATCTTTTAACAGTTGAGTATCAAGTTTGCCTGAAGTAGCAGTATTTTGATTTTTTACTGATGAACAGCAACTTAGCATCATGGCTAAGGGAAGGATATACAGGATTTTCATGTTCTGATAGTTAGGATCATTATTTTATCATTCGAAGTGATAGGTATCCGTTTTTTATAAAGATATTAATTATATGTATAAGCGTCACCCTGAATTCATTTCAGGGTCTATATTGCATGAAAGATGCTGAAATAATTCAGCATGACAATCCTATATAGATATAGACTAGCTAAGCTGCCACTTCTCTTAAATCAACCGCTACAACCCTCGAAACACCTTGTTCCACCATGGTTACGCCATAAATAATATCCGTGCTGGCAATGGTGCGTTTGTTGTGCGATACGATGATAAACTGCGATTGATCGGAGAACTTGCGGATAATATTATTAAATTTATCGATGTTGGTATCATCCAAAGGTGCATCAACCTCATCGAAAATACAGAATGGCGCAGGCTTTAACAGGTACAGCGAAAACAATAGGGCGGTGGCCGTTAAAGTTTTTTCTCCACCAGATAACTGGTTGATCGATAGCGGTCTTTTCCCTTTTGGGCGGGCGATAATATCGATATCAGCCTCCAGGGGGTTGTTAATGTCGGATAAAATGAGATCGCAGCTATCTTCTTCATTGAATAATGAACGAAAAACGACGATGAAGTGTTCACGGGCCTGGGTAAAGGCCTGCATAAATTTATCTTTAGCGGTATCGTCTATCTCTTTAATGGTTTGTAAAAGATCGGTTTTGGCTGCATTAAGGTCCTTTTTCTGATTCTGGATGAACGTGTAACGTTCTTCCATTTCTTTGAAAGCTTCCATGGCCATCGAGTTAATGGCACCAAACTCGTCGAGCTGGCGTTTCATTTTCTCAACCTTTTGGCGCAGTTCGAACTCGCTTTCTAAAGCTTCAATCTCGTGATCGGTTTCCAAAAGATCATTAATATCAATGTTGAATTCGACAGCTAAACGTTCTTTTAATGCATTGAGATCAATTTTTAAGGCATTCTTTTTATCCTTGATTTCAGTTAGCAGAAAATCAGTTTCTTCGCGGGTTTTACGGATATTGGTAAGGTCGTTTTCAACCTCGTTAATGCTTCCTTTACTGGTAAAGTAGGCTTGCTCAGCTTCCGCCAGGCCTTTTTCCATCTCTTCACGCTGTTGATACATTTCTAAAAGGGTATCGTCGTTAAGATCGGTATGTTGCAATGTTGCCGTAATTTGGATCAAAGCTTCTTGTAATTCTTTGTCGTTTTGGGCTATACGTTTATTTAAAGCTTCTTCCTGTACAAAACGATAATCTAAATCTTTTTCTAAACCCGATAATTTATTTTGCTGCTGGTGGAAACGGATGTTATCCTGGTTGTATTTACCGGCGCTTTCGTTTACCTGATCGGCAATTTCCTGATAGTTAAGTTGTTGTTCCTGTAGATTAACATGTGCTTCCTGTTGGTCTTTTTGCAATTGAACCAGTGCTGGCAGTTTTTCGGAAAGCGCTTTTTCTATCGAAACGATTTTTTGGGCGATATCCGTTTTACGGTTTTCGCTCGTGGTAATAAACTCCTGATATTGGTCGCGACGGGTTTGTACCGAAATGTGTTCGTTGTTTAAACGGTTCATTTCTTGCTGCAAAGCACTGATCTGATTGGTTTTAGACGCTTCTTTTAATTCAAAAATATTGTCAGTTTCGGCTTTTATCGCCGCATTATACTGATTGATCAGCGATTCGGAAGCTTTGATTTCTTTCGCCAGGTTTTCTAAATTTTTGGCACGACCTATCCTTTTACCTTCAAATAAACCTACTGAACCACCTGCTAAAGTAAATTTAGTTTGGGCATATTTTCCATTTTTGGCCAGGATGGTTAAACTATCAGTTGGCGTTGTTTTAAATAGATTTTCTTGTTCAGCCACTGCAATGTATACGTTTTGCAAAAGCAAATTGCAAAGGTGCTGGTATTTTTTGTCGACCTCAATAACCGATAAAGCCGAAACCAGACCTTCATGCGTACCAATAACCGGGTTTTTATCGGGAACATTTTCTAGAATGAAAAAGTTAGCCCGTCCTCGACTCGCATCGGTTAAGAGGTTAATCGCCTGAACGGCATCTGCATACTGATCTACAACATAATGGTTCATTACCGGTTCGAGGTAATTTTCTATGGCAATGCGGTAATCTTCATTACAGAATAAAATATCAGAAAGGAGCAGGGCACTTTTTGCAAAAGCATTGTTTTTCTTTAAAAAACGGATCGATTCGGGGAAACCTTCCAAACTATCAACCAGCGATTTTGTGAGGTTATATTCGTTTTGTTTGGCATCTTTTTTACGGTTTTCGGCCGTCAGTTTTTCCTTGTTCGAACTTAGGTTGATTTCTGAACCAGCCAGTTTTTCCTTTAAGATTTCCTCAGCTGCTGTGAGGTTTTTGATATTGGCCTGCTTATCTCTTACCTGAATATCCAATTCGGCCAAAGCATGGTCAAAAGCCTTTAATTCAAGGGTTTTGGTTTCGGTATCATCTACATTGCGGTTGCTTTCCTGTACCAAAGCATCTTTTTGGATGTTCAGGATATCAATTTCCTTTTGCGACTGGTATACTTGATTTTGCAGCTCATTAACAGATTTGATCAGGTTATCAATTCTGTTTTTCTCGGTTTGTTGCTGCTCACGTAAAGTATCGAGCGCAGATTTTAAGCTTTTTAAATCAGATTCCAGTTTGTTGAAGACCTCTGTTTCTGTTACGACTTCTTCATTTAGTCGCTTGATATTGTATTTAATGTGATTAACCTGGTTTTTATCTTTTTCAAGTTCGCCGGACAAACGTGTTTCTTTCTCCTGTAAAAAACGCATCTGTTCGTTCTTTACTTTTTTCTCACTTTCGTAGGCACGGATTTTGGAAACAAACTCATTTGTAGCTTTTTGCTGTACTGAAAGATTCTTTTCCTGGCTGATACTACCCAGTTTAAGCTTTTGTAGCTCAGCTTCACCAGTATCTATTTTGTTGCTGAGTTCTGTACGGTTTACCTGTTGGTTTTGTTCCTGTGTTTCTAAAGCATTTAAATCAGTACGGAAAAATGCAATACGATGTGTAGCCAATTGAACGCTTAATTCGCGGTATTGCTCTTTTAACTTATAGTAACGTTCTGCTTTACGTGCCTGATTTTCTAAGGTCTTTAGATTTTTTTCAATCTCGAAAAGTAAATCTTCTACACGCTCTAAGTCGGCTTCAGTATCTTTTAACTTGCTGAAAGTCTGTTTTTTACGTAATTTGTATTTAGAGATACCCGATGCTTCTTCAAACAGGGAGCGGCGGCTATGTTCTTTATTGGTAATGATCTCGTCAACCATTTTCAGCTCGATGATCGAATAACTATCAGAGCCAATTCCGGTATCCAAAAACAGATCGGTAATGTCTTTTAATCTGCATTGCACATCATTTAAGCGGTATTCGCTATCACCATTTCTGTAAAGTTTACGCGTTACCGTAACCTGCGAATATGCTGTAGGAAGAATGTTTTTGGTATTATCGAAGCTTAAGGATACCTCAGCGAGCTGTGCCTGTTTACGGTTTTTTGTCCCGTTGAAAATGATGTTCTCCATCTTTTCTGAACGCAAGGCTTTGGTACTCTGTTCGCCCAAAACCCAGCGCATGGCATCGATTACATTAGATTTTCCGCAACCGTTAGGCCCAACAATAGCTGTAACTCCCTCATTAAAATTGATGGTCACTTTATCGCCAAAGCTCTTAAAACCTTTAATTTCTAACCTGGTAAGTTGCATGGTTTGTAATCGGGAGAACCGAGTCCAATATTAAGGATAATTTTGTGGTTTTTCAAGTTTTTAACCATAGCGTTTTTAACCGCAGAGAACGCTGAGAGTAAAGCGCAGCGGGCATAGCGTTGGGCGCAATTTTCAAAAGCTATCGTTATGCTGAACTTGATTCTGCATCTATTATGTTAATCTTTTAAGATCCTGATCCCAATGTAAAATCGGGACAGGATGACGAATTTCTGTTAATTGTCCTTTTCTGAGTTTCCGTGGCTAAATGGAAATCTATCCTTATTTTACAATCATCAGCTTTGCAAACTTGAGCAGCAGTTGTTTATTGCCTAAGCCCTGGAAAAATACAGTTGCCTTAACGTCTGGTAAAGTTCCCTCTAAACTGATGATTTTTCCGAAACCGAATTTTTCGTGTTCCACTTCCATGCCACCCTGAAATTCGTGCGGTTGTGATGGTGTAAAACCAGGTGTGGGCACGTGCGCTTTTGCCAGTAACGATGTTGTTTTCGGGCGTACTGGTGGGGCAGAAGTAGCGGCACCTGCAGGTTTAGGCTTGCTCATGAAATCGCGGGGCTGAGAAGTCCACGATTTGCGGTCGTCATCAAAATTGCCCTCAAAACTGGTAGATTTGGCGGGTTTAACATCCAATTCTAAAAACCTGGGACTGATTTCGTTTATGAAACGACTTGGTTCGCAGTTGGTTAAAGTTCCCCAGCGGTAACGTGAAGTAGCATAAGTAAGCGTCAGTTTTACTTCAGCACGGGTAATGGCTACATAAAATAAACGGCGTTCTTCTTCCAGATCGGTACGGTTGGTTAACGACATCTGCGAAGGGAACAGATTTTCTTCCAAACCTACTATAAAAACGTTTTTAAACTCCAAACCTTTCGCCGAGTGGATCGTCATTAATGATACAGTATCCTTGTTCTTATCGCCATCTTTATCATCATTGGTTAAGAGGGCAACATCCTGCATAAAAATGTCAAGGCCTTTTTCTTCGATATCTTCACGTTCGGCAAATTCTTTGATACCGTTTAATAATTCCTGGATATTTTCGTATCGCGCACGTCCTTCAACACTATCATCTGTATACAATTCCTTTAAAATACCTGCGTGTTGAGCAATAAATAAAGCGGTATCATAAGCATCGAGTTTTTTCGCTTCTGCCTGAAAGCTTTGTACCATCATCGCAAAATCGTTCAGTTGATTTGCTAAACGGCCATCAACATACTCGTGTGCACTAGAAATTACGTCCCACATGGTTTTTCCATGCTGGTCTGCTGCAACGATAATCTTGTCGATCGAAGTATCACCAATACCGCGTTTAGGATAGTTGATCACCCGTTTTATGGCCTCTTCATCCTTCGGATTAAAAGTTAAACGGAAATACGCGATTAAATCTTTAATCTCCTTCCGTTGGTAGAAAGATTGACCGCCATATATACGGTAAGGAATATTCAGCTTGCGTAAACCTTCCTCCATGGCCCGGCTTTGTGCATTGGTACGGTACAAAATGGCAAAATCGTTGTGTTGATAGCCCTTTGTACTGCGCTCCTGAATAATAGCTTCGGCAACCAGTTTACCTTCTTCGTTATCGGTAAACGCACGCGAAACTTTAATTCTATCTCCCTCTGCATTTTCAGAAAACACATTCTTTTCGAGCTGATTTTTATTGTTGGCGATGATACTGCTTGCCGCGTCGACAATATTTTGGGTAGAACGGTAATTCTGCTCCAACTTATAAACTTTTAAGTCAGGGTAATCGCGTTCGAAGTTTAAGATATTCTGGATATTTGCGCCACGAAAAGCATAAATACTTTGTGCATCATCACCCACCACGCAGATATTCTGATAGGCAGCGGCCAATTTTTTTACAATGGTGTACTGCGAAAAGTTGGTATCCTGGTACTCATCTACCATCAGGTATCTAAATTTCTGCTGGTATTTGTTTAATACTTCTGGATGTTCTTTTAACAGAATATTGGTTTTAAACAACAAATCATCAAAATCCATTGCGCCTGCCCTAAAGCAACGTTTGGCATAAGTTTCATAAATCTGGCCGATTAACGGGCGTTTGTTTTGAATATCTTCGGCCTGAATCTGGTCGTTGGCCTGGTATTCACCCCAGGAAATTAAATTATTTTTGGCTGAGGAGATTCTATTGAAGACAAAATTTGCAGCATATAATTTATCATCCAGCTGCATTTCTTTCAAAATGGCGCGGATTACACTTTTACTATCATCGGTATCGTAAATGGTAAAATTGTTCGGATACCCGATTTTTTCGGCTTCCACACGTAAAATTTTCGCAAAAACAGAGTGGAAGGTACCCATCCATATGTTTTTTGCCTCCGCACCAACCACCTTGCCGATACGCTCGCGCATATCCTTACTCGCTTTGTTGGTAAAGGTTAAAACCAGGATATTAAAGGGGTCGGTACCGGTCTGAATAAGGTGGGCAACTCGGTAAGTAATTACCCTGGTTTTGCCCGAACCAGCACCCGCAACAATCATTACCGGTCCTTTCGTGTTTTCTACTGCTGCTCTTTGTTGTGGGTTTAATCCTGCTAAATAATCCAAATCGGCTCCTGTTTTTTTGAGGTTCAAAAATAACAATTCTTAGGGCTTTTTGCCAAAGTTGTTAGTAATTAGTTTAAAACCCAGTCGTTCGTTATGCTGAGCATGTTTCAGAATTTTTCTTGCAATAGATAAATAAATGCAAAGACCAGAAGATTAGATTTGGGTACCTGGGCCCCTTAGGAGACTTTGGGTAAAACCAAGCCAATATTGTCATCATGTTTTGCTTCGATTCGCGCAAAGTGGCTGGTTTTTTTATGAAATAAATGTTGTACGCTGTCAGAATTACACCCTCATGATTTGGGTATAGAATTTGATATGTTAGGGTTATGGAAGAGAAAAAAATAAATAAGGATATTGAGTTTTCTGATATCCCGGAAGGGACAAATGCAGATATTTATGCCAATTTAAAAGAGAAATTGGAAAGTGTTGAGCAGTTTCCAGGGGTTTACAATTTTAAATTTATTATAACTGGTGGGTTAGATAAAATAAAAGACTTACGTGCCATTTTGCCTGATGATGAATTTATTGAGCAACCTTCGAAAACCGGAAAATATGTTTCGATAACGGTAAAAAAGAAAATGCAAAATGCTGATGAGGTGATCGCTGTTTATAAACAGGTAGGAAACATTAAAGGAATTATGACGTTGTAAGGCAAAAAATAAGAAACATGATATGCGTAGCGGATGAGCTATCCGTTACGCTAAATCTATAAACAATAGCCTTAATTGGGGCTTACATCCAATCTTCATTTCTACTTTCAACCTGATACAACCAACAATTTACCAGTTGTTTAATTTCGGTATAATTCCCATACTTAAAATGGATCTGCCCGGCAGCAGTGTGTAGAGAAAGATGACCAACATCTATACTTTTATGCCATGGGTATTGAAAAGTAGTAATCGCCTGAATTTTATTTGGCATTACAATTTCGGTCGAAATATCCCAAATACCGCTTTTTTTGATGATAAATTGCTGGTTTACCGAAATCCGGTGTTTTCTGTAACTGATGTAGATCATTAAAATGCCGATTATAAAATAGGCTATCGCAATACCGATATATGGTTTTACCTCTGGTATCTTAAACGCTATGATCAGGAATATGGCAACAGGTAAAACCAGTTTAAAAAAAATGGGTAAATTCAAAAAACGCCAGTCGGGGATAAAAGTTTTCCCTTTTAAAGGGGCTGAACCTAATATCATTTTTAGCAGTTCATCTCTTTCAGTAGGATTACAGCCAGGTATTTCTAAGGTATTCCCCTGCATTTCATGCCCTTTTTTACTTTGGCCGAAATGTGCCTGCTTTAAACTCATATTCAGCATGTTCATCTTTTTCTGGAAATAATTCTGGCTGTATTTTGAAATCTGTACCTTATTCGGACTGATTAGTGTATTTTTCTTGGCGATCAATCCTGATGAAAGTAATAGCGTATTTTTATGCTGACTGATTTCCAATTCGAAATACTTGTAGAATGTTCTAACGAGATTGATAATCAGTAGCACCACCAAAAGGCATGCAATTAAAATAAAAACAGTGACAATAGTCAGCATGCCCGTTACCGTGCTCTGAATCGCATCTTTATCAATTTTAAAAACATCGAGCAGCTGCCTGCCCTCATAAATGACAGTGTAGAAAAAAGCAGCGAGTAGGGCCAAACTTTGTCCGTAATTGGAGGTTAACCCTACTTTTAATAAAGTCCACGCGCTTATTCTTAAAAATGGGGCTTCTTCAGCAAGATGATTTTCATATTCAGTTTCAACCTGTGTTTCAACTGTTGCCTTTCTGTTCAGTAAATGCTCTTTTAGATTATAGGCAGAGGTTTCATCGATTGCTTTTATGCTTACTTCGTCTCCATGTGCACCTGCTGTATCAATTTTTAAACCATAAACCCCAATAATTTTCTGCAAAATATTCTGGTTAATGTTCACCTGCTGAATTTTATCCAGTTGAATAATGAGCTGGTCGCGGTTAAATATTCCTTTATTTACCACAAATTCTTGTTTTTCCTTATCAAGGAAGAAAGTGAATTTCAGGTACCATAGGTATGCAAAAAAGAAACTGATCAATAAAATAACGGCAATGCCTAATAAAAGATAGGTAAATGTAGTTGCCGGCATTTTTATAAATGCTGCAATAAATACGAAGAAGGTTGCTTTAAAAATCTGCAAAAACGTATGAGCACCCATTACAATAATGCCAAAGGCCGATTCGCGCTGTGGTTTACTAAAATCGTTGTCCATTACGCTTCCGGTTCAGTCGTTGGGTTTTCAAGTAGATCTAATTTTTTCAGCAGTAAGTCCCTGATGCTTTTTGCTTCATCAATGGCAATGCCCGAAATGTGGATATGCCCGCTTTGACCACCTGCGGTAAACAGCTGTAGTGATCCTAATTTATAAATCCTGGAGAAAATACCTTCATTTAGTTCAATATGCTGGATTCTATTCAAAGGAGCAATTGTAGTAGATTCGGCAATAATCCCACTTTTATATATTACATCGTGGGTACGTACTGCATAACCACGTTTTTTAAAGCTTAAGTAGTACAACAAAAAGAAAATAACCACCAGGGCAAAGTAAACGGGGATTATCCATAAGGCATTGGGTCTAACCTCATCAACAAATAATAGTAGTGTACCAACTCCAACGCCCAGTATACCAAAAATGATCAGCAGGTTGATGCGGATAATTTTCCAGTAATGGGGGTGTGGTTGCTTTAACGGTATCTCTTCGTATCTTGGAAGTTGTTCAAGATCAATGGTTTCATTGGTGAATAGGGAATCTGCAGGCATGGCTAAAGATATAAAAACATACTAGTCTTCTATGTAGACTAATATTTAAATCTTTTGTTACCTCGCTACAATAAACTTTTTTGCCGTATTATACTGGCCTGAATCAGAAGAAATCTTGAAAAAATAAATGCCGGGCACAAAAGTCGAGGTATTGATCTCTAACGTATGTTTTCCGGTATTGAGGTATTCATTTACCACGGTTTTAACGAGGCGGCCCATTAAATCGTAAATCTGGATATTAAGCTTATCAGATTCTGGTAAAACCACATCGATAAAGGTCTGCATTGCCGCGGGGTTCGGGTAATTCTGAGAAACCGTAAACTTGAGGAAATTATCAAAAATAGCTTTGTTGATGGCATCAAAAATAACATAACTCACCAGTCTGTAGCCACGGGCGTTGGGGTGAAAGGCATCCTGATATAAAGAAAAATCGCGTCTCATCGCTGCATTTATATCCGCAAGATAAATTTTATACTCGGTTGCTAATTTTCTGTAAGCCGCGTTAATATTCCTGATGTTTGCATTTACCGCAATATAACTTTTATTGGTCCTATCATCAACAAATTGAAGTGTACATAATATAGGTACCAGTTTTTGTTTCAAACTTGAAGTGATAAATACCCGCATATTGGCTACAGTTTCGGCTACGCTACCCTTGCCGCCAATCATGGCAAGGGCATCATTAATTCCCATATTAATCACAATAAAGCCGGTTCTATTCGCTATGGCATTGTCAATCCTGAGCAAACCTTGAAAAGTAGTCTGCCCGCCAATGCCATGGTTGGTAATATCGATTAACTTATTGGTGTAACAGTTTGAAAAATTGTTCTGAAGCAGAGTCTGGAAACCAAGGCCATTTACACCTTCTACTGTGCTGGCTCCAAAAGTTACGATGTTTATGCTGTCTTTCGAATAATATTGGGCCGCTTCCGGGCAACTTACACGTGTAGGATTTTGAGCTTGAGCGAAAGAAGAAATGCGGATAAACAGAAGCAGCAGCAGAGATAAAAATACTTTTGCGCCAAACTTCATTGTTAAAATTCTTTCTTACAGGATTTAAGGATCTGTTATTGGGCGCAATTTACAAAAAACTAAATATAAATAATGCTGCTTCTTTCTTTTTTACAAACGTTAAACCATTTTTTGTATCTGTTAAAAGACGGGTTTTGAATTTAAAAAAATAGTAGGATGATTTTTTCATCAGAAAAAAATAATTACGCTCATTAACTATCTGGTTACAAGTGAAATATTTAATTTGTGTGCGTTTAATTATAGCTGCTTACTGTGCCATTTATTTGCTAAAGCCTATATTTGTCCAAATTCATTTTGTTATGCAAGAGATTAAAAATTATGTAGAAACGCACAAACAACGTTTTTTAGATGAGCTGTTTGAGTTATTGCGTTTTCCATCGGTTAGTGCTGATCCGAAATACAAAGGCGATGTTTTAAAAACTGCCGATTATGTGGCACAGAAATTAAAAGATGCTGGAGCTGATCAGGTCGAAATTTGCCCAACTGCAGGATATCCTATTGTTTACGGTGAAAAAATTATAGATGCTTCTTTACCAACTGTTTTAATATATGGACACTACGATGTTCAACCTGCAGATCCATTAGAGCTTTGGCATACGCCGCCTTTCGAACCAACTGTACGTGATGGCAAAATTTATGCACGTGGTGCATGTGATGATAAAGGTCAGTTTTATATGCACGTAAAGGCATTCGAGCTGATGATGGAAACCGGTACTTTGGCTTGCAACGTGAAATTCATGATCGAAGGAGAAGAAGAGGTAGGTTCTGCTAATCTGGGTATTTTCGTAAAAGATAACGCCGAACGTTTAAAAGCTGATGTGGTTTTAATTTCTGATACCTCGATGATCAGTATGGAGCACCCGTCAATAGAAACCGGCTTGCGTGGTCTGGCTTACATGGAAGTAGAAGTGGTTGGTCCTAACCGCGATTTACACTCTGGTGTTTATGGTGGAGCGGTGGCCAATCCGGCTACTATTCTTTGTAAAATGATCGCTTCGTTGCACGATGAAAATAACCACATCACTATTCCTGCTTTTTATGATAAAGTGGTAGAATTAACCGATGAGGAGAAAAATGCATTAAACTCTGCACCTTACGATGAAGTTGAATATAAGAAAGACCTTGATATAGAGGAAGTTTGGGGAGAAAAAGGTTATTCTACATTAGAGCGTACCGGTACCCGCCCAACATTGGAAGTTAACGGAATCTGGAGTGGTTACATTGGTGAAGGCGCAAAAACCGTACTGCCAAGCAAGGCCAATGCAAAAATCTCCATGCGGTTGGTTCCACACCAGAGTTCTGAAGAAATCGCTGAAATTTTTACCAAACATTTTGAAAGCATTGCACCTAAAAATGTTAAGGTTAAAGTTACCCCTCATCATGGTGGCGAACCGGTGGTAACCCCAACGGATAGCATTGCTTACCAGGCTGCAGAAAAGGCAATTGAAGATAGCTTTGGCAAAAAAGCAATTCCTACACGTGGTGGTGGAAGTATTCCGATTGTGGCCTTGTTCGAAGATGTGTTAGGTATTAAATCAGTGCTTTTTGGCTTCGGTTTAGATAGCGATGCATTGCACTCCCCAAATGAGAAATACGACATTTACAATTATTATAAAGGAATCGAGACCTTGCCTTTATTCCATAAATATTTTGCAGAACTGAGTAAATAAATCTATTATTTGTCGGTTCGAGCGTAGTCGATGGCTATCCCTGTTTAATTTTTTTAGACAGGGATTTTTATTTGCTTTTTTTGAAAATAAGCAGGACAGCTTTTGCTTCCCAAATCATTTTTTTATCTCCAACCGTGGTTTTAAAGATTCATTGCTATTGATTTCAATCAATGGATTTTAGCGCTTAATTTTTTAACCACAGATTTTTTTCTAAATTGGTACCATGAAATACCTATTCTCTTCTCTTTTACTTTTATCGGGGCTTACTTCTTTCGCTCAGGATACTAAAACGATTAACCAATCTGGGAATCCAATCTTTCAAGGTTGGTATGCAGACCCTGATGCGGCTATTTTTAACAACAAATATTGGGTTTATCCTACATACTCTGCAAAATATAAGGAACAGGTATTTTTAGATGCCTTTTCATCGGATGATTTAGTGAAATGGAAAAAACATCCCCATATACTGGATACTGCTGCCATAAAATGGGCAAATAAAGCCATGTGGGCGCCTGCAATTGTTCAAAAGGATAAGAAATATTACCTGTTTTTTGGTGCTAACGATATCCAGAGCGATAATGAAGTAGGTGGAATTGGTGTTGCCGTTGCCGATAAACCAGAAGGACCGTACAAAGATCACCTTGGCAAACCTTTGGTTGATAAATTTTATAATGGCGCACAACCTATTGATCAGTTTGTATTCAAAGATAAAGACGGTCAGTATTATTTGATTTATGGGGGGTGGAAACATTGTAATATTGCCAAACTGAATAAAGATTTTAGTGGCTTTGTGCCTTTCGATGATGGAACAACCTTCAAAGAAATTACACCGGATAATTACGTAGAAGGACCATATATGTTTATCAGGAATAGTAAGTATTACTTTATGTGGAGCGAAGGCGGTTGGACTGGCCCCGATTACTCTGTAGCTTACGCAGTGGGCGATTCGCCATTTGGCCCGTTTAAAAGGGTGGGTAAAATCTTGAAGCAAGATGCGGCAATTGCAACTGGTGCAGGCCATCACTCTGTAATTATCAATGAGAAAAAAGGAAATTATTATATTGTTTATCACCGTAGGCCATTAACTGAAACCGATGGTAATCATCGTGTTACCTGCATTGATGAGATGAAATTTGACGCTGATGGCAATATTCTTCCTGTAAAAATCACAAACGAAGGTGTAAAAGCCGAAAAAGTAAAATAATTATCCTTCAGCTGGATTTTATTCAATTTCCAGCTGAACTTTACTTTTTTCTAAAACAATTTTTGCCTGCTTTTTATTTAAGGTGTCAAATCCCCATGCACATAATAAAAGCATACAGGCAAGCCCTAACCAAAGCCAGTTATAACCGAGGTTTTCAGCTACTAAAAAGCCCAGATATGGACCTGCAAGTTGCGCGAACGACCAGCTTAAGGTATAACCTGCAGCATATAAGCCTCTATTGTGAGCGTTACTTCTGCTGATGACGATGGTATTGATAAAGGGTAATGTGAGCATCTCCCCGGCAGTAAAAACAACAATGGTTAATATCGCCATAACCACATGAAGACTTACAGGAGTGCTTAGTATTATATATGCAGCAGAAAATAGAACAGCGCCTATGACGATAAAAAACATGGGCGACTTTTTTGCTTCAATTTTATTGATCATCACCATCTCAAACAAGGCGATAACGGCACCATTGATCCCGATGATAATACCAATGGCAAATTCGTCAATATGCCATTCTTGTTTAAAAAATACGGGCACAATCCTGAACATTAAAAAAGCACAGGTAATAAATACGGTGGTAAGAAGGATAAATTTCACGTAGAAAGCATCTTGCCATGGTTTCGTTATGACCATATTATGGGCTGTTTCTTTGGCCTTTTTGATGAAACCTTTTACCTGTGGCAAAAATGACAGTATCAATAAACCAACGATAATACTCACCACACCCTCAACAATAAAGAGTAGCCTATAATTAATAGAAGCAATTATACCTGCAAAACTGATCCCTATAGACCAGCCCATGTTTGTAGCCAACCTATTTAAAGAATATGATCGCGTTAAAGTACCTTCTGCGGCGTAATGGGCAACCGCTGTGAAGTTGGCCGGACGGAAAGCCTCAGAAAAAAAACTGATGATTACGGCCAGGATACACAGACTATAAAAGTGGGTGAGGGTAGAGAATAAAATAAACAACAACCCGCTTATGATGGAAGATAAGACCTGTACCGGGCGGAAACCGATCATATCAGTCAATTTACCGCCTGTTGCTGAACCCAGAACAGAACCTACACCAAATAGAATAATGATCAAACCCGCATCTGTTACTGATCTATGCAAGCTTTGGGTAACAAATAGTCCCATAAACGGAACCGACATGCTTCCAAATCTGTTAAAGAGGATCACAAAGCTCAAAAGCCAGGTTTCTCTGCTTAATCCACTAAAAGAGGTTTTGTAAGTGTTAAAAATGAGTTTGAACATGATATATTTGGATGCCGTAAAAATAGCAAAAGCCAGCGTATTAATTGATCATCTGAATTCAATATCCGGTGATCAACTAAAAAAAGATCGGCGAAAAATATCGGGTAATTTTTTACAAATTTGCATCCGGAAACCGATCAAATGCCGCCAGAGAAAAGAACCCCTGTAAATAAAACACCTGTTGCCAGAAAACCTGCCGTTAGGAAAACTGGAACCCGAAAATCTGCCGCGAGCAAAAAAAAGAAAAGCGCTATATCCGTTCAGCTTAAATTGGTTATCGCTGGTTTATTGTTGGTTTTACTTTCTCCATTTTATTATGGTTATGTACTGAGAAGTTTTGTTGCCACCTGGCGCTGGGTTAAAGATTGGGGACAGGATCCCAATTACAGAACTTATGAAAGTTTTAATATCAAAATCCCCCAAAAATATACCATTCACGGTATCGATGTTTCCTATTACCAGGGCAAAATAAACTGGCAAAAGGTTAAAGAAATGAAAGAAGATGAGGTGAGTATCCGTTTTGCCTTTATTAAAGCCACCGAAGGATTGATGCTGGTTGACCCATATTTTCAACGAAACTGGAGAGAGGCGCCAAAATCGGGCATTATCTGTGGTGCTTATCACTTTTTCAGACCGAAAAAGGATGGTAAAACGCAGGCTAAGTTTTTCTTGCAGGTAGTGAATATAGAAAAAGGGGATTTACCTCCGGTTGTTGATATCGAATCGTTAGATGGTGTTTCTCCCTTAAAAATGCGGGCAGAACTCTCTGATTTCCTTAATTATGTTGAACTGAAAACAAAAGTCAGACCAATCGTTTACACTGGGCTTAAGTTTTACGAAGATTATCTGGTTGATCATTTTGACGATTACCCCTTGTGGATTGCGCACTATTATCAACCCAAGTTACGCATGGATAAAAGCCGCTGGAAATTTTGGCAGCATTCTGATAAGGCCAAAATTAACGGCATTGGTCATATAGTTGACTTTAATGCTTTTAATGGCGACAGTTTGGCGTTGGATAGGTTATTGGTTCATTAGATGAGGTTAACCGGTTAATTGTTTAAATCGGTTAACCGACTCCAGGCGCCGAATACTCAACTCCAAACTGGTATAGCTAAACCGTCCAGCTTTCACATTTTTCTAAGAAAAATTCATCTGCTTCGGCGCCGATACCGATTTCTTCAGGAACATCAAGAAAGTAACCGTTGTAAGTTAAGCCACCAACTACAGGATCGACCAAATGCCCCAATAATGCTGTATCCAAGTCGAAAAACTCCACATTAGGACTTGCCAAGGCAAAATGTAGGTTAGCACTCAAGGCAATTCTGCTTTCGAGCATACTGCCAATCATGCATTTTACACCGCGTTGCAAAGCTTCTTCATGGATTTTTTGCGCTTCTAAAATCCCTCCTGATTTCGAAAATTTAATGTTTAAATAGGTGGTAGACTGGCTGTTGATCAGTTTACGGGCATCGTGATGGTTATAACAGCTTTCATCGGCCATTAACTTAATTGGTGAGTTTACATTTAACTCCGGGAGTTGATCATCGTACCAGGTACGCATAGGCTGTTCGCAGAATTCGATATTGTATTTTTCCAATTCACCTAAAGCAAATAAAGCATCATCAAAACTCCAGCCCTGATTGGCATCTAACCGAAGCGTCAATTCTTCACCAACAGCCTCTCGGATGTGTTTAACCCTTTCTATATCATCATGAACTTTTTTACCCAATTTGATTTTAATAATGCGGCAGCCCTGACTTTTATATTTCAAGGCTGTAGCAGCCATTCCTTCGGGTGTATCAATACCAATGGTCATATCGGTTTCGATGGTACGTTTTTGTCCACCAAGAAATTTATAAAGCGGTAATCCTGCATTTTTGGCGGCAATATCAAATAATGCCATATCAAAAGCGCTTTTAATGGTGTTGTTATGGTCTGCGTAGCCCAATAAATCATTCATCCGTTCAGGAATTTCCAAAGGATCTTTCCCTTTTAATATAGCAGCGAAATCCTTCGCCATGGCAATACAGGTTTCCTGGGTTTCGCCTACAATCATCGGGAAAGCAGAACACTCTCCAATGCCATGAATGCCAGCATCGGTATAAATCCTGACCAATACATTTTGGGCAAAATGCATGGTTCCTGTTGCAATCACAAAGGGTTCCATCGGGATGCTAAAGCGGTATATTTCGGTGTGTGTGATTTTCATTTTTTATTGGTTATCTAATTCAAAATGTTGTCTGTCTTGTTCTATGATTGCTTTTAATTCTTCTTCTTTTGGTAAGTACAATAGGTATTTACTGGCAAACAACTGATTCTTATCGCTTAAAACTGAATATTTTACGATTGTTTCATCCTTTTCGGTACATAGTAATAAGCCAATTGTTGGATTGTCGCCATGATTTCTTTTCAAATCGTCATACATCCTAACATACATATCTATTTGCCCGATATTTTGGTGGCTTATATTTGTTGTTTTAAGATCAATGATGACAAAACATTTTAAAATATAATTGTAAAATACAAGGTCTATAAAAAAATCTGAAGTATCTGTTACGATGTGTTGTTGTCGTGCTACAAAAGCAAAACCCTTTCCAAATTCCAATAAAAATTTTTGAAGATGGTCGATAATCGCGGATTCTAATCTTTTTTCAGTGTTTTTAATATTTGGATTTAAACCTAGAAATTCAAAAATATAAGGATCTTTTATATAGTTATGAATATTTGTTGTAGGGTTATTTTCTTTACGTGCAGTTAAAGCGCGTTCATAAGATAAAGAATTTATCTGTCTTTGCAATTCCCTGCTATTCCAATTTGAAGTGATAGATTCGCTAATGTAGAATCTTTTTCTCTCTTCAGTATCTAATCTGGATAAAAGTCGGTAATGCGTCCAGCTCAATTCGTGACGCAGTGCGTCACGAATTGGAAATGATTTGTAAAAGCTTCTAATATTTCGTAGGTTGCTTTCATCAAAACCTTTCCCAAACTCTAACGTTAACTGAATAGACAGGTTTTTTAAAGTTTCTTTTCCATAGGCAGCACGTAGCTTTCCCTGTTGCTCATCCTCAACAATAAGTTTTCCAATTTGCCAATAAGATTGCAGCAATGCAGAATTTGCCGCACGGAATATTTTTAAGCGAGATTGATTAATGATCTCCTTTATAGCAATAAATAACTCATTTGTGCTCAATTCCATTTATCATTTGGATTTCCAACTAAAGTATAAAAACAAAAACTAAATAGGAACAGGTTTGTAGATTATTAATAGATTTACGCCTCGAAATGATATTCCATTTTCCCGCTTACATTTTACATCAGCCGCCATGTCAGATACCAATAACTTAATCCACGCTTCATCACCATATTTACTTCAACATGCGCATAACCCTGTTAATTGGTACGAATGGGGTGCAGAGGCATTAGCGAAAGCCAAAGCGGAAAACAAACTGATATTGGTCAGTATTGGTTATTCAGCCTGTCATTGGTGTCATGTAATGGAGCGCGAGAGTTTCGAGAATCATGAAGTTGCCGAAGTGATGAACCGGCATTTTATCTGTATTAAGGTCGATCGTGAGGAGCGTCCGGATATTGATCAGATTTATATGTATGCCATCCAACTCATGACAGGCAGTGGAGGCTGGCCTTTAAATTGTATCTGTTTACCCGATCAACGCCCGATTTATGGCGGTACTTATTTCCGGGAAAACGATTGGATCAATATTTTAGAAAATGTTGCCGCACTTTGGGCAAATGAACCCGATAAAGCCATTCAATATGCAGAGCGATTGACTTCTGGCATTAAAGACAGTGAAAAAATAATTCCCGCCGTTTCAACAGAAACTTATAGCAACGAACATTTAACCGAAATTATTGATCCCTGGAAACGCCATTTCGATATTGGATATGGAGGATACAACCGGGCACCAAAATTTCCTCTGCCCAATAATTGGGTATTTTTGTTGCGTTATGGCTTTTTAAAAGATGATGAATCTGTTTTTACAGCCGTTTGTCATACGCTCGAAGAAATGAGCAGAGGTGGTATTTATGATCAGATTGGTGGTGGTTTTGCCCGTTATTCGGTTGATGATCAATGGCACGTACCACATTTCGAAAAGATGCTTTACGACAATGCACAGCTTGTTAGTTTATATGCAGAAGCTTATCAGTGCACCAAATTCGATTCTTTTAAACAAACTGTAGTAGAAACCATAAATTGGGTTTTTAATGAGATGACCTCGACCGATGGCTTGTTTTATTCTGCGCTGGATGCAGATAGCGAAGGTGTGGAGGGCAAGTTTTATGTATGGGACAAAAAAGAATTTGATCAGGTGCTGGGCGAAGATGCCCAATTGATTGGCGCGTATTACAACATTAGCGAAGAGGGGAACTGGGAAGAAGAACAGACCAATATTTTGCGTAAAACCATCAGCGATGATGATTTGCTTGCAAAATTTGGTATCGATGTTAATGTGCTTTACGATAAGGTAAAATCAGCGAAAGCAAAATTATTGGCTGTTCGGAGCAAAAGGGTTAGACCAGGTTTGGATGATAAATGTTTAACTGCCTGGAACGGCATGATGATTAAATCGCTGGCAGATGCGGCACAGGTTTTAAATCATGATCAATATTATGAAAAAGCCGCTACGGCAGCCCGTTTCATTTTAAATCACCTAAAATCAGAAAGTGGCGGCCTTTACCGTAATTATAAGAACGGAAAAGCTTCTATTACCGGGTTTTTAGATGATTATGCATTTTTTATCGAAGCCCTGATCGCTTTGTATGAGGCTGATTTTGATGAAAACTGGTTGGAAGAAGCAAGAGCACTGACCGATTATGTAATCACCAATTTTACTGATCCGCATTCGCCAATGTTTTTCTATACTTCGGCTGAAAGCGAAGATTTAATTGCCCGTAAACATGAAGTAATGGACAATGTAATCCCAGCTTCAAACTCTGTCATGGCACAGAATTTAAAGAAACTGGGTTTGCTTTTTGATATTGATCTTTATACTGAAAAATCCTCAGAAATGCTTGCTGCGGTTCATCCAAAGATCAAAACTTATGGTTCTGCCTATTCAAACTGGGCCATTCAGCTATTGAATGAAATTTATGGTATTAATGAAATTGCCATTACCGGTTTGGAAACTGATGTTATTAAATTAGAATTAAGCGGACATTACATTCCGAACAAAATTACATTGGGCGGAACAAAAAGTAACTTACCGCTGTTAAAAGGTAAGCAAAGCAATGAAACAAAAGTTTATATTTGCCGAAATAAAGTATGCCAGTTGCCGGTTAACACTGTTGAGGACGCATTAAAGCTGATAGATAAATAGTATAATCATTACAAATGAATTTCTATAGGTTTTAAAGTGAACGCCATTAGAGTAAATTTACAATCATTTTTTCTTGGTTAGGTCCATCCATTGCGTGCCTTTTTTTTTAATTACGCTATCACCCACTTCTATACTATATAAATCATCATACCATCTAACCCATTCTAAATCAAAATCTTTGTTGTTTACTGTGATTGTTTTATAATACCCTGAAGATGGTTTGACTTTTTGAACTGGCCCATTAAACTCATAGTTTATCGCTTTTAATGCATCATAAAAAGATAAGAACCAATAACAACAAAAGACGAGTAGAGTACCGTAGAGTAAATACTTTTTTATCGAGTAATGTTTAATATGATTACCTCCTTTGTTTTCTATCATATTAAAGTGTTAATTTTTTTTAAATATAATTGAAAATGATTATTCACAAAAAAAATGATTAATTTCTATTCCGTTATCATAAATTAAATAAAGGAAGTTTCAGATAGAAGCTGATGGATAAATTTAGACACTCATAATATCCTGTCTATTATATGAATTATCAGATTTCTAGAAAAAATTTAGCACTAAACTTTGTACTAGTACTAAAAAACATCTTCTTTTCTGAACAATCAGCGCATCTTTTTTGTTAGGTAAATAATTAACTTATCTTTGCCCAGCAATATTTAAAAGCACTATAATAAGTTTAATAAATATTTGCCGAAATAAAGTATGCCAGTTGCCGGTTAACACTGTTGAGGACGCATTAGAGTATTTACAATAAATTAATTTAAATGAATATTTCACCAAACTCTGTAGTAGCGTTAACTTACGAATTGCATACTACTAACGAAGAAGGACAACAAGTTTTTGTAGAAAAAGCTGATGAAGAAAATCCTTTAGTATTTTTATATGGCGTTGGCATGATGTTGCCTAAATTTGAAGAGCATTTAACTGGCCTAAAAACCGGTGATGAATATGGCTTCGAACTTTCTGCTGCAGATGGTTATGGCGATATCGATCCAGGTGCTTTTGCCGATCTTCCAAAAACAATGTTTACCGAAGCTGGTGGCGAATTGCCTAATGTTGGTGATGTGATTCCTTTGCAAGATAACAATGGAAACCAATTTAGAGCAGGTGTTACTGCTGTGCATGATGAAACCATTTCAGTAGATTTAAACCACCCAATGGCCGGTAAAAACCTGGTATTTAGTGGTGTGATTCTAAATGTACGTGAAGCCACTCAAGATGAATTGGCTCATGGTCATGCGCATGGTGCTGATGGTCACTCAGGTCACTAATCAATCGATATAAAAAAGCATTCTTAGGAAGTCAGGTTTAAATGGCAATTTTGCCATTTGAACCTGACTTCCTTCGTTTATATCCCTGTTAATCCTGAAAAACCTCTTCTAAAATCAGTTTAAATCCTGGTAATACCGACGTGATGACCACTTCGCCAATTGTGAGGAGTTTTGTGGGCTGAAACTTGCCTTCATCATCAAGGATATATCTGAAAAAAGTTTTTTCCGAAGGGCTTACAATCCAGTATTCTTTAACGCCTGCTTCTTCATAAACCTCATATTTGTTGATCAGTTCCTTTTTATTGTTGCCTGGTGATAGAATTTCCACAATAATATCCGGTGCGCCAATGCACCCACGTTTATCGAGTTTTGTTTGGTCACAGATCACTACTATATCAGGCTGTACTACGGTTAAAACTTCTTTATCATCCTGGGTTTTCTTTGCCAAACGTACATCAAATGGAGCGTTATACACACGACACGGTTTCCCTCTAAGTATATTGTAAATAGGAACGAAAATGTTAGCTGAAATCCCTTGATGAAGACGGGAGGGAGCAGGACTCATCTTAAACAAGTGCCCTTTGATGATTTCTAATCGCTCTTCAAACTCAAAGCGCATATAGTCGGCATAACTATAAGCAGCAGAAAAATCCACTTCATTAAGCGTTTTAATTGCAGGTAACTCTTCTTCGGTAGGGTATGGCTTGATATTTTTCATATTCGGTATCCAACCAAATATACTAAATATCTTAGTTTTTTTAAAAATCAATTTTCAAACGTAGTCCGCCGTTGGTAAGATTGAGATTTTCTTTTGAGAAGGTTTTCATCGGAAGCCTTAAGAAAGGTTCGATGGCAATATTGTTCTTTTTGGATATTTTTTGTTTATAACCCAAAGAGAAGTTGTAAAATCCAATGTACTTGTCAGGGTCGATATTGGATTCGGGCTGCGGCTCGGTTGTTTTTTCCTTCACAATAAGTGTTTTAGAGTCGGAATAACCATTTACTGCAGGAGAAGAAAAACTCTGTACCTGATTTACGATATAATTGTTCTGTTGTGAGTTATTTAAAACGGCCAATGCAGAAACCCCAATATTGGTGTACAGTTTATCACTTATGCTATATTTTAATTCTAAAGGGATATTAATTCCACGGACCTTCGCATCAACCGATTCGAGGTTTTTGCCCGATAACGTTTGTGGTGCAGAAGCATTTAACGATTCGGTGGTACTGATTGAGGCATAAGAAACACCAGAACTTATCGAAAGTTTATTGGCAATGGCGTAAGATAAAGAGAAACCATAGTTCATGGTTACCTTGTTGTCGTTCCCCATTGCAGGGGCAACGTATACATCAGGCTGCCACTTAGAATTTTCGTTTGTTTTAGACTGGGGTTTTTGCTGATTTGCATAACTGTCTCGTGCAAGCAGATCTTCAAATGTGGTCGGCTTAACTGGTGCAGTTTTTTTCCTTTCTCTTGAAATATCAAACTCTTTTGACTTCAAGTTTGAAAGATTGATGCCTGCAACTTTCTGCTCTAATATATTGCTATTGATTAGATGTAATTCTTCTGACGTATTAACAAATGCATCGTCGCTATACTGCGTTACCACACTTTGTGGGGCCGGTTGGGGCTTCACAGTATGCGAAACTATAGCCTGATCATTTACAGCCGGATGATTTAAAGAAATAATATGCTCATTTAATGGTTTAGGAGCCTCCTTAGTCCCGGTATTGGTATCTCCTTCAGTTAAGGGATTATAGTCTGCCTTAGGTTTAATAATCGCAATCTTGTTTTGAGGTGTAATATTCGTTAAAGTCAAAAATACACCACCAAATATTAAAATGATGGCAGCAGCTGCCCATATAGGCCAGTAAGCTATCCGTAGCCTTTTATTTTCTTTTTTCGAAAAGCGCTCCCACGCACCATCAGGGTATATTTCCTCATGGTTTTGGAGTTGCGCTGTAATATGCTCAATTAATTCCTTATCCATTTTTTTCGTATGAATTAACCATGGTATTTAGGTAAAGGGTACGTAACTTATTTTTGGAGCGTGTAAGGTAAACACGGCTCGAACTTTCCGGAATGTTCAACATCTTCGAAATTTCATCATGGGCAAAGCCCTCAATTTCATATAAGTTAAATACCAGTCTCTGTGTATCTGGTAAGTGATTTAGTAAATTCAAAATATCATTAACATGAAGTTCCGAAGCAACCGAAACCTGGGTAACCGGATGTTCACTTTCTGCCAGATCATCAACATAAAACTGAACCTTCGAACTCCGTATCTTATCTATTGCTGTTCGGGAAGCAATCTGAGCAATCCAACCTTTAAAAGAGCGCTGTAGTTCTTCCGGGTTTTTTGGCGCTTTAAAGCCGCCAACATGTTTGAAAATCTTGATAAAAGTGTCATTTACAAGCTCTTCACTATCAGAAGGATTCTTTGTGTACCTTAAAATAATGCCCATTAAATAGCCATAAAATGATTTATACATCATTTCTTTACAGCTATTGTCGTTTTTTACACAGCCTTTTAAAATTTCCTCAAAACTGAGTATTTTTTTTATCACTCCCGTAAAGGACTATTTATTAAAGGTTTATCATGATTAATTTGCTTACAAATTTAAGAAAATAACACCACTCAGTTTTTTTGAGTGGTGTCATTTTTGTTTTCACAGGTAGAGTGAAATATTTTATTTGTTTGTCATCACTGATAAGCCAACTCCGGTGCTATCGGTTTTGCTTGATAAGCCTTTAGCCCAAATGGTATAAATTTTTCCTTTTTCGATTTTAACGGCTGGTAAGGTTGCTTTAACGTCACCACCTTGTTTTAACTGGAAAGTATAAGCATCATTTGGAGTAATGTTACTAAAAGTGGTAAACTCTTTAAATGCTTTTGCTGTAAACAATGGTGCATCCGTGCCTGAAACAGTTAAATCAAATGGCGAAGAACCTGGGCTTAAGTTTACGAAACGAACTTTTGCTTTATCGGTTTCAGGCGCTTTTAAATCATCTTCAAGAATTAAAAGTTTTGTAGATTTTAAAGTATCTACGACGAAAACCGAATAGAATGATCCTGATTTTAATGTAGCGGTAGCCGTTGTTAAATACTTTAAAGAATCTTTTTTAGCTACGCCTACCAACCTTGTTCCAGGATAAGCAGCATAATACCCTAAATCTTTAGTATAGGTAAAGCTGTTTATTTTTTGGTTATCCAAGATAAAATCTAAAGCAGCTGTTCCCGGTGATGCATGTATAAAACCAATACCTGCAGCTTCGATCGGATCATCGTTAAAGTCTTTTTTACAAGCAGTTATGGTTAAAGTGATCGCTAAGAGAGAGAGTATAATTTTTGTCGTTGTGCTAAAATTTTTCAAATTCGTTTTCATTTTAATGTTTTAAATCAATTTTTATTAACAAAATTGGTTAATGGCCATTAACGCTTTTTTCTTTGTAAACGATTAACTGAATAAGAACGCTACAGTTGCTCTAAATTATTTTATAAAAAAAAGCCACATGCATGGCATATGGCTTTTAAAACGGTATTTTAATTGAAGAATTAAGCGTACATTTCTTCTCTTAATTTCGCAACATCACTGCTGTTAATGTATTCATCATAAGTCATTAGCTTATCAATAGTGCCTTTTGGCGTAATCTCGATAATGCGGTTAGCAACGGTTTCTGTCAACTGGTGATCTCGTGAGGTAAACAAAATTGCTCCTTTAAAATCTTTCATGCCATTGTTTAACGCTTCAATTGATTCCAAATCCAGGTGATTGGTAGGTTCATCAAACATCAATAAGTTGGCTTGTTGTAACATCATCCTGGAAAACATACAGCGCATTTTCTCGCCCCCTGAGAGTACTTTTACGTTTTTAAGCACTTCTTCGCCTGAGAATAACATACGGCCGAGGAAACTGCGTACAAACTGCTCGTCGGCTTCGGTGCCAGAATATTCGCGTAACCAGTCAACCAGGTTTTCATCCTTCCCAGCGAAATATTCAGAATTATCGTTCGGAATATCGGCGGTGCTGATGGTAACACCCCATTTAAATTCACCTCTATGATCGGTATCTCTCCCTGTTAATACATCATAAAATGCTGCGGTAGCCAAACTGTTTTGAGATAGTACTGCAATTTTATCGCCTTTGTTTACCATAAAAGTAACTTTGTCGAACAAAATGCCTTCATTTCCATTTTTACCCAAATTTTCTACCTGTAAAATCTGGTCACCAGCCTCGCGGCCTGTGTTATTGAAAATGATAGCAGGGTATTTTCTACTTGATGCCTTAATTTCGGTAATATCGATCTTATCTAAAGCTTTCTTACGTGAGGTAGCCTGCTTCGATTTAGATGCATTCGCACTAAACCTGCGGATAAATTCCTGAAGCTCCTTCACCTTATCTTCCATTTTCTTGTTCTGGTCGCTACGCTGTTTTAAAGCCAGCTGACTAGATTCGTACCAGAAAGTATAGTTACCGGTATAAATACTCATTTTAGCGAAATCGATATCCACAATGTGAGTACAAACTGCATCTAAAAAGTGCCTATCGTGAGATACCACCAATACAATATTCTGGTAATCGGCCAAGAAGTTTTCTAACCAGGCAATAGTTTCAATGTCCAAATCGTTGGTAGGCTCATCCAGTAATAAAATGTCTGGATTACCAAATAAGGCCTGTGCCAATAACACACGTACCTTTTGCGTATTATCAAGTTCCTTTAGTAATTTATAGTGGTTATCTTCGGTAATGCCAAGGTTACTTAACATGGTTGCAGCATTACTTTCCATGTTCCATCCATCCATTTCGGCAAAAAGATTTTCCAGTTCTCCGGCACGTTCGCCATCTTTCTCGGTAAAATCCTCTTTCATATAAATGGCATCTTTCTCTTTCATGATGGCATAAAGTTCTTTATGGCCGATCATTACGGTTTCTAATACCGAAAACTCATCAAATTCGTAGTGGTTCTGTTTTAGAACTGCCATTCTTTCGCCTGGAGTAAAAGCCACGCTACCAGAAGTTTGGTTAACTTCTCCCGATAAAATTTTTAGAAAAGTAGATTTACCCGCACCATTAGCCCCAATTACACCATAGCAGTTGCCCTGGGTAAATTTTAGGTTAACATCTTCAAATAGTGTGCGCTTGCCGTACCGTAATGATAAATTAGAAACTGAAATCATGCTTAATTGAAATAAGGCGCAAAGATAGGCAAAAAGGTTGAGGGTAGAAAGGTATTTGATTGTTGAAGTTGAAAGGTTGAACGGTTGAGGAGGGGAAATGGCGGGTTCTGTTTTTTGTGGGGGAGTTGCAGTCCCGTTATCCGCTTTACTCCGTTGCACTCCGTGTTCGCTACTACCAGGTTTATTTAACAAAGGAAGAAGCTTTTGGCCAATGGTTTGAAACCGAAAGCTAATCATGCTTGCTCCATAAAGATGGATTAGTTTTTTTATACCTTATGCTTTCTGTGGCAAAATAATCTGTAAATCTGTGCCAAAACATTTATTTTAGCCATATGCACAATATCTTGCTCGAAACTATTAAAACCACACTTCAAAAAACTAAAGTAGAAAAACTGGCAGCTGTTGCCTCTGATGAAACCTTTTCGGTTAAAGATCTGATTGATTTAAGTTTCCATCATGATGAACAGATCGGTTTCAGATCGGCATGGATTTTAGAAAATGTATATTCTTGTTATGAGGAAAGATTTTTACCTGATGCACTTTATTTTTTAGAAAAGTTTCCTCAACAACGCAATTTATCGGCACTGCGGCATTATGTTAAAATCCTGGCATTTATGACCAAGAAAAATGCATCGGTATCGGTTAAACAGATTATTACTGATTACGATACTGATCATTTGGTAGAAGTTGTTTTTGCCTGGTTGATTGATGAGCAGATTCCTGTAGCCATAAAATCGCATTGTTTGAATATCCTGGCCAATCTAAATGCCAAACATGATTGGATCAGGGAAGAGCTTTTACAAACGATGGATTTTCTGGTGGATAAGGAGAGTATTGCTTTTTTTGCAAAGGTAAAACAGATCAGGAAGCAGTTAAAGTAGCAAGTAAGGTAGCAGGTAGTGAGTATCGGGTAGCAAGTTGCTAGTATCAAGTATTGAGTAGCAGGTATTAAATGGCGGATGCCTGGAAAATGAACATTAAAAGGTCAAATCTTGATGCTATTAGAGCCTTTAACCTTCTACCTTGGGCCTTTTACCTTATATTTACCAAATGAGTACAACATATGATATCGTTACAAAAGTTATAAAGGAACGGCGCAGTATCTTCCCTGCCAGTTATATCAAAAAGGAAATTCCGGTTGAGGTGATCAACCAGATTTTAGAAACTGCCAATTATGCACCAACACATAAATTAACGCAACCATGGCGCTTTGTGGTCATCAGAAAAGCTGGTTTAGCCAAACTTGGCGAAGAGTTAGGTAAATTATATCAAGCATTGGTTAGTCCGCAACAGTTTTTACAGAAAAAGTACGATAGCTTTGCCGAAAAAACAAGCCAGGCCGATTGTATTATTGCCATTAATATGCAGGTGAGCGGTAAAATACCGGAGTGGGAAGAATTGGCAGCCGTATCCTGCGCCGTTCAGAATATGGCTTTAACTGCCGAAAGTTTACAAGTTGGTGCATATTGGAGTTCGCCACCACTGATTGATGATCTGGGTGATTTTTTAAGTCTGGGAGAAAATGAAAAGTGCATCGGCCTATTTTATATGGGCTATCACAACGAAAAACCCTGGGAACCCAATAGGACTTCGATGGTGGAAAAAGTGAGGTGGATAGAGGGTTAGTTCATTCGTTCAATAGTTATTAGTTCATGGTCAGTCTGGTTAATTAATTTCATGCCTGAGATTATTTAATTGCCATCAACCATGAGCTATTGACTATACATCATCCATTTTCCATTTATGTTAAGTCCTCTGGATAATTATTTCGAGCAAAAAGATGAACCGGTTAAAAGCTGTCTTCAATATTTGAGGTTGCTTTTAATGGCTTACGCCGGTATTACCGAGCACTGGAAATATGGAATGCCTTTTTATTATTATAAAGGAAAAATGTTCTGCTATATTTGGATGCACAAACAGCTCCATCAGCCTTACATTGGTTTGGTTGACGGAAATAAAATTGAACACGAAGATCTGTTGCAGGAGAAAAGAGCCAGAATGAAAATTTTATTGATCAACCATCTTGAAGATATCCCCAAAAAGAAAATCGAATCCATTTTAAAACAGGCATTTGAATTGCGCAAATAGCATTCCATTTAACATCACCCATGCCCATTATCCGTCTTACATCATCCATTATTATATGTCTGCATTAAAATCCAATCTTTATCAGCTTTGCTTAACCTTTATCCAAAACCGGATAGAAAACATTGAATATTCTTTGCAACAGGCCCGGCAGGCATCCAATGATGATACAAAAAGCAGTGCTGGCGATAAATATGAAACTACCCGCGAAATGATGCAGCAGGAAATGGACCGTAACGGTAAATTACTTTATGAAGCTGGTCAACAGAAAATTGCCTTGCAGCAGATTGAAAATGTAGAATCAGATAAGGTAGTTAAAAACGGGAGTTTGGTACTCACTTCAGAAGGTAATTTTTACATCAGCATCAGTGCAGGTGAATTAAATAGTGATGGACAGAAATTCTTTGCTGTTTCTCAGGCTTCACCTATAGGCAGGTTTTTGATCGGAAAAGCTAAAAATGAAAGTTTTAAGTTTAATGGTAAGGATTATATCGTGAAGGAGATATTGTAAAGTTTTCAGTTAACAATTCCCTGTGTATAGTTTACATTGGTAATAACTGCCAGCCAAGAATTTATTTAATCCCCATCCTTTGCGCAAAGGCCGGCACTAAAAACGTTTTTAAATCCGCATAAGGAACAAAAACTACAATCTGACCTTGAGCATAACTGGCTACTTCGTATGGGTTATACATAAAAGCGATACCATTTGCATTGAAATAAAAATTATTGTTTGGTTTGATAAAATCATCAAAGAGTACGGTACTTAAAGCATCTTTAGCTTTAATGTTGTATTCTTTTCGAACATTACGTTCTAAAATACCTTGTAAGCTATTCGAATCTATTTTAATGATATCGCTCAGCACCAGTTGTTTTTTGTTTTTCACATCCAGGCAGTACATGGTGCTGCTATAATTGCCATGGGCACCACCGGTGTAGGCATCAGCAAGAAAATCGATTACGACATAACCATTATCATTATAGCTAACCGATTGCTGACTGTTGTTGGTGTAATTCATCCAGGCCTGAAAATCTTCGCCACGACTGGTTTTTGACTGCTCGGTAACCTGTGTTTTATAGTCTTTAAAATAGGCATCAGCAATATTTTTGAAGCCTATCGAACGGTCGACCATTGATTTAACACCAGAAATTTTTTTGAGTTCGGTATTGAGCCAGTTGCCATATCCATCCTTGTTTTTGCTTTCCAGATATTCAAAGCTAATTTCCGCCGCTGGCGATTTCGGCTGATTAGCAAAGGCTTTAATCGAATCTTTATAGATGCCTGCGTTGAATGGATAACTGCCGTCAGGATATTTTTCTGTTAAATCAATAGGGAATTTCTTGGTTTTATCACCACTTTCCCAATTGCCATTAAAGCCATTGCCATTCCATTTTAGCGCTAAATGTGGTGATTTAAAATCCTGGGTAAAATACGATTCATAAAAACTGTATTCGGTAAGTACAATACTATCTCTGCCGATCAGGGTATCGGTTGAGAGGTTGAGCCATGAACCATCGTAATAGTAAGTGCCACTTACATCATCATCAACCTTTTGCAGGTGCATCACTACCTTTTTACCTGCAATGGTACCTTCTAACCGTTTATAAAAAGTCTCGGTAAGCTCCGCTTTCGCATTTTTTGTGCTATCTGAACTTTCAGTATTATTGGCTCCGCTTTTAGGATTGTTACAGGCTGATATGATCGCTATTCCGAAAAGGCAAAAAATTAAAGGATATTTCATTGTGGTATTGTTAGTGTTTTAATTTGGTTTATAGTTGTAAAGTTTGAATGTTGTATTTTATGATAAATTAACCTTTCAATATTCAACCTTCAAACCCTTAAACCACTTTCTAACCTCTTTAAATTTAAACCCCTCTACTTAGATTTTGTTTTATTAAAACTTTTATTGATGCTGTAATATAAGTTTTTTGCAGTGTATCTTCCCGGATCAATTATCCTTCTGATGGTGTATAGCGGGTAGTTCTCATCTCTTGCAGTAGACAGGATAAAGGCAGCCTTAAAGCCATGTTCTTTTAGCTTGTGTAAAGTCGAAGCTTTATAAACGCCATAGGGATAGGCGAAATATTCTACCTTTTTGCCGGTAATTTCTTCGAGTTTTTTGGTTGGGACATCAATTTGAGTCGTCCAGTCTTCGTCGGTAAACTGAGCAAAGTTTTTATGGTCATAGGTATGACTGGCAATCGTATTGCCTTCGTCGGATAATTGTTTAATCTGCTCCTTTGTCATGTAATTAATTCTGCCTTTTCTACCAATGGATACAGTCATGATAAAATAAACCCCCTTAAAGCCATATTTTTTCAAGGTAGCGTTGCCTGTGGTAAATTGATCCTGGTCGGTATCGTCGAAAGTGATCATGATCGGCTTTTCTGGCAGTTTGGCTCCATAAATCAGATAATTATACAATTGATCGGGCAAAATGGAATGGTAACCGCTATCGGCCAGCATTTTCATATGTTCCTTAAATTTATCGGGGGCTATAATATCGTCGTGTGCCCTTTTACTATCGCTGGCGATGTTGTTTCTGATCTGGTGGTAGCAAAGTACGGGTACTTCTCTGCGCGCCAGAATGGTTTTGTTATCGGCAGGTTTGGTATTGGCCGAATCGATCTGAACCGTTTCGGTAGTACCGGCTACCGAAATTTTTTCTTTTTGTTTGTTGCCGGAACAGGCCAATGAAAATGACCCCAAAAATAGAACCGATAAAAGAGTATGGATAGCTGGTTTTAAATCTTTATTCAATGTTTTTTGAAATTTATTTGATCAAAGATACAGCGTTTTCAGAAAGGATATATGTTTTTTCATAAGCATCCCACTCTTTTTGCGTGACGCCCGATTTTAATGCATTTTTTCTGAAGAAATTATAATCCGTTAATTCGTTTTTAGTGGTTAAACAGGTGTTAAGGAACTTAAACATGCGCTGCTCGCCGATCATCTGTTCTAAACCACGGAGTAGGAAGGGACCATAGGAATAGCGGTAGGTACCCGATATTTCATTAATTTCTTTAATGGTATTTAAAGGTTTGGCCTTAAAGTTTTTTAACTGTTTTCCTCTGTCTTCAAAATATTTGGTACCGAAAGTTTTGCCGAATTTTTCTTCACTCGCCTTAACCGATAGATATTCGGCAGTAGACTCTAAAAAGAACCAGAATAAAGTTGAATTCGGCTGTAACACATTACCAAAATAATAATGGCCAATTTCATGTGCAATAAAAGGATAATCGGTGGAATCTTTAAGTTTACGGTGTTCCTCATCAATCATATCACCCAGTTTAATGCCTGCAAAAGCAATGGTTGGGAAAGCCACAAAACCCCAGCTTCTGCCTTTGTTGAATTTTTCTACCGGTGCATGTTCAATAAATACATTTTTAGTGTTGTAGGGGATTTTTAAAACCTTGAAATAATAAGCTTTCATTTCGGCAATATTTTCTTCAAAAACTTTCAGCTGCTTATCGTTCATCTGCGTGTTTAGAAATATCGCCCCATTGGTTTTTTGTACACCATAATCGCCTGCAAAAATCATGGGTGCAATGGGGATGGCCGACTTAAAATTCGCAACCGGACCTGCTTTAGGCTGATCGCCATTTACAAAGATCATTTTGGCATCTTTACTGGTCACCTGGATATCGAAGGTCATCTGTTCAATCTGCCGGTCGTTTTTGATGTCGTAAATAATCGGGTACCATTTAGATTGATCGGTAGCCCGCATGGTTTTGCCGTTAAAGGCGATCAGCCCCTTAAAATCGATAAAGTTTAGTGTGTCGGTATAAATTGGGAAGGCTCCGGTATAGGTGATGTGCAGTTTAACCGGGTTTACCATGGTACTGTCTTTATACAAAGGCGCATAGGTTAAACCTTCGCCTCGCATGGCACCGCCATAAAATCCAGAATATTTTAGTGTCTGGTTTGCCGAATCTTTTATGGCCTTAATGTTGAAACCTTTGTTCAGTAAGATCTGATAGTCTTTTCCCAGGTTAGGGATGTTGCTGAGTACAAAATCGCAGGTAATCTGGCCAGTGGCCATTACAATTTCTGCCTTTCCGCTTAAATGCGGTGTTTGAGCATGGAGTTTGATCAACTGTAAAGTCAATAAAAACAATAATGCGGATTTTTTCATGTTTAAGAGATTTCGTTAAAAAAGAAAATCCCGACACTTGCCGGGATTAGTTTTTAAAAGCTGTTTTTAATGCTGTTGCTTAATGTTTTTGGCGACCAGTATCCGCTGGCGATTATCCTGCGTATGGTAAACAATGGATCCTTTTCATCACGTTTGGTTGATAGTTGATAAGCCATTCTGAAACCACGTTTTTTTAATTCAGGGATTCCTTCTGCGTTCCATAAACCAAAAGGATAAGCAAATTCGGTCATGGTTTTTCCGGTAATTTCTTCGAGTTTTTTAGTGGGTTTATCCAATTGCTCTTCCCAATCCTTACCAGCGTACTTTTTAAAGTTTTTGTGGTCGTAAGTATGACTGCCGATAATGTTTCCTTCATCAGAAAGCTGTTTGATCTGTTCTTTTGTCATGTAATCTACAAACTTGCCTTTTCTGCCGATAGAAACCGTCATGATAAAATAAACGGCTTTAAAGCCTAATTTATCCAAAGTAGGGCGAACAATGGTAAACTGGTCCATGTCCGTATCATCAAAAGTTAACATGATAGGTTTGCTTGGCAGGGCAGCACCAGTATTCAGGTAAGCGTAAAGCTGATCGGGTAAAATGCTATGGTAACCGCTATCGGCCAGCATTTTCATCTGGTCTTTAAAGTTCTGGATTTCTACAATATAATCTTTACCTACCTTTCCATCGGTTGGTTTCCAGTTTCTTACCTGGTGATAACATAAAATAGGCACTTGTTTCCGGGCTAGGATTGTCTTCGCATCGGCAACTTTTATCTTCGAAACATCAACTGCTGTGGCTGGGTTTCCTTCGGTTTTGGTTGTTTGTGTGGTAGAATCTGTTGTAGCAGGATTTTCTGGTTGAGATTTAGACTGGCAACTGGCAAATAAGATTACTCCGGCTGTTATTAGGGTTAAAAAGCTGTATTTCATGATTAGGGTATATAGCTACAAAACTAAAAAAACCATTAATTATTTAACTAAGAAAATAAATTGTGTTAGTAATTAATTGAAGAGCTAAGAAATTATGCAAACTATCGCATTTATTACATATTAAAACCTGATTAATAGCCTTTAATTAAATAATTTAGCGGCTCAAACAAACTTTAATGAATAAACTTTATAAACTCCTGTTGGGTGCGCAGTTTTTATCTTTAACTGTAGCTGCACAAAACAAAACATTTACCATTACTGAGAATATTCAGCCTCAACCCAAGGCAAATTACCAGCTTGCATCGCGTTTTTCGCCAAATAAGTTGAAGAAAATGGTGTATTCTACCGCGGTAGATCCACATTGGCTAAAGCTGAGCAATCGTTTTTGGTACACTTTTGAAAGTCCGAACGGAAAATTCTGGTATCTGGTCGATCCTGCAACCAAAAGCAAAAAACTCATGTTTGATAATGCCAAAATCGCAGCCGATATTACTTTAGCTGTACGTGATCCATTCGATGCTGAACATTTACCGCTCGAAAACCTGAAATTTTCTGCCGACGAAAAAAGTATATCTTTCGAAATCAAAAGCAGTGTCGATGAGTTAAAAAAAGACAGAAAAGATAAAAAAGCTGCAGATTCGATGCAGAAGAAAATATTTTCTTTTAAATATGAACTGGCTTCTGCAAAGTTAACAGAAGTGCCAAATTTCAGTAAGCCTAAACCAAAACCGGTTTGGGGATCAGTTGCGCCCGATTCATCAGCTATTATCTTCTCCCGCAATTACAACCTGTATTGGATGGATAAAGACAATTACAAAAAAGCAGTTAAGAATGAAGACGACAGTACCATTGTAGAGCACCAGTTAACTAAAGATGGCGTGAAATTCTATTCGTATGGAAGTGATGGTGATGGCGAAAACAATGTGGAAAACGAAAAGAACAATAAAAAACGCCGCGGTGCTTATGTGCTCTGGTCGCCAAACTCGAAATATTTTGTATTGGACAGGACTGATTCGCGCAAAGTTAAAGACCTATGGGTAATCAATAGCGTTACACCTGGCCGTCCAACTTTAGAAACGTATAAATACCAGATGCCTGGAGAGGCCGAAGCCCCTCAGGATGAAGTGTTGCTGTTCGATTTCGCGGCAAAATCTTATAAAAAACTAAGTGTTGCCGCTTTTAAAGATCAAAGTGTTTCGGTTTGGAGCAAACCATCCTTAAACAAAGACCGCGATAACGAATTCCGCCCATCGATTTGGCTAGGGAACGATAGCAGGTTCTATTTTTCCCGTACCAGTCGTGATTTAAAACGCATTGATATCGGTACCATTGATATTGCAACCGGAAAAGTTACCCCCTTAATCGACGAGCGTTTCAATACTTATGTTGAAGTGAACCGTCCGGGTTTGATAAACGATGGTAAAGAACTGATCCATTGGAGCGAGCGTGATGGCTGGGCACATTTTTATCTTTTTGATGAAAACGGTAAACTAAAAAATCAGATTACCAAAGGTGCTTTTCACTGCGAGAGTATTGTAAATATCGACGAAAAAAAACGCATTCTTTACTTCACCGCGAATGGACGCGAGGGTAAAGAAGACCCATACTATTTGCATTTATACAGCATCAATTTTGATGGTTCGAATATGAAATTGTTAAATGCCGGCGATTTTGACCACGCTTCGAGTATGAACGATAACAATACTTTTTTTGTTGACAATTACTCACGTGTAAATACGGCGCCAAAAGCTACCCTTTATGATGGAGCTGGTAAAAAAGTAATGGATCTGGAAACAACCGATCTATCATTATTAATGACCGCAGGTTACAAATTCCCGGAAACTTTCAAGGTAAAAGCTGATGATGGGATTACCGACCTTTATGGTGTAATGTATAAACCTTTCGATTTCGATCCGAATAAAAAATACCCGATTATTGAATATGTGTATCCTGGACCGCAAACGGAGGCCGTAAACAAGGCTTTCAGCAAAAGCATGGACCGTACCGAACGTTTGGCGCAATTTGGATATATTGTCATTACAGTGGGTAACCGTGGCGGAAATCCTTCGCGTTCTAAATGGTACCATACTTATGGTTATGGTAACCTTCGCGATTACGGTTTGGCCGACAAAAAAACAGCGATTGAACAATTGGCAGCCAAATATTCATATATCGACGAAACTAAAGTGGGCATTACAGGTCACTCTGGTGGCGGATTTATGTCTACCGCGGCCATGTTAGTGTATCCTGATTTCTTTAAAGCTGCAGTTTCGAACGCAGGGAACCATGACAATAGTATTTACAACCGTTGGTGGAGCGAAAAACACCACGGTGTAAAGGAAACCATTTCTTTAAAAGGAGATACTTCATTTAAATATAGCATCGATAAAAACCCTGATCTGGCTAAAAACCTGAAAGGACATTTGTTGTTGATGCATGGCGATGTAGATAATAACGTGCATCCGGCAAACTCTATCCGTGTGGCCAATGCATTGATGAAAGCAGGTAAACGTTTCGATTTTCTGATCATTCCAGGACAGCGCCATGGTTTTGGCGATATGACCGAATATGCTTTCTGGAAACTGGCTGATCATTTTAACAAATATTTAATTGGCGATTTTTCTGAACCAAGTGATGTGGATCTGGTAGAAATGGACCGGGATATTGAGCAGAATGGGAAGTAATGATTAACCACGTATGAAAATGGTGAACACAGATTCGATCCGTGTTTACCTGTCTTAAAAATGCTTTGCCATGGTTCGTGTCCTTAAGAGGCAATTTAAAAATCTGATAATGGCCTGTGGAAACGCAGGCCATTTTTGCAATATCTTTAATCATTCTCCCACGGAGACTAGGGGCACGGAAAATGGATCACATGTTGAAGCCTGGCTTACGCATGCACTTATCGGTTAAAAATACTCCGGCTTAATCCGTGTCTCCGCTACTAAAACTCATTCCATGTTCCCATAAACATTTAAAACAAAAAGCCCCGAATATCCGGGGCTTCTGAATTTGATCTGTAAGGTAATCCTTTTTGTGTTTTTTTATTTGTATAAGTAATTGATTGCAATTACATCGTTTGCATTAAAGGTGCGGTTGCCACCATTAGAGCATGCCAGCATAAATGATGCAGCATCAGGAGCCGAAGGAGTTCCTGGTATTCTAACTGCGCCAACATTAGAGGCACCTTCATTTCCTGCGCCGCTTGAACCACAGCTAAAAGCACGGTTCATATAATCTGTATGGCGGAAACCAATGCAATGGCCAACTTCATGCTGAAGAACAGAAGCCAGGTACAATAAATTAGGATTAGAACCATAGGCTGCAGCATTGGTGTTCATTTTAACCTGGTTAAAAGGCGCACCTGATGAAGTAGGAAAGCCTGATGAGCCCAGCGTAATAAAGCCACCGCTCGGTCCTTGATTAAAACCAACAATGTCGATATTTCCTTTTGCACTTCCACTGGCTCTTTGGAAAGTAAGGCGTAAGCCTAACGAGTTATATCTCGAAATCATTGTGTTTACTGCATCACTGTATACCTGAGGTAAATTGGTAACCGATATCGTAACTACACGTGGTAAAGATTTAACGATATTCGTGGTTCGGTACTGCTCGGTTTCAGCAATATTTAAATTTGCACCTGTTGACGTTTCAGTTAAATTATCTTCAGTTAAAAGGATATCGCCTTCAACTAAATAACCTTCGTCTAATTTGCGTACATTATCCGTACTAAAGCCTAGGGATTTGATCTGTGATAATTTGTCAGCTGAAATATCTGTTTTGTTTTCTACAGCATTTTCTGTATTATTACTTTTACAAGAGTATAAAGTACTGAATAGAAGGCATAGTGCTGCAATGGATAAAAATTGGGATGTTTTCATCTTGTTTAGGTTTGATTTTTTTTAGAATGAATAAGTTAGTTAATAAAATTGGTGGATTACCTTATAAATCCTAATTTAGGGAAGATAAACGATGTAAACAAAACTTTGTAATAAAATAATTATTGAAAGTCACTACTGTATTTTTAGTTATGTATTTGTGTATGTCTGCGTTTTGTTTAAACGCACAAGTACAACCTGTGGGAATAGAAAAATTTTTTGAAAAATATATTTCAAAGACAGGCAATTCTCAAAAAATAAGTATCGAACAGCCCATTTTGGGTCGGTTCAACCGTAGCTTAACGGCCAGCGAAATCCAATTATTGAACCCTAAAAAGAAACTTGCCGGCGATTATTTTATTGTCGAAAAATCAGCAGTTTCCAGCTTTTCTAAAAACATCATTTATCAGGAACAAGCTAACGGACTTTGGAAAGCCAGTGATCGGCTGATGAAAGTGCTAAGTAAGACAAGTAAAAAGAACGATTCTATCCTGGTGAGGTTAGCTTTTAAAAGCATAAATCCTTTGCCTAATACCCTCAAAAACCTTAGCATAAAAAAGATAGACTATATAAATCATATTTGTACTGTTTACATTTTGGCTGCCGATTTAATGTTGATGCTGGAGCAGGATGATGTTTTATATGCGGATGTTCTGCCTGTGGCTAAAGAAGAGGTAGTGATTAATGGTCTCGATTTAAGTTTAAATCAGATTTCGAATGCCCATAGTCTTTTTCCGGCTATCAATGGTACCGGAATGAATGTTTCTTTTAAAGAGGGAATGTATGATGCAGCCGATCTCGATCTGCTTGGAAAAACTTTGCCAGGTGCCATTATCGGCGATCCGCCCACCAGTCATGCCACTACCATGGCCACGCTTGCTTTAGGCAATGGCAATTCTTTTATCCGGGGATTGGGTGCCGCACCCAAAGCTAAACTGGCATATTCTGATTTTTCTAATCTGATGCCTGATTTGGTTACAGATTTAAACCGGCTTCAGATTAAGGTGCAAAACCATTCTTACGGTACCGATATTGATAATGATTACGGAATGGAAGCTGCTGCATATGATCAACAGATATTTGAAACCGACACCATGATCCATGTTTTTTCAGCCGGAAATAAAGGCACAACAACATCGTCGGTTGGTTTTTATCAAGGGATAAGCTCCAGGGCAAATTTAACAGGTAATTTTAAACAGGCCAAAAATTTATTGGTTATAGGGGGGATTAGCAGGGAGGATGTTTCTGAAAGTTTAAGCAGTAAGGGACCAGCTTATGATGGACGTGTAAAACCTGAGCTCGTTGCACTGGGTGAAGACGGAACATCGGGTTCGGCAGCAATTACCAGTGGTTCAGTGGCTTTGTTAGAACAGTTTTATCAACAGAAATATAAAAAAGCAGCTTCAGCATCGCTGGTCAGGGCAACACTGATTAATTCGGCCGACGATTTGGGAACACCACAGGTCGATTTTGTGTATGGCTATGGAAAACTGAATGTTGCCCAATCGCTAAAAACTTTAGATGAAAACCGCGTTTCTATGTATGATGTAGCCAAAAGCCAGGATCTGGTGATCCCTTTAATTGTTCCATCCGATGTGGCGGAAATTAAACTCACGATTACCTGGAACGATCCTCCTGCCACTGTCAATGCCGCTCAAAGTCTGGTTAATGGTTTGGATTTAAGTCTTGAAAGTCCATCAGGGAGTTTAATATTGCCATGGTCGTTAAGCAGTTTCCCGCATTTAGATTCATTATCAAAGCCAGCAGTACGCAGGGCAGATGTAATTAATACTGTTCAGCAGATTAGTCTGGATAATCCAACTGCAGGAACTTATAATGTCCATGTCAAAGGAAACAGGATTGCTCAGGGAAACAATCAGCGTTTTGCTTTAGCTTATCGTTACAAATTGAAGAATACTTTTTCTTTTATTAGCCCAGAGGAAAACGAGTACTTTTTTGGCAATGAGGGAAATTACATCAGATGGGAAAACAGCTACTCCACCAAAAGCGGAAATCTATCGGTAAGTTATGATAATGGGCTTACATGGAAATTAATTGCTTCTGGCTTAGATTTAGGCAAGGGCTTTTATAATTGGCTTGCTCCTGATCTGTTTTCGAAAGCAATGATAAAAATGGAAGTAGAGGGGAATGTAATCATGAGCAAGTCTTTTGTAATATCGAGCCCGAGGGTATTAAAGGTGGGGTATGCCTGCAAAGATGGGGTTGTATTAAACTGGAACCCTCAGCGCGGTGCCAAAGATTATACACTCTATAGTGTGGTAGATAACGTGCTTTCGCCGGTGTTAACCCTTACCGATACGATTGCAAAACTTGATATCACTAAGGTTCCGGGAAAATATTTTGCAGTGTCGGCCAACGGAACTGGATTTACCGGTTTAAAAAGTTATACCATCGATTATACCCAGCAGGGAATTGCCTGTTATGTAAAAAGTCTTTCGGCATCGGTGGCTGAAGATAAGATCAGGCTCGATCTGAGTATTGGGACCACCCTGGATTTAAAAAACATCATTTGGGAAAAACAGACAAGTGTGAATACTTACACGGCTTTACAGCAGACCAAACCGGTTCAAAATCAATTTGATTACAGTATTTTCGATGATAAACCCAAAACAGGGATCCAATTTTACCGCGTTACTTTTGAAACTGCAGGCGGACGGGTGCAGAGTGATCTGGTTTCGGTGGTCTATCTTAAAGAGAATGAGTTTTCTTTCTTCCCCAATCCTGTAGCAGATTATTTAACTATTCTGAGTGGCTCTTTCGAAGATTATAGCTTATCGATATTTAACATTTTAGGGCAGAAGGTTTTTGAAGAAAAGGCCACCAGCTCCAACAAGTTTGCTCTTAATGCGCTATCCACCGGTGTTTATGTAGGGGTGATTAATAAAAACGGGCAGCAGTTGAAGAAGTTTAAGTTGATTAAGAAATAGAATTTCTCAGTAATAAAAGCTTTAGGGATGTGAATATGGCTCTGTTAAATATCCTACGCCCTTTTAAATATTAAAGTTTTCCAATCCTATCCGTTTAAATATTTTATTTTTTCCGTAAATACAGGTGCCTCATTGGCATAACAGTTTTGTTGTTTTTCTTAATCGTATGCGGATAACGGTCTCCTATAATCAGCGAATCTTCCGATAATGTAATAATTTCTGAAGTTCTTTGTGCTTCTTTATTCGAATCAATAAAGAAAACTCGATTTCGAAACCATTTAGTTGCTTTAGAATTATAAGCTTTTATAAAATACGGGTCGGGAATCAGCTTTCCGACACTACATACAAAATATTTAAAATAAGTCACTTCAGTTAAATCTTCAGGCTTAATAGAATTATCCGTAAAACCCTGTTTTTCTACCAATACCCAGGTGCCAATCAATTTGTTGCGGAAATTTTTAGTTCCGTCATCCTCGGATATGCTTGTTAAAATAATACGGCCGTAATGGTCAATAAATAATAATAACATCAAAAGAGCAAGCAATGGGTAGATCATGTTTTTTTTAATTTGCATGTTTTTCAAGTTGGTATTATTGGTTAATTATTATACTTGGTTTCTACTTGTTTTTTTACTAATTACTATATAATAGGTTAGAAAACATATATCAATAAAGTGAGGTCGTAATTTGTTAATTTTCATCTGATGTTTCTTTTATTAGAGTGTTTTTAACTAAATTATAAATTCCCTATCGCTCAATCTCAGTTGTTTTTAAGGTAAACTAATAAATTTTTTAAATTCTCCACATATTTTATGGAACAGGAGTTACAGTCTACATTATCAAAGGTTTGATCTAAAGGAGTTTTATTTTTATATAAATTTTTACAAAAATACTGATTTTGCTGATGCTCAAGAACGCCAGCATCATGATAAATTTTGGTTTCGTACCATCGATTAATATGATCCTGTGGCCAACAAAAATCCAATTCAGCATGTATTTTAGTCTCATGGCCAAATTTCCAAGCATTCCATAATAGCGCCCACATATCAGCGCACCAAGCTTGAACTGGTGTAGTATCAGTTGCATCTAAATCTATTATTTTGTCTTTGTTTTTTTCATAAATATTTAGAATGAAAAAAAGTTTTACGCAATCTTCTTCCACCTTGTTCCAAAATTGATAAGAAACATTTTTTATTAAGTATTGGGCGCCACCGGCATGTTGATCGTTTTTAACAACAATTTCTTTATCAATGCCAACCAGCGTGCACATATTTTCTAAAAGTTCTTTGCCCTTTGCTCTTAAATATTTAGTATCTAAATATGATTTTGTATTTGAGAGATACCAAACCTGATCTTCGATTAATAAATCAAAATTAGGCAATTCTCTAAAAATAATGTCCGAATCGTGGTAGAAAATTTGCTCTTTTCCAAGGTTCGGAAATTTTTCAAAATGTTTCTTAATGATATGTGGACGCAACGATGAAGGATAGAATTTCTCTGTTCTTGTATCTGGATATGTGAAAAATAGCGCCTGTTTGTTTAAAGAAATAAAACTTTGGAGAGAAGCACTAATACCTGTGTCTTCCTTATAACCAATAAGCACCTGAATATCTCCAGGTGCTATTTTAAGTTTATTAAAGTTATGTAACTGTAGCGTTAACTGCCAAATAAAATAAGAGCTGTCAGGTTGGGCTGATAGAAAAATCATGGTTTTATTTTGAATACTATCAAATTGATCAAAATCACTTTTAAAATTATTTTATCCTTTTTAAATAATATCCCGATTTTTTGTCATCTACAAATTGTCTTTCGCTCATCTTTAACAAAAAAATTATTTTGATCTCATTCTTATTAATAAAATGAATCCTGCCATACCAAGGTTCATTCTTCATTCCAATTGATGATTTTTCTGTACGTTGCAATATGGTATCTTTATTTTTGTGTATGAAGACGCGATAAAGATAATTTCCCTCCCCATTCTCAGAATATATCTGAAGACCGTTTTTGTCGAAGCTGGCTTTTTGTTTATATTTTTTAACACGCTTTCCATTGTAGCTCTTAATTTCACCTTCCCATTTCCCGTACAACTTTTGCTCAATATCAAGCCTGGTGCCCTCCTGCGCAAAAGAGGATAACACAAAATAAGGAAGGGAAAGAAAAAAAGCTGTTATTAAGAAATTTTTCATTCTACACCCCCGTCTCGTATGAATCTTTCAAAAGCACCTCCCGACTTGGTATATTCATTATATTTTGTTGTATCGAGCATTCTTCCCCCACTAGGTGAATCAGTTATAATACCTCTGTTTCTCATGTCATTATAGATGTTTGAATTATTGTTTTCTAGCCAGGTTTGAAACTGAGTCCCTCCAGAATACCAGTTCGAAACCTCAACAGTTGTTGATCCTGAAGCATGAGGTATAACCCGCGCACCTATCTGATATTGTACTGCTTTTATTAACAGATCATTAACTGCTGCTCTAACATACTCTGTTTCTGGCAAAACACTGTTAGTGACGAAAGGAAAGATTATTTTTTCATAGCGGGACTGCCCGAGTATCGATGATAGTGTATTCATGGTCCATCTTTGATAATCATCGGAAAATTTATCTGCTAAAGTTGTTACTTGGAAATTAAGCGTATCGTTATTTGTATTATAATATGGATCACCCTCTAAGGCAAAAGTAGGAGGAGTTGAACTAGCGGTTACTTCTACAGTATCCAGCATGTACTGCCAAGTTTCACCTTCATCAAAGCTAACAAGGTTATATCCGTTCTGCCTCTTCACTAGCGGCTCATCACCTGCAAGCGGATTTGCAGAACCATGATAAACAGTTGTAGTCCATGCAGCACCTCCGCCGATAGATACAGGTGTTCCGTTAATACTGAGCGTATGCTGTATACCCGAATTAGAATAATCTAACAACATATCAAATGAAAGACCATTGTTTTCGAGGTCGCTACTGGTGAGAGAAGTAATACCCATAGTATCCATAACCTTAACTATCTGACTGAGATCGGCAATTGTCATTCCTCCATTTATTTCATTATTTTCACTTGTTGTGAGCAATTCCATTTCAGATCCAAGTTGATCGAATGGTAAAACTTTTCTTTTTGTTTTCATAGCTGCGATTTAGAATTTAACTTTATTAAATATGAAGATAGCTGTATGAACGCAAAACTCAACAACAATTAACGCGCAAACGTTTGCGTGCTTGTTCCCTCTACTAAAACGATAATGTAAACTTTATTAGTGTGATTCTACAATAATTACAAGTAAACAATTTGCTTAATTATCAAAATATGGTTAGCGTAAACAACATTAGGTAAGGACAAACGTTTGTCTTAAAATAACTACCTATGAAAGATTTTATACTACAATGTTGATGCTATATTAGCATACGATAATATCTTCTTTATATGCCTAATAAATTTCCTATAGATAGACAGATGGATATGATGGACTGTGGTCCTGCCTGTCTTAAAATGATTGCAAAATATTATGGAAAATTCTACTCTTTACAGCATCTGCGCGATAAATGCGGCATTACGAAAGAGGGGATCTCATTTGCAGATATAAGTCATGCGTCAGAGGGGATTGGTCTGCGTTCATTGGCTTTGAGATGCACAGTAGAAGATTTGTTGTATAAAATACCCCTACCAGCCATAATACATTGGGACAATAGCCATTTTGTTGTGGTGTATAATGTTAGAGGTTTAGTCAAAAAAGTAGAAGACAAGCGGCGTCATCCAAAAAAAAAGAATATAGGTACATTCTATGTTGCAGATCCAGCAAAAGGATATCTTACCTATAGCGCTGAAGAATTTGCAGCAAAAACTATAAAAAAAGATAGCGGTGCACAGGATAAACTGGTTTTAATGGCGGTTGAACCCCAAGCCGATTTTTATGAACGTCTGGCCGATGAGAAGATAGAACGTTTAAAAACCTTCGAAAATTTTATCGGATATTTTAGGCCATATAAAAAAAGTTTTGTCAACCTGTTTTTTGTCATGCTACTGGTAACTATCTTGCAAGGAATGATGCCTTTTATCAGCAAGGCAATTATAGATGTGGGTATTCAGACACATGACCTTAATTTTATCAATATTATCCTGATAGCCAATATAGCTGTCATTATCAGTGTATTACTGAGCAATATGGTTAGGGACTGGATTCTACTGCATATTACTTCCAGGATCAATATTGCCTTGATTTCAGATTACCTTATCAAGCTCATGCGGCTGCCCATTACTTTCTTCGAGAACAAGAAATCCGGCGATATCCTACAGAGAGCACAGGACCACGAGCGCATCCGGTCCTTTTTAATGAACAACTCAATAGGTATGATTTTTTCCGTGCTTACCTTTGTAGTATTCGGCGTCATTCTGTTTATTTACAATCCTATTATTTTTTACATCTTTTTGGCTGGAAGTTCGATCTATGTGGGCTGGGTAATTGCCTTTTTAAAGCTGCGAAAAAAACTTGACTGGGAGTACTTCGATCTGGTAAGCAAAAATCAGAGTTACTGGGTAGAAACCATAGCCAATATCCAGGATATAAAGATAAATAACTACGAAAAACAAAAACGCTGGAAATGGGAAGGCATACAGGCCAGGTTATATAAGGTTAACTTAAGGGTAATGAGTGTAACCAATAGCCAGAATCTTGGTGCGCAGTTTATCGATCAATTGAAAAATCTATTTATCACTTTTTATTGTGCAAAAGCTGTTATTGCAGGTGACATTACTTTCGGTGTAATGATTTCGACACAGTTTATTATCGGAATGCTAAACGCACCTGTGAGTCAGTTTATCCAGTTTATCATCGGTTTCCAGTTTGCCCAGCTCAGCTTTTTAAGGCTTAACGAGATTCACCAACTGCCTGATGAACATGACAATGTTGGCCAGAACAGTATGAAACTTCCGGAGCAAAAGAGCTTGATTATTAATAATGTAGGTTTTCAGTATAGCCCAGCAGGTAAACCTATTTTACAAGGCATCCGTCTAATGATCCCAGAAGGAAAAGTAACGGCCATTGTAGGGGATAGTGGAAGTGGCAAATCGACCTTATTGAAATTACTACTCCGATTATACAAACCCACCTATGGCGATATAAGGATTGGCGATATGAACATCAACAATATCAGTTTGCGGCAATGGCGGGATAAATGTGGAGCGGTAATGCAGGATGGAAAAATATTTAACGATACCATTTTAAACAATATTATTCTGGATGATGAAAAAGTAGATTATGACAGATTGAAGAAAGCCCTTCAGACGGCCAATATTTCGCAAGAGATAGAAGCTTTATCATTGGGATATGAAACCATAATGGGCGAACAGGGTCGAGGATTGAGCGGTGGACAGAAACAGCGGATACTAATTGCAAGGGCTTTGTATAAAAATCCCGACTACCTGTTTTTCGACGAAGCAACCAATTCGCTTGATACTATAAATGAACAAAAGATAACGGCTGCACTGGATGATGTTTTTAAAGAAAAAACAGTAATTGTTGTAGCGCATCGGTTAAGTACCATCCGCAAAGCAGATCAGATTGTGGTAATGCAGGGCGGTATGGTTGTGGAGATCGGAAATCACGATATTCTGATGGAAAAAAAGGGACGATACCATCAACTTGTACAATCACAAATGGATTTAACTAGTGCGGTTTTACCAACAACAGTTTTAGAAAACTAAATTATAATATTCGTTATTGGCTAAGCAAACCTCTTAAGCAGAAAGAAATTAATTCTGAGTGGAATACGTGATCCAATATTAAAACAATTAGATATGCAAACGCTTCCTACCGAACATAACAAACTCGAAATTGCGCTTCAATCACAGCGCTCTGAGGAGGTGACAGCCATTATTGAACGTATGCCAACCCGTTTCGGTTTGGCCGTTAGTGCAATAGTGCTGTTTCTTTTTATCCTAATGACCATTTTTGGATGGATTGGACGTTATCCGGATATTGCACTGGGACAGATCGTTGTGAATGCCAGTAATGCACCGATTAAGCTGGTTGCCAATGGTAGCGGCAAACTCAAACTTAATGGCGTCATTTCTTTAGATGAGGTAAAAGAGGGCCAGGTAATTGCTTATCTTGAAAATTCGACCACACCTTTTGCTGTTGATTCAATCAGCAGACTACTTAAAAAGTATAATCCCTCTTCAGATGAAATCGCCTTGTTGCGTAGCCATTTTCCTGAAAATGTTTCAATCGGTGAACTGAATAGCAAATATTATTCATTCGTTAACGCTATCCAGCAATTTTTGAATTACAGAGAGGATAAATTTTACGATAACCAGAAGGCTAGCTTTAATAATATTTTAGCTGAGCAGCGAAAGGCCATCATCAGTACTCAGAGCCAGTTGCGTATGGCCAAAAGTTCATTGGGTTATGTTTACAAATTCTATAAAAGAGATTCTTCTTTATTTAAGAAAAAAGTAATAAGTGAATCAGAACTTGATCAAACAGAGATGAGTTATCTTTCTGCTAAGGATAAAGTGCAGTTGTCGACCAATGCTGTAATTATGGCAAAACAGAGCATACAAGAAACCCAGAATAAGATACAGCAATTGCATATAGAAGACCCTGAGAAAGAAAAGGAACTGCACCTCAATCTAATTTCGTCCTACAACGACCTCATTGATAATATTAAATTATGGGAACAGAAATATGTATTCAAAGCACCTTTTAGTGGTAAGTTGCAATACTTGAAGTTTTATAACGAAAACCAGTTTATACAATTAGGTGATCCAATCTTTACCATAATACCTGTCAACAATAAACCATATGGTCAGGTATTGCTTCCTGCCAATGGTGCTGGGAAGGTAAAAATAGGTCAGGAGGTTATTGTTAAATTAGATAACTTTCCATATATGGAATACGGCTCTGTAGAGGGGCGAGTGAAAACAATCTCTTTAACTACCAATACTGAAAAAACACAGAATGGAAGTATAGAAACCTATCTAGTTACGGTCGATTTTCCTAATGATTTACACACAAATTATGGGAGTAAGCTAGATTTTAAATATGAAAGCAAGGGATCAGCAGAAATTATCACCAATGACAGACGGTTGATCGAAAGGCTGTTTGATAATTTAAAGTATGCTGCAAAAAAATAAAAGAGACCAAATTATTCGAAGAAACATAAGTTGGATCATCTGCTGTGAAACTTTAATGTATTAATAGGATTGTCAGAATTTCATATGTTATTTTGTGCGTGCAGACTTGAAAAGATAGCCACCCGATAATTCCTAATTTCTTTGTATTTTCAACATATTAACAAGTAAACCAGAGACTAATCCTTATAAATGAAAAAACTCATACTATTTTCAGGCTGTACACTCTTATTTTTAAGTGCCTGTAAGCAAAGCACAAAAAGTACTGATGGCGGTACGGATTCCTTGGCCATAAAAGCGATCAATGATTCGAGTTTAACCCAATATCTTGCGGTAATTTCAGCAGATAGTTTGCAGGGAAGAAAACCCTTTACTGCTGGCGAAACCAAGACCATTCATTATTTAAAGGCACAGTTCGAAAAATTGGGCCTGGAACCGGGTAATGGGAATAGTTTTTTTCAAGAAGTGCCTATGGTTGAGATCAAATCCGTTCCGGAAGCTAAAATGGTATTTAAAGGAAAAACAAATTCTTTAACATTAAACTATTTAACAGACTTTGTAGCAGGTACCAGGCGTGTACAAAACGAGGTGAGTATCCGCAATTCGCCATTGGTTTTTGCAGGTTATGGCATTATTGCACCCGAGTACGGCTGGAATGATTACGCCAATCTCAATGTCAAAGGGAAAACCGTTGTCGTGTTAATCAACGATCCTGGTTTTGCCGATTCAACTCTGTTTAAGGGAAAAAACATGACCTATTATGGCCGTTGGACGTATAAGTTTGAAGAAGCCGCGAGGCAGGGCGCTACCGGGATCATCATCGTACACGATACCGAACCAGCAGCTTATCCCTGGACGGTTGTTCGAAGTGGCTGGTCGAAATCTAAACTTACCCTGCAAAGTGAAGATAATGGCATGAACAGGAGTGTAGTAGAAGGCTGGATCACGCTGGATAAGGCAAAACAGTTATTCGCAATGGATGGAAAATCGTTTGATGAGCTGGCGTTAAATGCCCGGAAAAAAAGTTTTAAAGCAGTTGATTTAGGAATCACAACTTCTATAAAAGTAAAAAACACCATCAAGAAATCGGTTACTTATAATGTTCTGGCTAAGCTACCGGGTGATACACGTAAGGATGAAGCGATCATTTATTCGGCACACTGGGATCATTTAGGAGTGGGCGAAAAAATTCAGGGGGATTCGATCTATAATGGAGCGGTTGATAATGCAACAGGCGTAGCATCTCTTTTTGAAATTGCTTCCGCTTTTAAAAAACTGCCTAAAGCTCCTGCACGTACTATTCTGTTTATTTCTTATACCGCAGAAGAGCAGGGTTTACTGGGATCAGAGTATTATGCCAAACACCCTACTTTTCCTTTAGCCAAAACGGTGGCCAATATCAATATGGATATGATGGGCATAGCGGGTAAAACAAAGGATATTGTGGTATATGGCTTTGGTCAATCGGAGTTGGAAGATTATGCCGCAGAAGCCGCTAAGAAACAGGGCAGGGTGATTGTGCCAGATCCAGTCCCGTCATCAGGCCTGTATTACCGTTCGGATCATTTTAACCTGGCCAAGGTTGGTGTGCCTTCATTATTTACGGGTTCAGGTGTCGATAACATTAAAAACGGCAGGGAGTGGGGGTTAAAGCAGGTGGCCGACTTTACCAAATTCCGTTACCATTCGCCACAGGATAATTTTGATGCCAAAACATGGGATTTATCAGGCATTATTGAAGATGTAAGGATGCTTTTTGATTTGGGTTACCGCATCAGCAATGAAGATGCTTATCCCAAATGGAAGGCGGGATCCGAATTTAAAGCCATCAGGGAAAAGAAATAACAAAAAGCGTCCCGATTTTATGAATCGGGACGCTCCTTGAAAAAAAGTCATTTATTAAGTTTTTCCTTTTGGAAACGCTTAATTAAAAGTAGAACTGTACACCTAATCTTGGTGCAAAAGTATCAGCGTTTAAGCCAAAGCTGTTTGTTTTTAATTTGGCACCTGTTCCTTCAGCTTTGATGGTATAGTTTTCATAACTTAAACCTTTAACAGAAAGTTCGATACCGATTCTTTTAGTTGGGAAGAAAGCAAAACCTGGTGCTAATTCTACACCGATTTTAGTAGTTGTACCCAATTTAACTGAATTATCGCCGTTTGCATCGGTTGCTTTTAACTGACCAAAAGCCAATGGAACAGATAATTGTCCGAAGAATTTGAATTGATCAGATAAACCAACATAGTAACGACCGAATGGAGCAACTTTAAAGGCACCATCTTGCGTTTTCTCGCTAACTGTTTTATTGTATTCGTAACCAACACCGGTACCGATCGCAAAATTATTGCTGATAAAATAACCAACACTTGGCAATACGGTAAAGCTAAAATCGGCTTTTGGAGCGCCATCAACTTTTGTAGAGTTTACACCTACGTTACCGCCTAACATAAAATTTCCTTTTTCAGTTTGTGCGTGTGCACCATAAACTAAACCTGCTACTGCTACTAAAGATAATAATAGTTTTTTCATCTTTTTTATTATTTATTTGTTATTAAAATATAGTCAATTCTGTTATTTTAATGTCTGACTATATTCGCCTAAAAGTCAACACTTGTGCCAAAAAACTTGGCCTGCGTCATCAAAAAATCAGTTTTTGGTCAACTGCTTAATTGATAATCAGATATAAATTTAATGTTAAGTCAATATTATTTTCGTGTGACTAAAAGTTAATCGGTTGATTAACTTTTAAGGCATGACAGATTGACAATCTGACTTTTTTTGTATAAATGTCAGATTTTATTGTAGCAGAAATGGCAGGTTGGGAGGAAACCTTTATCGCGGGTTTTATTTAAACCTTACAGGCTGAAATTAAATTTTCGATTTTCTTTTTGATGATACTGATGGTTTTCTCATCGCTTAAGTTTCCTTCTGCATCAAACTTGTTTTGTGCCTGTGCAACCAAAACTTCTGGTTGTAAAACCGGGTTCATATTTAAAAAAGTAAAAACGGGCAGAAAGGCTGTTTGCATCCTAACCGTACCCCACATGCCCTGAGTTGCACCCATTACGGCAACGGGTTTATGCATCAATGGCGAATCCTTGCCACGGCTTGCCCAGTCGATGGCATTTTTCAATCCACCAGGGATAGAATAGTTATATTCGGGAGAGGCAATAATAAAAGCATCGGCAGCTGCAAGGGCATCTCTGAACTTCACCACACTTGCTGGTCTTTTTTCAGTTTCTGGTAGGTCGAGGTCTGCATTATAAACCGGGATCTCATCAAAAGCTACAATTTCGAATTCAATGCCTTCGGGTATTAAACTGCCCGCAACTTTAAGTAAAAGTGCATTATAGGAGCCTTTTCTAAGACTGCCACATAAACCCACAATTTTTCTATTCTTTTCCATAGCTATTAAACCGGAACTTTATAAAAATGTTTGGCTTTCGCAAGGACAACTCGTGTAGTTTAAAAATTTATAATCGCTATTTTTGACGGTACAAGATACCGTTATGACTGAGAATACATCTACAACATCAATTATTGAAAAAACCGTTTTTCCGATACTCTTTGCTTTAAGTTTTTCGCATCTGCTAAACGATACTATCCAATCGTTAATTCCGGCAATTTATCCCATCATTAAAACCAGTTACCATTTAAGCTTTTCGCAAATTGGTTTAATTACGCTTACCTTTCAATTGGCCGCATCCTTACTACAACCTTTTGTTGGGCTGTATACCGATAAAAAGCCCCAGCCATATTCGTTGGCTACAGGGATGGGCTTTACATTGATCGGTTTAGTTTCGCTTTCACAATCAACCCATTTTTATACCATATTAATTTCGGTGTGCTTCATCGGGATAGGTTCATCTATATTTCATCCAGAGGCATCCAGAATGGCACATGCCGCATCAGGCGGAAAGAGGGGACTGGCGCAGTCTGTTTTTCAGTTGGGCGGCAATGCCGGGAGTTCTTTAGGTCCTTTATTGGCCGCCTGGATCATTGTACCTTATGGCCAGTTTAGTGTAGTCTGGTTTTCGGTTATTGCACTTTTAGCCATCATCATCCTTACTTATGTAGGCAATTGGTATAAGGGGTTTATGCTTTCGAGAAGTAAAAAGATTAATATACAAACCGTTGTTAACCAATTTTCGAGAAGTAAAGTGATTTTCTCTGTATGTATCCTATTGTTGTTGATTTTCTCCAAATACTTTTACATGGCGAGTTTAACCAACTACTTCACTTTTTATCTGATCGATAAGTTCCATGTTTCTGTACAGACTTCGCAGATCTATCTGTTTGTATTTTTATTCTCAGTTGCTGCCGGAACCTTATTGGGTGGGCCAATTGGGGATAAAATAGGGAGGAAGTATGTGATATGGGCTTCGATATTGGGTACAGCACCATTTGCGCTGTTGTTGCCACATGCCAGCCTGTTTTGGGCAGGTGTACTGATCGTTCCCATCGGGATGATCTTGGCATCCGCATTTTCTGCAATTTTGGTTTATGCACAGGAACTGATCCCGGGAAAGGTAGGTTTGGTTGCAGGGTTATTTTTTGGTTTTGCCTTTGGCATGGGGGGCATTGGATCGGCGCTATTGGGAAAACTGGCTGATTCTACGAGTATTGAATATGTATTTAATGTATGCGCTTTTCTGCCTCTAATCGGATTGTTAACAGGTTTCTTGCCGAATATAGAAACAAAGAAAAAATAAAAAAGGCCCATCTCCGTAAAAGGAGATAGGCCAAAGTTTAATTTTTGAGAAGTTAAAATAGGATATAGATCTTAAAGCCGAGGTTGTTGATAAAACCCTGACTTGTTAAATTGAATGAAGTGTATTCATTTTTGGTAAAAAAGTTATTGGCGTTGACTTCATTTTGCTCTGTTTTGTTATAAACAATATCAGCTGATAATAAACTTGTTTCCAGGGCGAATCTTTTTGATATAAACCAGGTAATACCACCATAAGCGCCTAAAGCGTATTGGTTGGAAGTGAAGTCTGTTACCTGAGGATAACTACTGTCGTATAAACTGTTATTTTTAGCATAGGTGTAGCTTGCTTTTCCACCCGCATAGGCAAATAAGGTTTTTACAAGAGGAAAATAGTGTTGGTAACTTAGGTTCCCACCATAACTTTTTTGTTCTTGGTTATTGTTATTTCCAGAGGAATTTTTATTTATTCCATAGGTTAAATCTAAGCCAATCTTATCATTGTCTTTAAAGAAATAGCCATAACCAAGCGTAAAAGAATTATTTTTAGATTCGGTTTCGTAGTTGTTGCCACTGCTTTTAGATTTAGTAGAGTTAACACCAAAGCTTAAAGCGTTTGTTCCTTTTGTTTGCGCGAAGCCGCATAGGGAGATACCCACGGCCATAGCCGTAACTAATAATTGTTTTTTCATTTCATTTGTGTTTTTGTGTATCCAATTATAAATAAAAAAAATGAAACAAACTATATCTTTAGTTGTTTTATTTGTAAATATTTGAAAATCAGTGTGCAAAAAAAAAATCCAGCCTAAATGTTAGTCTGGATTTAACTGCTTGTAATCTTGTAAGTTATTGATGGTTAAGCCGTTCAATAAAGTAGTACATGTTTAATGCGTCTTCCGATTCGGGATCATTATTTTCATTACGGATTGATTTTACCTTACCTTCGCTTTGTTGGGAGCCAATGTTATTGTATTCAAATTTGATATTACCAATTGATTTAATTTTTCCATCTTCCGATTTAAAAACCGAATTGTAATATTCAATTTTAATCTCATTAATAGATTTGATTTTTCCATTCTCAGAAGGGAATACACTGCTATAATATTCCACTCTGGTATCACCAATGGTTTTTACCTTTCCGTTTTCTGATTTAAAAACAGAATTATAATATTCGATTTTAGTACCATCAATCGATTTGATTTTCCCATCCTCAGAAGGAAATACACTGCTGTAATATTCTATGTCTCCGCTAAGGCGTTGCGCATTTGCTTGATTGGCAAGGCTTAAAAAAAATAATAAGCTCACACATGTTAGACTTAAATTTTTTGTGAATATATTTTTCATTTTATTGAATGTTTAAAATGGTAGTTGAACGTAAATGTTGGCGTGAAATTCTGCAGGGCCAGTTTCAGGTTATTGGTTTTGTCGTAATTGTAGAGTGAACCTTCCGAATAATAATTTTGGTGAAAGAAGTTTACAATTGGGAACGAAAACTCAATGGCAGAATGGTCTGACACGAAGTAAGTAAAGCCAGGACTTAAGCTGGCTCCATATCCCTTTACTTTGGCATCGGTACGGATCAGGTAACCATCCTCATCAATACGGTTAAAAGTATTCAATTGGAGCAATACATTGGCCTGCATGAAAAACTTAAAACGCTCTTTAACATCAATATATTTACGTACGAAAGGAGAGATACCAATACTAAATTCCTTTACCCCTTGGCGGTCTTCGTACCTGCCCTCTTGTTCGTCCCATACAATATAATCTTCTCTTCTAAGTTTGGAGAGATTTAAAGGGATTTCTAAACCTATGGCAAAATTATTGGCCAAAAAGTAGCCGCCACGTGGTGTTAGGGTAAAAGTGTTAAGGCTTGGTGAAGAATTATTTTGTTTGGAAGTTCCAAAACTGGCACTCATGCCAGCAAAGCCCGAGCCTTTTTCAGTTTGGGCATAGCAGCGCCAACTGACGGCGCATAGCAGCGCCGTAATGATTAATCTAGGTTTCATTTTATTTGTGTTTTTGTGTGTAATCAATAATAATCATTATTGAAATAAAAAACAAGAAAATGAACTATCATGTTAGTTACCTAAATCGCTTAATTTTAAACAAAAAAATCCCACAGAAATTAATCCGTGGGATTTGATCGGCATATATTAACCAGCGTTTTGGTTCAGGAACACAAAATTATGGTCAAACATATCCAACTTAATTTTGCTGTCTTTATCTATCTTACCCGCCAATATCTCTTTCGACAACTCATTTAAGATTCTTTTCTGGATTACTCTTTTCAACGGTCTGGCACCAAACTGTGGATCGTAACCCAATTGTGCCAACCAATCTAAAGCTTCATCGCTGGCATCCATTTCTATACCCATTTCGGCCAATGTTTGCTGTACGTGTTTAAATTGTAAGCTTACAATATTTCTGATTTCGCTGCGGTTTAACGGGGTAAACATAATCAGCTCGTCAATTCTATTTAGGAACTCTGGACGAATGGTCTGTTTCAATACTTCGAACAGTTCGTTTTTGGTTTTGGCAATTACTTCATCGCGGTTTTCGTCGCTTAAATTTTTAAAATTATCCTGAATTAAATGCGCTCCAATGTTAGAAGTCATGATGATGATCGTGTTTTTGAAATTCACCGTTCTGCCTTTGTTATCAGTTAACCGGCCATCATCTAATACCTGCAACAGAATGTTAAATACATCAGGGTGTGCTTTTTCAATCTCATCTAGCAATACTACCGAATAAGGTTTCCGTCTAACGGCTTCAGTTAACTGACCACCTTCATCGTAACCCACATATCCCGGAGGCGCTCCAATCAGGCGGGAAACGGCATGACGTTCCTGATACTCACTCATATCAATACGCGTTAAGGCATTTTCATCGTTGAATAAAAATTCGGCCAATGCCTTCGCCAATTCCGTTTTACCTACACCGGTTGTGCCTAAAAAGATGAAAGAACCAATTGGCTTGCGTTTATCCTGTAAACCTGCACGGGAACGGCGTATGGCGTCGGAAATGGCTTCAATCGCCTCATCCTGACCAGCTACACGCTGGTGTAATTCTTCTTCCAAATGAAGTAGTTTTTCGCGCTCACTTGCAATGAGCTTTGTAACCGGAATACCCGTCCAACGGCCAACCACACCTGCAATATCATCTGCAGTTACTTCTTCTTTAAGCATGCGGCTATCGCTCTGCTGACTTTCTAAATCGGCTTTAAGCTTTTCAACTTTATCCTGAGCTTCCTTAATTTTTCCATAACGGATTTCGGCTACTTTACCATAATCTCCGGCACGTTCAGCTTGCTCAGCTTCTAATTTATAGTGTTCTATCTGTTCGAGTTGATTATTAACTGCATCTACCAAGTCTTTTTCACCTTGCCATTTGGCTTTCAATTGATCACGTTCAGCTGAAAGATTGGCGATATCTTCAGAAAGTTCTTTAACTTTTCTATCGTCTTTTTCACGTTTGATGGCTTCGCGCTCAATTTCTAAACGCATAATCTCACGGTCTAAGGCATCCACATTTTCTGGAACGCTATCCATTTCCATGCGCAATTTCGACGCAGCTTCATCCATTAAATCGATGGCTTTATCAGGTAAGAAACGATCGGCAATATACCGCTGGCTCATTTCTACAGCCGCAATAATGGCTTCATCTTTAATCCTTACCTTATGGTGTGTTTCGTACCGTTCTTTTAGTCCCCGGAGAATGGAAATGGCATCCTGGGTATCAGGTTCTTCTACCATTACCTTTTGGAAACGGCGCTCCAGCGCTTTATCTTTTTCTAAATATTTTTGATATTCATCTAAGGTTGTGGCACCGATAGCACGTAACTCTCCACGGGCAAGGGCAGGTTTTAAAATGTTTGCGGCATCCATTGCACCTTCACCACCGCCGGCACCAACTAGAGTGTGGATTTCATCGATAAACAGTACAATTTCGCCATCACTCTGTGTAACCTCTTTAACTACGGCTTTTAAGCGTTCTTCGAACTCGCCTTTATATTTCGCACCAGCAATAAGCGAACCCATATCTAATGAGTAAACCACTTTGCTTTTTAAATTTTCGGGTACATCGCCTTTAATGATCCTAAAGGCAATTCCCTCTGCAATGGCAGTTTTACCCACACCTGGTTCACCGATTAAAATAGGGTTATTCTTGGTTCTACGCGATAAAATCTGAATTACACGGCGGATTTCTTCGTCGCGGCCAATTACCGGATCTAATTTTCCGCTTTCCGCATATTCGTTTAAATTCCTGGCATATTTGCTTAAAGCCTGATAAGTAGCCTCGGCATTCTGATCGGTTACGCGGTTATCGCCACGCAATTCTACAATGGCTTTTTTAAGGTCTTTTTCGTTAACACCCTGCTCTTTTAATAATTTCGAAGTATTATCGTTTACAGCGAGGATGCCCAACAATAAATGTTCTACCGATACAAATTCATCTTTAAATTCTTTTAAAAATGTTTGCGCTTTCTGTAAAACGCTATTGGCATTTGATGACAGATAGACATTGCTTCCGCTCACTTTCGGAAACCTGGCAATCTCTGCATCTAAGTTTTGATTCAATGAATTTAGGTTAACATTTAATTTCTTTAAAACATAAGAAACTACGTTTTCATCAACAGTAAGCAAACCTTTTAGCAGGTGTGCCGTTTCAATAGCCTGTTGCTGATTGCCCTGGGCTATTTCAGAAGCCTGTTGAACTGCTTCCTGGGCTTTTATGGTAAAATTGTTGAAGTTCATATTCCCTTTTAAGTCAAAACAAATGCCATATTAATTTTGATTTTTAAATCGGAAATTTTGTCGGTAAGTTTTTATTTTTAATGACTAAATTGCTGATAATTAGTAATTTATGCTGAAAATTTGTCTGAATACACAATTGGCTAGCACCTACAGCGCACAAATATCGGAAGGATGGGGATTTACAAATAGGTAACCCTTCTGATGTAGCGGAATGGTTTTGTTTTTTGTCGACTAGCCACTCTGTGCCTATCCCTCTATAAAAATGTAAAATGCATCTTTTTACCCCGTTAGGGGCTACCCTTTAATCATCAACTAGGTCAGTAAATAAATATTTTTCGTTATGCCCGATTTTGTTGGCGCGTAGGATGGATAGGTATTCTTCTTTAAAATTTCTTTTTCGATGATGTTCTTTCTGATTTAGAACGTATTTAACCACTGCATCAATCTGTGAGTGACTATTCCTAAAAGCGCCATAGCCTTCCTGCCATTTAAATTGGTGTTTGCCATTGGAGTAATTTGATCAATTTTAATTTATCAAATTACAAAATTATTTAGTTAATACCTTCACACCCTTTGGAGCCTTAATCTCTGTTTTAACTTTCCCGTTTACCAACGTATGTTTAACAGTCAAAATACCATAAGGTGTAGGGAAAGTACCTTCTGCAAAAGTTAAATCGCCAAGGTTGGGTTTGATACGGATCACTTTACATCCCGGATCTACTACCGAGATACCCAGAATATGTTCGGTTAACCAGGGCGTAGGTCCGGAGGCCCAGCCATGGCACAGGCTATGGCGGAAACCAATGTAACAATATGCACCATAAGCACCATGGATATCAATTTTACCTTCAGGGACAAGTTCATCAATCCTTCCCGCATTTTTGATCCAGTCCATATTAAAGTCTTCCCAAAAGGTGGTTGCACCCAGATTTAACATGGCACCCCAGTATTCGCGGATGATGTTCAAAGCACCCTGATAGTCTTTTGCATTCGCTTTGGCCTGTAACATATAGTAACCAAAAAAGGTAGAGAAATTTTTCGTGCCACCATCGGATAGAATCATATTTGCGCGTTGTGCATCCATTAAGTTGGATAGGGAAAGCAACGCGGCCGCTTGTTTAGAACCGTTGGTTTCCGGTATATGTTTTTTAAGGCGTTCTACAGCGAGACTGCATTGGTTGGCGGTTTCTTTGTCATTGAGCTTTAGCATTAAATCTGCACCCGCATTTAATGCTAAAATCATCATCGATTGCAGGCCTGCGTGGATGGCTTTCGGATCTTCACTCGATGGCCAGTCTAAAAACCTTTGCCCATCTAAATTTTCCTGATTATCTGATCCGATTTTTTGCACCAACAGCTTTAGCAGTTTGGCCAAATAATCTTTTTGTGCCGCTAAATATTTCAGGTCGCCATTGTGATAGTACCAGTCTCTTTGGTTAATAATCCACCACATGGAATAGGCGCTGATACCATTCATCCATTCAGGCAAAGGAGTGGTTCCTTTGGCAAAATCAAGCGATTTAGGCACTACCTCGTTATAACCAAAAACAGCATTAATCGTCGCGATTTCAGGATTTAAATCGCCCACCCATACCAGCCGGTCGCGTTTAATGCCGTCCCAAAGGTAATCCTGCATATTGAGCTGAACGGTATATGCACCTGTTTTCCAGATTTTATTAAGTAAAGTATCGCTGCAATTAAAAGAACCTTTGTATTCAAGATTCCGGTATTTAGAAATCGCCCGTGTTTCTTTTAAAATGAGTTTAACATTGTTATCCAGGAGATCAATCCTTGCAAACCGATAACCCGTATTGCCAATTTCTGCGATACCCAGCCATGGTAGGAGTGTTTCCTGATCTCTAATGGCATGATCATTTGTTGCACCGCCTTTGCCACCTACATCAGACATGGCTTCACTTGCAGATTCTCCAAACCGGATCTTCACTTTAATGGGTTTGTTTCCCCCCCAGATACCCGTTACAATCTGGATACCACCTTGAAGTTCCTTGCCGAAATCCAAAAGAATACTGGCCTTTATACCCTGTTTATTTTCAAGGATGCACATGTTTTGGTTGCGTACATCTGCCTGACCAACGCCTTCCTGCAAAAGTCGGCCTTCATTTTTAACATCACCAGCTTTCCACAAAATTCTTTTAGGACTGATATATTCAGTAATTTTTTGATTGTTGCTTTGTGCCAGCGATCTTCCAATGCTAAATGCAGCAATAAGCATTACGATTTTGGTAAATTTCATACTAATTCGTTTCAATAATGTGTGTGCCTGAAGATAGGTTGACTTGTCCACCAGCAATTGTTTTCCCGTTTAAACGAATAGTCTGATCCCTAAGCATTTCTAAATTTAGGGTAGCGGTAGAATTTGCAGGGATGGTGATATCGTACCTAAGTCCGTTGTTTATTCTTTTCCACGCACAAATTATTTTGCCATAAGGACCGATATGGCTAGCCTCGAATGAATTTAACCCTTCCATAACATGCGGGTTTAATATCACATGTTTAAAACCAGGTTGCATTTCGTCCGGTTTAATGCCACCTGGCGATTTATATAACCAGGCACCAATCTCCCCAAACATAATGTGGTTCATCGAGATATCCGATTTTGCATCGATAGGCCAGTTTTCGTATAAGGTAGTGGCTCCATTTTCCATCCACCAGCCCCAGCTGGGATAGGTTTTTTGTGCGGCAACTTTGTAGGCAATATTACTATAACCATTTTCGCTTAAAGCATTTAAAATGGCTTTTGTACCCAATAGGCCTACATCTAAATGGAATCCATCAGCTTCCACGCGTTTCGCTAAATTTTTGGCAACTAAAGCAATTGATTCTTCCGGAACGATTTTCCAATAAAGCGGAACACTCATCTCGGTCTGTACACCAGAAGCATAAATTCCTTTTTCCTTATTTAAATATTTGGCATTAAAAGCATCTTTGATTTTTTTAGCCAAAGCTATATATTTTTCATAGTCATCATTTTTACCTAAAATTTTGGCTGCTTTGGCTAAGATCATTACATCAGCGTAGTAATAGCAGGTAGAAGTAAGCTCAACGGGTGATTTTGATTTTACCGGAATCCAGTCGCCGAGACCCCACGTGGTTAAGCCTGCTGGATAAGTTTCGTCGATGTGGTTGACGTATTTTCTGATGTTTTCATAACAATCGGATAACAATTTTTTGTCGCCGTAAAACAGATAAATATTCCATGGGATAATGGCAATCGTACTGGTCCAGTCTGGTCCATTTCCCCATTCGTAACCCCAGCCATCGGTAGGAATGATGGAAGGTAAAACGCCATTAGGCTGTTGCTCATCGCGATGATCGGCTAGCCATTTTTCGTAAATGGTAATGCCATCAAAACCATAAAGGCCTGTTTCTATGGCAATCTGTGCATCTCCCGTCCATCCATTTTTTTCTCTTTGCGGACAATCTGTTGGGTAGCCAAAAAGATTCGACAGGTAAGAATTGTTGGTGGCGTAATAGATTTTGTTGATAATTGGTTCCGACGATTTAACATCACCAACAACCGGCACATCACTGTGCATAAAATAGCCAACCAGATCCTCTTTTTTTAATTGAATGGGAGCAGAGCTGCTTACCTCAACATATTGGAAACCTTTATAATTAAAGTGTGGCATAAAACTTTGTGGGCCTTTTCCGCTTAGGATCAGGATATCCGTTTGAAAAGGATCTGTTTGATCAGTTGGACGGTAGTGGGCATCGATATTGGAAATATCCACATGGCCGTTGCTATATAAGCGTTCTCCATGTTTCAGTCTTATCGTAGTTCCGGCAGGACCATTTATGGTGATTTTGCTTACACCCGAAATATTTCTGCCCAAATCGAACAGATAAGTGGTATCGTTAAATTTTCTTAAACCTTTGCTTGCTATTTCTTCTACATTACGGATGGGATGCAAAGCCTGCGCAACAATATTTTTCGAAGGCGCCGTGCGGTATATCACCTCCTTCCAATCATTATCGTCGAAATTTGGCATGTTCCAGCCTGCTTTTTCCAATCGTGCATCATAATGTTCGGCAGTATAAATGCTATTAAAAACGATTGGACTCAAAGCTGTTTTCCAGTTTTTGCCCGATTTAATGGTTTCGGTAGTTCCATCCTCGTAAGTGATACGTAAATCGAGGCAAAATGTAGGCCTGTTGCGCCAGGGTGCACGGTCGAAATCCCAAACCGCGGTAGATTGATGGTTGTACCATCCATTTCCCAGTAATACGCCAATGGCATTTTTACCCTGGCTGATGGCTTCAGTTACGTCATATGTAACATATAGTGTTCTCCTATCATACCGGGTATACATCGGGTCCATTCGATGGTTACCGATTTTTTTTCCGTTGATAGATAACTCATAGAGCCCTCCCGCTGCAATATAAGCCCGTGCTGATTTGATTTTTTTATTCGTGTTAAAGGTATTGCGGAAATAAGGGGCAGGTTTTAGTTTTGTATTTTCGCTATCCGAAATCCATGCACCTTCCCAGTTTTCCATTTTCATCATCCCGGTTTCAAAACTGGCAATAAAGATTTTGTCGGATTTCTTTTTATTTCCATCGGCAATGTCAATCCTCCAGAAATACTTGGTAAAAGGTTTTAGTAACTGACCCGAATAAATAACGAGATGATCATCTGACTTCATCCAGCCTGTATTCCAAAGTTTTGCATCGCCTTTTAAGAGCGAAGTAGAATCGGTATCGACTAAAACACGATAAGCGGTTTGTTTTGCCCCTTGACTGGCATCATCCATTTGCCAGGTAAAACGTGGATTGGGATTATCCAAGCCAATTGGATTGACCAGGTATTCGGTTTTTAGGGCTGTAAGGGATGATTGGGCAAGCGTTTTGGTAATGGGGGTAAGGGTAAATAGTAAGGTAGTTACCTGTAGCAATCTGAGGTTCATAGTTTAAAGGTTATTCAAAAACTAAGGTATTAAAATAATAGGCTGATAAAGAACAGCAATGGAATTTTACACACAAAAAAAGCGAAGCATTGGCTTCGCTTTTTTATCTGTGAAATCGTTATGATCTGTGAAATCTAAATTTACCCTAAGATCTCTTTTAGTTTTTCCGTTTGGTGATCGGCCAGCTTTTGCAAGGGACCAGATGCCAACATTTTCATCATCATGTTCAGATCTGCAGAAATAATATGTTTAGCAGTGGTGGTTCCGTTTCCGTTATCGGCTACTGTCCACTTTAACTCTACATCAAAAGGTGCTTTTTCGCTTGGAATTGCTGTTATTTCTTCATTCTCTACCCTGTTCGAAATTTTAATGGCCAGTTTTGCCATATTCTGGATGGTGAACCGTGCATCATCTTCAGTTGATTCCCAGTTGTAAATGTTTTCCGGCATCAATTGCTGATGGTTGTTCATATTGGATAGAAAAGTATAAACCTCTGCAACTGGTTTATTAACTTCTACTGTACTTTCAATAACAGTCATTATATATATAAATTTTTAGTTTTGATTCAAAACTTAAGACTCCGAACTTAAAACTTGTCCCCATTCTGAAGGATTTAAACGCCATTTACCCAATAATTCCATATCGCTTTTAGCGATAATACTGTGTTCAGCAGCATAATCGATCAGCGCACCATAGTTAGATAAAGTGATGTAACGGCATTTTGAAGCTGCGAAATTTTCATCTGCTTTTTCAAAACCGTAAGTAAAAATTGCGGCTAAACCAGCTACCGATAAGCCAGCTGCTCTTAATGCATCAACGGCTTGTAAGCTACTTTTTCCGGTAGAGATTAAATCTTCGATCACCACTACACGTTGTCCTTCTACTACTTCACCTTCTATTAAACTTCCTGTGCCATGTTCTTTGGCTTTTGCTCTTACATAGATAAAAGGTAAACCCAATTCTTGAGCTACTAAAACACCTTGAGGAATTCCAGCGGTTGCAACACCTGCAATAACGTCTACAGAACCAAATTCTTCCTGGATGGCCTGCGCGAGTTTCTGACGGATGTACGTTCTAACCTGTGGATGGGAAAGGGTAATTCTGTTGTCGCAATAAATTGGCGATTTCCAACCAGAAGCCCAGGTAAAGGGATTGCTTGGTTGTAATTTGATTGCTTTTATCTGTAATAAAAATTCCGCTACCTTTAATTCAATATCACTTTTATTATACATGGCTCAAAATTACAGATTTATTTGTGTTTGTCATAACGTTTATTAAGCCCTACTTGTTTTGCAGGGATAGAAAAATGTAGAAAAATAATTCGATTTCGACATTCAAATGCTCCGAATATCGGAAATTTCGATGGATGGTAAAAGCTATTTCTTGCCACTGCTTGTAAATCAGCACGATAAAGAATAGCCAGGCTTAAAATTGCATGCTGATTATTTTATATTGAACAAAAAATAATTTCGTGGTCGGGAGGTTAACTTATATGAGTGCTTTACCTGATTAAGACTTGGTTTGTTCCGATTTTTACAATTTCAAGGGTAATAATTGTCCTAAATTTACGATCTTGTAAAGCAATTAGCGTATGGAATTTAAACAATTTTTACCTTCGGATACCTTAAAACCTTATATCAGGCACTACTATATTTTCAAATCGGACGCGGATACGACTTTTGAAGATGTAGTATTTCCAAGTGGGGATATGGAGCTGATATTTAATCTGGGCAATGGAAGCTGGGAATCTCTTGTAAACGATGGCTTTAAGAAAACGCCAAAGATTGAACTTTGGGGTCAGATTACAAAGCCGCTTGCAATCCGATCGGCAGGTAAACATTCGATGCTCGGTATTAAATTTTACACCCATTCGGCATCTTACTTTTTTAATGATCAGATGGGCGTTTTTAACGATTCGATTACCGATCTTAGGGAGGTAATTGGAGCAGGTGCAGATGCAATCCATCAAAAATTATTGGAAACAGAAGGTGACCAGAAAAGGATCTGCCTTTTAGAAACGTTTCTGTTGAAAAGACTGATCAGTCACGAAAAAAAGTCGTTTCATATCAACAAGGTAGCCGATATTTTAAATAGTATCCTAAAAGATGCTTCAGGAAGCAATATTACCTATATCGCATCGAGGCACAATATTACTACACGTTATTTGCAGCGGTTATTGCATCAGCATACCGGGCTTTCGCCAAAATTTTATGATAAAATTAACCGTTTTCAGCAAAGTTTAAAAATGATCTCAAAAAACGAAGAGCCATTTACCAATATTGCTTATGCCTGCGGATATTTTGATCAATCGCATTTTATAAGGGATTTTAAATCCTTTACCGGACTTACCCCTTCGAGTTACCTGGATAACCTTACTCCGGTAAACCAGCTCCTCTTTCCATAAATTTTATTTTGTTCGGATTTGTACAATCCCTGGGTTTTTAAGGGCTATATCTTTGATGTATAATCAATTAAAACAAGATATAGCATATGAATTCTTTTGAAACATTTAAACATCTGCACAAGAATACCACCCCACTTTTGATCGGTAATGTATGGGATGTAAAAAGCGCAGAAATCTTTCAATCCAATGGCTTTAGGGCCATCGGTATTTCCAGTCAGGCCATTTCAAATGCCCTGGGTTATGCAGATGGGGAAAACCTACCTTTTGAAGAACTGCTACGGGTAACCAGGCGCATTACCGAAGTAGTAAACATCCCGCTTACTGTTGATATGGAGGCTGGCTATAGCCGTAATCTTCAGGGTATTTTAGAAAATATAGAACAATTGCATGATAGTGGTGCAGTTGGGATCAACCTCGAAGATACTTTACCGGGAGAAAACAGAACATTGGTGGCGGTTACCTCATTTGCTGAAACAATTGCTGCTGTTGCAGAACATATCAAAAAAAAGAAACTGAACATCTTTCTGAATATCAGAACAGATGCATTTCTTTTGGGACTGCCAAATGCCCTGGAAGAAACCCAAAACCGAATTAAATTTTATCAGGAGGCTGGGGCGGATGGGATTTTTGTGCCTTGCATCACCTATAGAGCTGATATTGAGGCCGTAGTTCAATCTACATCACTTCCCGTTAACGTAATGTGCATGTCCGATCTTCCTGGATTTAAAGTGTTGGAATCGATTGGTGTTAAACGCATTAGCATGGGTGGTTTCTTTTTCAATAAAATATATGATCAGGCAGGCATACTTGCACGCAGAATATGGAAAGAGCAAGGATTTTCAAGCATTTTTTCTTAAACAATAACAAAAATTATGATGAATTTACCAAGGAGGGCAGAAGACGCCCATGCAGCATTAGCTGCCGCATTTAATACTGGCGACGTCGCCACTGTATTGAACATGTACGATACATCCGGCATTATTGTTCCCGAACCTGGGAAACCTGTAACAGGCAAAGCACAATTTGAAGAAGCCGTTAAAGCCATTTTATCCATTAAAGGGAAGATGGAAATAAAAACAGTTTACTGTATGCAAACCGGAAATCTTGCAATTGGAAGATCGGAATGGAACATTACAGATGGAAATGAAGTGAAGATAAGGGCAAAAGGCATTGAACTGATGAGGCAGAACGAAGATGGTACATGGAAAATTTTGATCGACCATGCTTTTGGGGCGGAGGTAGACTTGACTTCTTAAATAAAAAGGAGGGCATTAAAATGAATGACCGGTCTTTTAATTTTAATATTTCCTATTAAACGCTGCAGGAGCAAATCTTACCGGTTTGCCCTGTGGCTTTTTTATTTAAAAGGTCTGAGGATTTGCAGCACCTTATTCCTTACGGTTCGTCATCCTCAACTTGTTTCAGATCTTTTCACTTAAGCCATTTCTGACAATTTTATACCTCAAATCATATTAAATTCCGTTCCGATTCATCCTATTATACTGGCTTTGACCATGCTAATTTGGTTGATAATAAAAAGATATTTTATGAAAACGACAAAAATTTTATTGGCCATTTTACTTGTGATCACAGCATGCCGCACAAAAGAAATTTTCGATAAGGAGATCAATGGAATCATCACAGGCAAACAAAAATTATCAGAAACTGTACAAGGAATTGATCATGCTTTCGAAGCATTTGAGAAGGAAGCGCCATCAGATTTAGTTACACGTTTTATAAATGATCAGCTGACTGACGGATACTTAAAATATTTTTCAGATCCTAATTCTAATGAGGCTATTAAAAAAATCTTTTATGTATTATTAGATAAGATAATGCGGGAAAATGAAGCAATGTTTAACAGTAAAAATAAGACCATAATTGAAATGTGGAGATTAACTTTTAAGCGATATATGCTGTAACAATTCTTAAAATTAACTATCATAATTAATATCCCTAATTTATGATTATTTTAAAATCAGATTATTTTAGTTCGCACGAACGTCTTACCCGTTTTATTAACGAGAACCGTATTAAACGCGAAGATATCTTAGTAATCACTCAGGACCAGGGGATGTTTTCCATCTTTTTTTACGCTGATGATGCTATAAAAGAAATTACACACGGCATGTTCTCCTAGTACAGATTAATCGGTCTGTTGCCACATAAAATTTACAGTGCAACTTGCTATTGTTTGAATTTTGCAATGAATTATTTGATTTGTGTAATCGTTACTAACAAAGGGCTGTTTACATTTGTTATGGTAAAATAAATATAAATTTTTATGACAGCAACAAAAGGATATGCGGCACAAAATGCCGAAACAGATCTTGCCCCCTGGAATTTTGAGCGCCGGGAAGTAGGACCTCATGATGTTCAATTCGAAATACTTTTCTGTGGAGTTTGCCACTCCGATCTGCACCAGATTAAAAATGATTGGTTTCCTGGGATATTCCCAATGGTTCCAGGGCACGAAATTGTGGGCAGGGTAACAAAAGTAGGAGATCATGTTAAGAAATTTAAAGTAGGCGATCTTGCTGGTACAGGCTGTATGGTGGATTCTTGTCAGGTTTGCGAAAACTGCAAGCAAGATCTGGAACAATACTGTTTAGAAGGCAATACGCAGACTTATAATGGTTTAGAAAGAGATGGGAAAACACCTACTTATGGTGGATATTCGGATTCTATCGTAGTGCGTGAAGAGTTTGTCCTGCATGTATCGGATAAATTAAACCTTGCAGCCGTAGCACCGCTTTTATGTGCCGGTATTACAACTTACTCTCCGTTAAGACATTGGAAAGTAGGAAAAGGACATAAACTTGCTGTATTGGGTTTAGGCGGTTTAGGACACATGGCGGTGAAGTTCGGTGTAGCTTTCGGTGCTGAGGTAACCGTATTGAGTACTTCACCAAAAAAAGAAGAAGATGCCAAAAAACTCGGTGCGCATCATTTTGTGGTGACTACCGACCCTGAACAGGTTAAAGCAGCCAGAGGTACCTTCGATTTTATATTGGATACTGTTTCTGCAGAACACGATTTTAACATGTATCTTTCATTGCTGAGAACAAACGGTACGCATATTTGTGTAGGTGTTCCGCCTAAACCAGCAGAAATTGCAGCTTTTAGTTTATTGGGTGGCAGAAAAAGCCTTGCTGGATCGGGTATTGGAGGAATTGCCGAAACTCAGGAAATGTTGGATTTCTGTGCTGAAAACAATATTGTATCGGATATCGAAATGATAGATATGAAAGATATCCACAAAGCTTACGAGCGGATGGAAAAAGGCGATGTTCGTTACCGTTTCGTGATTGATATGGCAACGTTATAAGCTTAAAATCAACTGGAAAAATCTATAATTGGGGTTTAGGGGCAATATATTAAAGCTTCTAAACCCTTTTTTGTTTAAAGAAAGAATTAACTTTCAATATTCCTCATAAAGTCGGCTAAGCGAATCTTATGATTGGTTTCTACTTTGAAGATTTGTTTTTTATTTTCAGCGAGCAGATTGCTAAGGACGCTGAGCGAATCTTTAAGATAGGAGATAGACAGCATACGCGAAATCGTGCTTCTTATTTTATCGGCCATAAATAATTCGACCAGGATTAGGCAGATCAGAAACATATAATGCGTGAGGATCAGGTTATTACTGTTCTTTCCTAGTGCTGGCATGCCTAAAGACACGAAAATTATATCTATTATCAAAGGAATTCCAATAATTGCTACCAGCGAAAAAGCACTAACCTTTAAGGTGATCCTTTTTTCTGCCAGCTTCATCTGTTCGTTAAATGCCGAAAACTTACTTTGAAAAGGGATACTTCTGTTATTTTGTTGTTGTTCCAGCTTCTGTAGATCTTTACCGTGTTCAATATCAATTTTTCTGACCTGCTCTACAATATAGGTTTCAGCATTGTTCAGCTTTTCCTGATCTTCTACAATAGATTCCTGCTCGGCAATAATCTTGTCCATTACCATCAAATCTTCGGGGATACCATGACGTAATTTTTGTTCTGCAGCTACAATGCGGTTATCCAGTTGTTTAAACTGCCGTTTAAGTTCACTAATTTCTTTGGTATAATGCTCTTTTTTAGAAGCATAATTGTTTTCCAGACTGTTAAGTTCCGAAACATATTCAAAATCTGCCAGGAGCTGTTCATTATTAGCAAAGCGCTGATAAAGTTCATTTAATGTGATAAAAAGTGCTCCAGTTGATTTTTCTGGATTAGAAAGATCATTCTGATAAGCTTCCAGGTCTGTTTCTGATAATGGAGGTATTGGCATGGTAGATTAAAACGTTAAAATTATAAAAAATATTTACCGTTAAGTGAATTATTCGCTATAGTTTTCCTTGAAGAGATTACAATATCCAATCAGTAAATCGTTTTTTACAATCTGGTGTATCTCAATGCTGAAAAGAATAGGTTGATTTTTCGTTATCCATATTAGATGATCATAATTGCTTGTGCTTAAAATACAATAAATAATCCCGTATATTATTTCTAATCTGCTACAGAATTCAATTCCATTACCGTTTTTTTTTTTATATTAAGTGCTTCAATACCAGTAAAATGTGAACGCTTATTTGATTAAAAATGATTGGGAAAGATAACAGATGCAATTTTAAAGAAGATAAATATGTTATTAATACGATACTTAAGTATTTATACGGAATTAAAAATTGAATTTTTTCGCATTTTTAATAAAAAGTTATATATTTGTAGCAAGCAAGGGGTGAGAGCCTTGCATCAATCTTTGATTGAGAGCGTTAATTTAGATAAGGTTACAACATTTAATTGTTGTAACCTTTTTTTATACCCTATAATAACTCAACATTTTTTCTACTTTAGGGAAAGCAAACACTCACATTTAATATTACAATAATACAAGGGAATTAATAGGCGGTAGCTTTAGCGCCATTTTAATGTGTTTTTAAATATATGCCAAGAAATTATAGAATTTATATCAACGACAATACTTTGTTTATCTCAGATTTTCTGCCGGAGCAAAAGGAGAAAATTCAACAGCTTGAATTTCAGGATTTTGATTTGCAGACATTCTACAAAAAACTAAAAAATGGATCTAAAAAGAGCTATATTTTTTTGACAAAGAATCCCCAGGAAACCTTTAAAAAGTTAAAGAAAGATTGCACCATCATTAAGGCTGCGGGTGGGTTAGTGGAGAGTGCAAATGGCAATTACCTGTTTATTTTTAGAAATAAAAAATGGGATTTACCCAAAGGAAAACTCGAAGAAGGTGAAAAAATGAAAGAAACCGCCGTTCGCGAAGTGGAAGAAGAATGTGGGATCAGGGTTTTTAAACGCGAAGAAAAGCTTTGTAAAACCTATCATGTTTATCCGATTGGTTCTAAAATGGTGATCAAAAAAACAAATTGGTACAAAATGAAGGTTAAAGGCGAGCCGAAATTGGTTCCCCAAAAAGAAGAGGGAATTGATGAAGCCGTATGGCTTGATAAAAACCACCTCTCGCCGGTGGTTAAAAACACTTTTCCATCCATTATGGATGTGTTAAGGGCAGGTGGTATACTATAATGTATCCATGTTGTCAGATGTTACCATCAGATATCGATCAGATTCTAGATTTAGATTGTAATCTAGTTTAACAGTCAGATGGTGACATCTGACTGCACATCACTCATAATCCAACTCATCCACAACGGCCTTAATCTGTCTGATATGCTTTCCATAATAATACCAGGCCCATAATTCGGTAATTGCACCAATAATGAGGATGGAAATGAAGCAGTTCAATAGAATATACACAGATGATAGTTTGCTTAAAATCCTGGCGAAAATAGATGCCTTTTCTACAAAGAGGTAAACCGCCAGAAATGCGGCCCCGATAAAGGCAACAATGTAGGTTAAGGCTTTATAGAGTTCGATATTCAGTTTCATTTCGTAATAAAACCAGAGGATATTTTTGCGTGTATCCAAACTCATGTCGTAAGAGTTTTTATAGAATAGATAAAACTTGAAAAAGTAATACGCTGTAAAACCGCAGGTGATGGCGTAAAACATCAGAAATACCTGATTCATTGCCGATGAAAAGTTAAAAAAATATGGGATGAAGGCCATGATGGCCAAAAAGAACAGCTGGTAAAAAAACTCATGTTTCATTTTTCCCCTGATCCTGTCAATTGGGGTATGTGCTTGCTTTATTTTAAGCATATCGGTAGAAATGCTGTCGCCCTCAGGTTGCTCAGCGCTCCATTCATTTTTGATGTCGTCAAAATTCATAACCGTTTTTCTTTATAATGAATTGTAATTTTTCTTTTGTTCTGTTGAGCTTAACCCTTGCATTCACCTCACTGATGCCCAGGTTTTCGGCGATTTCACGATGGGATTGATTTTCGAGATATAGAAATATCAATGCTTTTTCGATCACATTTAACTCTTTTACGGCAGTATATAAATAGGCCAGTTTTTCTTCTTTTCCCTCGCTCTCATTTATATCTATTACATCAATATTTTCGTCTAAAGGTATTTTATCAACTTTTCTATTATCCTTCTTGAAATAAATCAATGCCGTATTTAAGCATACCCGGTACATCCAGGTGGTAAATTTAGCATCGCCTTTAAAAGTTGGGTAAGCCTTCCACAACTGTAATACGATTTCCTGAAACAGATCACGCTGTTCTTCAACACCGTTCATATACATTTTCGAAATTTTATGTATAATCGCTTTGTGCTGATTGATGAGGGTGAGAAATATGTTTTCTGTTTCTTTCATTGCATATTATAACCCATTGGTAACAGATTTATTAAAACGTTACATTTTAAATTTAAATAATATTTAACTGCGGAAAGGAAGATGAACAGAGATAGGGTAAAAGTGTTCGAAAACACCCTGTCCTTCCGAAACCCCTCTGAAAGAGGGAAATAATGTAAATACCGGTCAGGTGGTAACACCTGGCAGCACAATTATAAAAAACTAAGCGCCTCTTTGGGTACAAACGGACTTACATCGCCGTGGTTTCTTAAAATATCGCGGACGATGGTAGAACTGATGGCCGAATATTCGGGCTTGCTTAAGAGCAGGATCGTTTCTACCTCGGGCATCATGGTTTGATTGATCTGCGCAATCGCTCTTTCATATTCAAAATCTGCTGCCGAACGGATACCCCGAACCATGTATCTGGCATCAATTTTTCTGCAAAAATCGACCGTTAGGCCCTCATAGGTCTGGATTTCAATATTTTGATAACCTTTAAAAACCGTCTGTAAAATCTGAAGACGTTGCTCAGCACTTAAGAAATTCTGCTTGGAACTGTTTAATCCAATGCCGACTACAATTTTATCGAAAAGTGGGGTGGCACGTTGTAAAATGTTTACGTGAGCAATGGTGATCGGATCAAATGAGCCTGGAAATAGCGCTATCTTCATGATTCAAATATAGATTTTTATGCTGAAAGGAGAAAGAGCTTAGCGCTAAGTGCTGGCGTTTGGAGCAGAACAAAAAAAGCTTGCAGTTAACAATCTGCAGTTCGCAATGAGCGAATGACCAATTTAACTAAATTCAAAAAAGCTGAATGATGAATTGCCATATTTTCGGGTTTCGGTGTACCCAGGCTGACTATTCAGTTTCATATTGCTTTGGTGTTCTACAATTAATAAACCATCAGGTTTTAGCAACTGTTGTTCTTTCACCATCACCGGAATCTGTGGGATATTGGGCATGTTATAAGGCGGATCGGCAAAAATCAGATCGTAGGCGCCTGTCATTTGTTTTAATAGCTTAAAAACGTCGCCTTTACGCACATCCACCTGGTCAAACTGATGCTGTTTTGCGGTATTTTTTACCCAGTTTACGCAGCCATAATCCATGTCGACTGCTAAGATGCTTTCTGCACCGCGGGAGGCAAACTCGAAAGTTAAATTCCCTGTTCCACAGAATAAATCGAGTACGGTACAGGTTTCAAAATCATATTTGTTGTTGAGGATGTTGAAAAGGGCTTCTTTGGCCATATCCGTTGTTGGGCGTACCGGTAAATTTGCAGGGGGCTGCAAACGAATGCCTTTTAATTTGCCACCAATTATTCGCATAAATCTAAAGCAAGCAGGCCGCTGAAATAGTGTTTAGGCATATCGTCTAATAATTCGCTATGCTGTTTTTCGGCAGGGAGGAAGAAATAAAGTTGATTAAAATATTTTAATAAGCAGTTATAATGCTCATCATCTTCGTTTATGATGCCTTGTATATAAACCGGAACAGCTTCATTTAAACCCAGTTGCTCGATCATCAACAGTAAGAAATAATTAAATTCTTCGGCGTTTTCTGATTCGTAGTGGTTCTGAAAAACAACTTTTTTATCTTTAGTATACAGTACATTGAAAGATACTGCTGTAAAATCGATCAGTAGTGATTCATCAGCCAAATGGCTGAATAAAACCATTAAGGGTTCTGATTGTGGGAACACATTGGTTTTTTCGGGCAAATGGGCTTTCACATTTTCATCTAAACAGAAAACAGTATTAAAACCCAGCTTAGTGTTATGTTTAGTATAAACCTTGCTGTCAGAGCCTAAATATTTGGAATAAACGGATAAATTCTCATCATCAAACCACTCGTCAGGAATAAAAATGAAGTTTGAGGTATGAATGGCTGCCTTTACAGCAGCATAATTTAAAGATAGGTAACTACCGGCTTCGAAAGCAGATTTTAGTTCTTTCTGTACATCTTCGCAACCCTGTTTATCAAAAATGACATGGATCTCTTCAGCATCCTTACTTACCACTGCATAAGAAAAGCTGTCATTTGTTATTTTTAATAATAAATGGCAGTTTGCAGATGCATCAGCTTTAAAACTCGGGTCGACTAATAAGAGACTGTTGTTACTCATTGAAACAAAAATAGAGTTTTTTAAGGATTAACGGTAAGAAGCGCTTATTTTTTTGGTTTTAACACAGATGTACCTGAAATTTTGCCACGAAGGCTAGGATTATAACGGAATAATTTTCTGCATCATGCCAACCAATTGCCCAATGAACGAGTGAACCAATCCATGTTTTTTTACCAAAATCAAACCTTTTAGCTATTCAAAAATCGAAATATTCAGCTTAAATTCGGAACATGAGTTACAAGCCTACCTATAAAGCTGCAAACACGATTGCAGCTACTATTGAGCAACATTTTGTTAAGCTGCACAAAAATGCAATTGCACAGGGTGAGATAGATCTGGCAACTCAACCGGACAGAAAAATAATCGAAGCGATAATTGATGTTGCTTTTTGGAGCAGTTTGCGTAAAGAAGAAGGGCACTCACCTCGGATTTCGATCGCATTTTTACCTCCTGAACAAGCATCAAAACCTTTGCGTTTTGCCAAAAAACTAGCTCTAAATGCTAATACCTTAACCAAAATAGCGCCTGGGATCGAACGCTCCGGAATCCACTTAGGCGTTTGGGAGGAGGATGGCGAATTGTATATCTGGGGCACAACCTTAAACATTCCTAATTTTTGTTTTGTTGTTGATGTGTCTGAACCAGGATTAATCGTAATCAAACACCGCAGGATTTATGGCATAGGTAAATTTACCAACGTAGCGGTATTAAAAGGAGAGCAGATCCGGATTGTGGACGACCGGAGCTGCACAAATAAAGACTGTCCGCCTATTTTGCAGGCCTTGTTAGATCTAACGGTTTTGGCCAGCTGGAACGATCCTATCAACATCCTGATCCAGTTTTCGGTTTCTATGCGTGCCCATGGACGTGGGGGAGCGTTGTTAATCGTACCCAAAGGCGATACGAAGTGGGAAGAGTCTATCATCCATCCGATACAATATCTGGTAGAGCCCCCATTTTGTGGTTTGTCCAATCTGGCGAAGCAAAGTGGAAACCAAAGTGAAATTTTCTCGCAGGGTGCTGTGCGCCGTGAGGTTGATCACTTAGCCGGATTAACGGCTGTAGATGGGGCAACCATCATCAACGAAGAGTTTGGTCTGATTGCTTTTGGTGCAAAAATTGGCCGTGCAAAAGGCAAACCAACGGTAGAGCAGATCGCCTTTTCAGAACCCATTGTTGGTGGTGAAGATAAGATACTCTATCCCGGCCAATTAGGTGGCACTCGGCATTTCTCTGTTGCACAATTTGTTAACGATCAGCCCCAGTCTATCGGTTTGGTCGCTTCCCAGGATGGCCATTTTACCATATTCAGCTATAGCAAAAAACAAAATATGGTAATGGCACATCGCATCGAAACCTTACTTTTGTAATAAGTAAGGAGCAGAAAGCATAGGGCATAGTGATTATATTGCTTTGGAAAAGGTATTGCACTGCCAATCGGTTGCAATAGTCCGTCTTTCCGCTAAATTCCCGATGAAGAATCGGGGATATTGCTTCAATACGGTTTAATTAACATAGTCCAGTGTTCAAAACTTAGGTTTTATTTAATACGGGATGAAACAATTAACCACTAAACCAATTAACATTAGAGATGATACTCAATAAAAGTCAGCTTATCGCTTCAGCATACGAACATACTCCAACTAAGGAGCAGCTGCTTTTTTGTGAGCGGATGTCGGTGTTTTTGCAACAGGACGATGAGTACCGTTGTTTTGTGTTGAAAGGTTATGCTGGTACGGGTAAAACCACTTCAGTAGCGGCTTTGGTAAAGGTTTTGAAGCAATTTAACCTGCGTAGCGAACTGTTGGCGCCAACGGGAAGGGCTGCAAAGGTAATGAGTCAATATTCGTACCGAAAAGCCTTAACCATACACAAACGGATTTACCGTAAACGATCGGCGGCATCGCCCGAAATGCAGTTTCAACTGGCACCTAACCTCTCTGAAAATACGCTTTTTATTATCGATGAGGCTTCGATGATTGCAGATGAATTTAACGAAACGGGCTCTTCGATATTAAGAGATCTGCTCGAGTTCGTGTACAATAGCAAAAACTGTTTTTTGCTTTTCGTGGGCGATACCGCGCAATTGCCACCTGTTGGAAGTTTAGATAGCCCGGCGCTGAACGAACAGTACCTTAAAGATAAATTTGCTTTAACGGTTTCTTCTGTCGAGTTAAAGGAGGTGGTGCGCCAGGGCAAGAAATCGGGTATTTTGGCCAATGCCACGATGCTGCGGAACCAGATTGCCAGGAATCCTGAACATCCATTGCCCAAGTTCCTCACTAAAAACTACACCGATATTTACAACATGGCTGGTGCACGTTTGGTTGAGGGATTGGAATATGCATACCGGAAATTCGGTATGGAGAACACCCTGGTGGTTTGCCGTTCCAATAAATCGGCCAATGTATATAACCAGCAGATCAGGGCAAGGTTACTGTACCGTGAAGAAGAGTTAACGGGGGGCGATCAGATTATGGTGGTACGCAACAATTATTTCTGGCTGCCCGAAAATGAGGATACCGCTTTTATTGCCAATGGCGATATGGCAAAGGTGATCCGTGTAAGGGGAGAAGAAGAACGTTATGGATTCCGTTTTGCGGATGCTACTTTAGAGTTTATGGATTTCCCTGCCGCTGGGCAGATCAGCTGCAAAGTAATGCTGGATACCCTTAATTTAGAAAGTGCAAATTTACCATATGAACAGAATAAAAAGCTTTTTGACGGCCTTAATGAAGATTACGAACACATTGCCAATAAACGGCAAAGGATGCTGGCCATTAAAGCCGATCCTTTTTATAATGCCCTGCAGATTAAATTTGCTTATGCCGTTACCTGCCATAAAGCACAGGGTGGACAGTGGGATGCCGTTTTTGCCGATCAGGGCTACCTTACTGAAGAAATGATCGATCTTGATTTCCTCCGCTGGCTGTATACCGCAGTAACCCGTGCCAAAAAAGAGCTATATTTAGTCAATTTTGCGCCACAGCTTTTTGCCAAGACGGCGCTGGAGGACTATTTTTAGGGGATACCGTCATGCTGATCCGATAGCTATCGGATCAGCATGACGATCTAAATGAGATATAATTACTAAGACGTTTAGAAACTAACCAATTATACGATGAAATTTGCCTTTAGCCTCAAAAATAAGCTGAAAATTGCTTTTTTGCTTTTCTGTATCATGTGCTGCACTTTATTAATCCGATTTTTGGAAGATAAAAGTGTAGAAAAGATTAGTGAATCTTTTATTTCGATGTACAACGACAGACTTGTACCGGCAACAGACTTATACTTTATTGCCGAAAACCTCTATTATAAAAATGAAATTCTTCAGGAAATACTATTAGGAAATACGGCTGTGCATCCCTCAACCGGTATGGTGAAGATGAACAAGCATAACCGTAAAATAGATTCGGTGATTAATAAATACGAGCTTACCTTATTGGTGAAGCAAGAGAAAAGCTTTTTGAACGAACTTAAAAAAGCATTGGCTGTACAACGAGGTTTAGAAGTGAAAATATTGAATATTACCGGAACGGAGGGTAGGGAGATTTACGAATCTATGGGCAGAAATGCTGCCAACCAAACATTAGCTAAACTTTCTGCACTCATTAAAATACAATCAAAAGTAGGCAACGAACTAATTAAAGGATCAGAAATATTTGTTTCGGGCACAAAAGTTTACTCTACACTACAGGTCATTCTGGCCATCGTGATCGGGATTATGATTGTGGCTATAATTTCGGCTTCAAATGCTGTGAAAGTACAGAGCGAGAAGTTTAATTTGAATTAGTTTTTGCCATGGAGGTATGGGAATCACGGAAAAATATGTCAATTCCGTGTTAATCTGTGTTTCCGTGGCTAACTAAGTTTCGTCATCCTCAACCGTATTAAAGAGGTCTGTAGAATAGATTTTTTGATTACTCATGATTTGTCGCTGCCTATGACGGGAAGCTTTCATGACCCTCATGATTGGTTGCTGCCCATGGTAGGAAGCTTTCATGACCCTCATGATTGGTCGTTGCCTATGGTAAGAAGCTTTCATGACCCTCATGATTGGTCGCTGCCCATGGTAGGGAGCTTTCATGACCCTTATGATTGGTCGCCACCTATGGTGAGGGGGGCATTGTTTTTTTGCCACGGAGATACGGAAATCACGGAGAAATGAGCCGATTCCATGTTAATCTGTATTTCCCCGCCTGAACAATCGGGCAGGCGGGGCTAATTACTTTTACTCCGCTTCGTCGTCTGTAATCAGTCTGATCGAATCGTCAGAGAGCATAATCAGGCGCTCTTTGTACAATGAGCCAATGGTTTTTTTGAAGGCGCTTTTACTGATCTGGAAACGGTGATAAATATCTTCAGGAGAACTTTTATCGCCCAGTTCGATTATGCCACCACTCTTTTTCAATTCTTTCAGCATCATCTCTTTCGAATCGAGGATATGGCCATAACCACTTGGCTGCAGGGTTAAATCAATCTTGCCTTCCACACGGATTTTCTTGATCCAGCCTTTGCGCATCTCGCCCGGTTGAATGTTATCGAAAACCTCATTGTTATACAGTAAACCAATATACGTGTTGTTAATAATAGCGTTAAAACCAAGATCGGTTTCTTCGGTAATCAATAAACTCACTTCATCACCTTCTTCAAAATCGAAGCCGTCTTCTTCCACAAAATCGTAGAGTTTAGATGAAGCCAGCAGGCGGTCGTTACTTTCATCGAGGTATAAATACACTACATATTTATAGCCCTTTTGCATCGGCCTTTTTTGTTCACGGTCTGGTACGTATACGTCTTTGTCGATCCCCAGGTCCATAAATACGCCATCATCACCATCAGAAACCACTTTTAGAAAAGCAAAGTCGCCCACTTCGGCATATGCTTTTTGGGTTGTTCCCGTTAAACGGCCATCTTTTTGTACAAAAACAAAAACATTAATGTTATCGCCAATTTCTACGCCATTCGGAACGTATTGGTAAGGCAGGATCACCAGTTTATCGCCGTCGGTTAAGTTTAATCCAGCTTCTGTTTTGCTTAAAATCCTTAACTCGTTGTATTTTCCTATTTCAATCATGTGTTTTGGGTTTAACCATTTTCTTCAATGGCTTTTGCTGCAAAGTTAACAATGTTTAGTTGCAAATAGGTTTTTAAATCGTTTGGAAAGGTACTGTAGTCTTTCATCGGGAAATGTAGACGGGCTGTTCGCTAAATCCCCGATGAAAAATCGGGGGATATCGCTGCCATCCCGTTTAAAATGAGTGCTTGTGCCGCGAATACACCTAATTAGAACCTGCAGTGAAAATATATATATATTTTAGCCGCTTATCTAATATTTAATCTAAAGTATGAACAAGCAGATCCCTCCATTTTTTTTAAGCGATGAGTATTTTATTGATGAGAAGGTAAACTTTTTGAAGTTTGCGAACGAGTACAAAGTGTACAACGATCAGGGTGTACAGATCGGGATTATTAAACAGCGTATTTCAGGTTGGCAAAAGGCTTTAACCTTATTGGTTGATAAGCGGATGATGCCTTTTAAACTCGAAATTACCGATACCAACGACCAGTTGCAGGCTACCATTACCAGAGGCTGGACGTTCTGGATGTCGAAAATTATTGTTACCGATCCGATGGGCGTTGAAGTGGGCATTATTAAACAAAAATTTAAGTTTTTTAAACCAACTTTTACCATTTCGAGCCCAACATCGGGCGAGGAGATTGCAAAAATCTCTGGCGATTGGAAGGCCTGGAACTTTAGCATTACGAATCATGCAGGAGCTCAAATGGGCAAAATCAACAAAAAATGGGCTGGTGCTTTGAAAGAGGTTTTTACCACCGCCGATAAATACAACGTTTCTATTGATCCCAGTTATGCTGAAAGCAATCAAAAGGTTGCGATCGTAGCCACTGCGATTACCATTGATATGGTTTTGAAGGAAAGCAAATAAGTGGTTAACTGTTGAATGGGCGAGTAACCTAGTTACCCGCCTATTTATAATAAACCCTTTCTTCTATAACTTTCTTACAAACGATATCAATAAATTCGGCTAAATTTGGAATCTACAATTTAAGGTATCTTCATTGATATGGAAAAAACCAAAGGAGCCAAAAAGCCGAGTATCTTCAGTTTACTTGGAAATTACAGGGGCTTAATTTTTATGCTGATCCTCTTTGCATTACTCAGTAACGGTATCAACTTGCTGTTACCGAAGATTATTGCTAGCGGTATCGATTCTTATACCAACAAAACTTTTAACCTTCAATTCATTCTTTTCCAGTTTTCGCTGGCGATTGTGCTGGTTTTTATCTTTACTTATTTACAGAGTATTGTGCAAACCTATGCATCGGAACGTGTGGCAAGAGATTTAAGGACCAGGTTATCTGATCAGATCTCGCGACAGAGCCATGCCTATATCATTCAGGCTAATCCCTCGAAACTGCTCACCAATCTTACTGCAGATGCCGATTCGATCAAGATGTTTGTTTCTCAGGCTATCGTTTCTATTTGTTCGTCTATCTTTTTAATTGTTGGGGCCAGTATTCTGCTCCTGATGATCAACTGGAAACTGGCACTTTGCGTGATTGCCATTGTACCGATTATAGGCGGTGCATTTTTCTATGTGTTGAGCAAGGTTAGGGTACTTTTCAAGAAAAGTAGGGAAGTGATCGACTGGTTGAACAAGGTCATCAGCGAAAGTATTTTGGGATCAGCCCTAATCCGTGTAATTAATTCGCAAGCCTTAGAGTACAATAAATTTTTAGATGCAAATGCCAAAGCCAGGGATTTAGGAATTTCCATCCTTCGCATGTTTGCGGCACTGATTCCGGTTATTGTTTTCACCGCTAATTTATCAGGATTATGTATTTTGGTATTGGGTGGTCACTTTGTAATTACCAATTCGATGACCCTGGGAGAGTTTACCGCTTTTAGCAGTTACCTTACGCTGATTATATTCCCCATTCTGGTAATCGGGTTTATGAGTAATGTGATTGCCCAGGCCACCGCCTCTTACCAAAGGATAGAAAGTGTGCTCAATGCTGCGGAGATCAATCATCCCGGTACATTAACGACACAATTACGGGGTGATGTGGAAGTAAAAGATATTAGCTTAAATTTTGGACAAAAACCAGTTTTAAAATCGGTTTCGTTTTCTGCCAAAGCAGGTTCTAAAACGGCCATTATTGGTCCAACTGCTGCGGGAAAAACACAACTGCTCTATATTTTAACGGGATTGATCGATGCGGATTCGGGCGCGGTATTATTTGATGACGAAGAAATCAAACAATACAACCAGGAGAATTTTCACCAGCAGGTAGGTTTTGTGTTTCAGGACAGTATTATGTTTAACATGAGCATCAGGGAAAATATTGCCTTTAGCGATACCGTTACGGATGAATCTCTGGCCAAAGCCATTGCCACTGCCGAACTTAAAGATTTTGTAGATGCTTTGCCCGACCAATTGAATACCATTGTTTCGGAACGGGGAAACAGCCTTTCGGGCGGACAAAAACAGCGCATCATGTTAGCCAGAGCCCTGGCTGTGAATCCTAAAATTTTATTGCTCGATGATTTTACAGCGCGGGTAGATACCAATACCGAGAAAAGGATTTTAGAGAATATCCAGCAGAATTATCCAGGTTTAACTTTACTTTCGATTACCCAAAAAATAGCTTCTGTTGAACATTACGACAAAGTGATTTTGCTGATGCAAGGCGAAATCATTGCAGAAGGAACCCATCAGGAATTGTTGAAAAGCAGTCCTGAATATGTTCAGATTTACAATTCACAACAGAGCACCAGCAATTATGAACTACAATCTTAACCAGCTTAGCAACAAGCAGGAAAAGCAATCAACTTATAAGGCGTTAAAGAGTCTGCTAAAACTCATCTCTGCTGAGCGGAGAAATCTTTGGCTGGCGTTGATTGCCATTTTGGTGAATTCGGGTTTATTGCTTTTAGGCCCATTATTGGTTGGCCATACTGTTGATACCTATATCCGCACCAAACAGTTTCATGGTGTGCTTATTTTCGGCGGTATATTATTGGTGATGTATATGGTTGCCATGGTGACCGGTTATACCCAAACCAGGTTGATGGGGGGCGTAGGACAAAGAATGCTGTATACTTTGCGCAATGCCATTTTTAATAAACTACAGGAATTGCCCGTTTCGTTTTTTAACCAGAATAAAGCCGGCGATCTGATCTCAAGAGTGAATAACGATACCGATAAGCTCAATCAGTTTTTCTCTCAGTCGTTAATGCAGTTTATCGGTAGCATCGTAACGATGATCGGTGCCGGTATTTTCCTGCTTTCGATCAATGTAGAGCTTGGTGCCGCGACACTTTCGCCTGCGGTGGTTATTGTACTTTTTACGGTGGCTTTATCGCCTTGGGTAAAAGGAAAAAATACCAAAAACTTGAAAAGCGTTGGCGGAATGAGTGCCGAAATACAGGAAAGCCTGAACAATTTTAAAGTGATCATTGCATTTAACCGCAGGGATTATTTCAGAAAACGTTTTGATGAAGCCAATACGGAAAATTATAAAACAGCCATTGGTGCAGGTTTGGCCAATAATATCTTTGTGCCGGTATATGGCCTTTTATCGAGTATAGCACAATTAATTACTTTGCTGTTTGGTATTTATTTAATTTCTAAAGGCAACTTTACTTTAGGTTTATTGGTGAGTTACATTGCGTATACTACTAATTTTTATAATCCGTTAAGGCAGTTGGCTGCCCTTTGGACCAGTTTTCAGGTTGCTATGGCTGGTTGGGACAGGATTTCTCAGATCTTATCACTGGAGAGCAACCTGAAACAGTCAGACGTTAACGAAACCATCACTTCTGATGCATTACTGGAGTTTAAAAATGTTCATTTTTCTTACGACGATAGTAAAGAAATCCTCCACAACATTAACTTAAAGTTTGAAAAAGGTAAAACTTATGCCTTAATTGGTCCAACAGGAGGCGGAAAAACCACCACAGCTTCTTTGATTTCGCGTTTGTACGATGCGACTAAAGGAACAGTGCTCTTAAACGGCAAAGATATCCGTTCATTTTCTGCAGAAGAAAGAACACAAAAAATTGGGTTCATTTTGCAGGAACCATTTTTATTTACCGGAACGGTAAAAGAAAATATTTTATATGGCAACAGTCTGTACAAAGAGGTAACTGACGAACAGCTGGAGAAAATAATCGAAGAAGCGAATCTGAACGCCCTTTTGGCCATATTTGATGAAGGATTAAATACACAGATTACTTCAGGATCGGACAGTATCAGTTTGGGGCAGAAACAGCTGCTTGCCTTTATGCGTGCGGTTTTGCGAAATCCAGAACTGTTGATCCTGGATGAGGCTACGGCAAACATCGATACCATAACCGAACAACTTTTGGGAAGCATATTAAATAAACTTTCAAAAGAAACTACTCTTGTGATCATCGCCCACCGTTTAAATACCATCGAAAATGCTGATGAAATCTATTTTGTAAACGAAGGGGAGGTGCAAAAGGCCGGTACGCTGAATGATGCATTAGATATGTTACTAAAAGGAAAGCGGGTAAGTTAATATCTTTACCATTATAGACTTCGCAGGTTTGTAATATCTGCGAAGTCTATACAAATAATAAAAACACAAATGAAAAAATATTTCTTATCTCTGGCATTTTCTGCCATAGGCATTGCCTCTTTTGCGCAAACTAATAATCAAAATCTTTTTGTTCAGGACAGTTTAAAGGTGATTTCTGCACAGTTTAAGTTCACGGAAGGTGCATCGGTTGATAAACAAGGCAATGTCTTCTTTACCGATCAACCCAACGATAAGATCTGGAAATATGGTATAGATGGCAAACTGAGCCTATATATGGATAAATCGGGGAGGGCAAATGGCACTTATTTCGATAAAAAGGGTAACCTGATTGTTTGTGCGGATGAAAACAACCAGATCTGGTCTATCGATAAAAACAAAAAGATAAAGGTGCTCTTTAGTGATTATGAGGGAAAAAAGGTTAACGGACCAAATGATATCTGGTTAGATGATAAAGGCGGTATTTATTTTACTGATCCTTATTATCAGCGCGATTACTGGACGCGTAAATCGTCTGAAATCGAGGGGCAGAAAGTATATTATCTTCCAAAAGGAAAAAAAGAAGCCATTGTAGTTGCTGATGATGTGATTAAACCTAATGGTATTGTGGGTACGCCAGACGGTAAATTTTTATATATAGCCGATATGAACGCCAATAAAACATACCGTTATCGTATTGGTGCCGATGCCAGATTAACAGACAGGCAGCTTTTTCTGAACCAACATTCTGATGGGATGACTTTAGATAGCAACGGGAACGTTTACGTAACTGGAAAAGGAGTGAATATTTACAAGGCTACCGGAGAAAAAATCGGACATATTGATGTGCCTGAAGAGTGGTGCGGGAACATTTGTTTTGGTGGAAAGGATAAAAATATGCTGTTTATTACAGCTTCAAAATCGCTTTATGTGATTCCAATGAACGCAAAAGGAATAGAGTAATCATTCGTTATAGCCGTTTAAAAGCACAATAAGCCTGAAATAATAAAGATAAATTGAGTGGAAATTTTTTTCTGTTCAGTTTATTCAAACCCGAAAAATATTAAACGCATTAATTAGTTTTGGGCTTCCTACTTATAGGGATAGACGACTATGAAAAAGCCCTCTCAGGATTGAAGGGCTTTTTTACTTTTACGGGTATCCTTAAAATAAGATTTCTAGGCAAGGTAGTGAAAGATGCTGCGACTATGCTTAGATGATGTGTTTATCATCATTTATATTAGGATTTCAAATGCTGCATATAACCTGTTGGTGTTACTCCAAATTCTTTTTTAAAGGCCTTTGTGAAGTATGATTGTGTTTGTATACCGATCCGGTACATCACCTCTGTCATTAATACATCTTCGGTTTTCATAATCTCAATCGCTTTTCTGAGCCTGGCAGATCGTACAAATTCACCGATAGACTGACCTGTTATCGATTTTATTTTTTGATATAACTTGGTTCTACTCATGCCGATTTCTTTACATAAATAATCAATATCCATTTCAGGGTTGATCATTTCGGCATCAATAATCGACAATAACTTAGTGATAAAAGTTTTGTCTCTTTCAGAGTAAGCGAGCGCTTTAGGCTCGGTGTCTTTGTTTTTTAAATAATGATCTTTCAATTTCTGCCTCTGCTCGAAAATGTTTTTGATGGTGAGCTGCAACAGGTTAATGTTGATGGGTTTGGTGAAATAGAGATCAGCACCCGATTCGGCACCTTCAATTTCAGCTTCAACACTATTTTTTGCCGTAAGCATTAAAAATGGAATATGGCTGGTTTCGATATCTTCCTTAATAAGCTTGCAAAAATCGGTTCCATTCATTCCAGGCATCATTACATCACTGATGATCAGGTCTGGCAAATTGTTTTTAACCTGTTCAAGTCCTGAATGGCCATCCGAAGCTTCGGAAATGCTGTAAAACGGACTTAAGGTATCCTTTAAAAATGTTCGCAGCTCTTCATTGTCATCCACAATCAGGATACTTGTGGCAACATCTGCTGGTGTTGGTTCTATATCGGTTTGTGGTACTTCCGTTTCCGATCGATAATTGATACTTTCCAAACGTGTTCCTCCGGGTTCGTTGTTTTGGCTAAACTGTTCGTTTAGCGTATAATCTATTTTGCTACCTGGGATGCCAATAATTATTTCAGTTCCTTTATTTCTTTCGCTAGATACCTGAATCAGCCCTTTATGGAGGATAGTTAGGCTTTTTACGAAAGCCAGGCCTACTCCCGATCCCAGATGTGTTTCGGTAATCCGGTAATAACGTTCGAATAAATGTTGGATAGAATCTTTTGAGATCCCAATGCCACTGTCAATCACCCTGAAGTAGATGTAAGCACTGGCTTCATAATCACTTTTGATCACCAACTGGTTTTCGAAAGCTGGTTTGTGCGCACTAAGATCATGAAAAACCTGAAGTTTAAGTGTTCCACCCGATTTAGTGTATTTGATGGAGTTGTTGATCAGGTTGAGGATAATTTTTTCGATCACCTGCCTGTCGAACCAGATGTCGGCAGGGATATTTTCCTTTTCTACGGTAAAGCTGATTTCTTTTTCAGCGGCCATTTCTGAAAACTCTTCGGCAACCTCATCAATAAAAAGGTTAAGGTTTCCATTTACGACGTTTAACTTTAAAGCACCTGAAGCCGTTTTTCTGAAATCCATCAGTTCGTTGATGAGCCTCAATAAACGGTTTGCATTGCGGTGAATGGTATTATAATAACTCTGGAAACTTTCTTGTGTATCTTCTTTCAACAGGCGTTCTATGGGGCCTAATATTAATGATAAAGGGGTACGGAACTCGTGCGAAATATTGGTGAAAAACTGAAGCTGTGTTTGATGCATTTCTTCTCTTTTTTCTTCTTCGATTTTTCTAATTTCGAGTCTGCGTTTAAAACTTAGCGCCAAATATGTTAAATAAAGGGCTGTGGCAACAACAATGAGCCTAAACCACCAGGTAGCCCAAAAAGGAGGAGAAATGATGATTTTTAGCTTAGTCGCGGTGGTATTCCACACATTATCGTTGTTCGATGCCCTTACGTTAAATGTGTAGGTACCGGGATCAAGATTGGTGTAAAAGGCCTGCTTCACATGGCCCGCAAAAATCCAGTCTTTATCCTCACCTTCTAAGCGGTAGGCATAATTGTTATTTTCGTTCGCTACATAATTTAAACTGGCAAAACGGAACGATATGGAGGCCTGATCATAATCCAGCTCGATTTCTTTCGTATAGCTAATGTCGTTTTCCAGAACAGACCCTTCTGTATTGGGCAGAATTTTTTGATTGAAGATCTGAAACTCCGTAAGGTAAACGGGCGGGATAAACTTATTGGTTTTGATATCGTCAGGAAAGAATGAATTGAAACCATTTATCCCGCCGAAAAACATTTCGCCATCCCGTGTTTTTAAATACGCATTGGTTTCAAATTCAAGTCCCTGCAAACCATCGCCCGTATTGTACTTTTTAAAGGTTTCGTTATGGGGATTAAATCTTGTAAGTCCATGCGCGGTCGAAATCCAGAAGTTGCCTTTGTCATCCTCAATTATTCCTTTTATAAACTCGGTAGATAAGCCTGCCTTTGTGGTGTAAAGCTCAAATTTATTTTTTGTCCGGTTAAAACGGTAAAGTCCGGCCTGTCCGACCCATAAAATCCCTTTGCTGTCGATAAAAATCACCCTTAAATCCGGCTTTTTTCCATTACCCATAAAATAATGGGTAAACACTTGCGTATGGAGGTTATAACAGTTTAAACCACCATCGTCAGTGCCGATCCACAGGTTTTTATATTGATCTTCATTAATGGAGACAATGTTGTTGCCCGATAATTGACTGCCATTTTTTCCTGCTGTAATGCGTTTAAACTGTTTGGTATTGGGATCAAAAAGGTTCAAGCCACCATAATAAGTGCCTATCCAAATGTTTCCACTGCTGTCTTCGAACGTTTTTTGCACATAATCCGATGAAATGGAGCTCGGATTGGCGCTATGGTTAAAACGGGTAAAAGAGCCATCACTGTGCATGAGGTTTAATCCACCTGCCCATGTGCCCACCAGCAACATACTATTTTTTACCTCCGTAATGTCCAGGATGGCATCAGCACCAATACTATTTGGGTTAAATGGATTATAGCGGTGATGGATAAAGGCTTTGCTGGCTTTGTTGTAAATATCGAGTCCGCCACCATCGGTTCCGATATAGATATTGCCAGATTTATCCTCATGGAAAGCCCTCACATCATTGTAACTTAAACTGTTTTTGTTGGGCTCCTGACGTACCAGCTTAAATTTTTCAGCTTGTGGGCTGTACAGGTTTACTCCACCGCGGTGTGTTCCAATCCATAAGTTTTCCTGCCGATCGATAAAAAGGGCCGAAACGGTACGTTGCGATAAACTGGAGGCATTACCAGGCTCGTTCTGGTAATGTGTGAATGTTTCGGTGTTTGAATTAAAAAGATTTAAACCCCCATTAATGCCGCCAATCCATAAGTTTTTATGTTTGTCGAAAGCAATGGCCCTCACCAGGTTACTGCCGATACTGGTGCCATTTTTTTCCTGATGCTGATAGGTTTTAACGGTGTTTTTGTCAGGATCGTAATGGATTAAGCCGTTTTCCTCTGTTCCAAACCAAAAAGTATCATTTGGAGCTTTTTTGATTACCCTAAAGGATTCATTTCCTAATGCTTTTATGACTGTAGATCTGCCTGAATTCAAATTTAAAACATGTATTCCTGCGTCGGTAGCGATCCAGATGTTTCCTTTAGCATCGCAGTAAAGATCGTTGATGTAATCCCTTCGGCCGGTTTTTAACTGATCGGACTGGTACTGATACCGGCTGAAGGTATTTGATTTCTGGTCGAGTAGATTAAGTCCGCCGCCATAAGTGCCCACCAAGATTCCTTTACCAGTTTCTTTAACCGAGGTAATGATGTTATTGGTCTGGTTTTTTTTCTCTTTGGCCCTATAGGTTACAAAGTTGTTCTTTTCGGCATTAAATCTGTTCAGACCATCTGATGTACCGATCCATAAGGTATGGTTTTGATCTTCAAAGATGCACCTGATAAAATTATCGCTGATACTGTTTTCGTTATTGTTGTGTTTGAAAACAGTAATCTGGTTCCCATCGTATTTATTTAAACCATCACGTGTGCCAAACCAGATAAAGCCCCGGTGATCTTGAAAGATACATTCGATAGTGCTGTTCGATAATCCGTCTTCTACACTAACATGTTTAAACTTTAAATTTTGTGCGCTAATATTTCCTGTTGAAAAAATAAAGAAGAGCAGGAAAAAGGTTTTCGTTAGCGTATTCATTTAATTGTTTGGTCAGGGAGTTCTGAAGCGATAAAGATAATTGATTTTTTATCAGGATTAGGTTGATGGATGTGATTTATAGCGATTTAAACCAATAATATGTCGATTAGCACAAAAGAAATGAACGATAGCACAAGGCAGATAAAACCATAAAACCTTCATTTGTATCGTTAATTCTAACCATAATATTCTATGCACATTTTTACATCTTTCATCAAGAGTAACAAGCGGATGTTAATGCTTTTACTACTGATTTTTACCCATGGATATCTTTTTGCTCAACAGGCTATCATTACCGGTGTTGTTAAAACAGCCCCCGATAATTTGGGTATGCCCGGCGTAAGTATTCGCTTAAAAGGAACGGCGATTGCTACCTCAACTGATGCAAATGGAAATTTTAGTATTAAGATACCTGCTAAGGCGGGCATCCTCGAGTTTAGCTCGGTAGGTTATAAAATACAGGAAGTTCCTGTTTCTAAATCTACAGCACTCAACATCACTTTAATTGAAGACGCCTCTACTTTAAACGATGTGGTTGTGGTAGGTTATGGCACTACGCGAAAACAAGACCTTACGGGATCTGTAGCTGTTGTTGGTGTGAAAGATTTCCAAAAGGGGAGTATCAGTACACCGGAGCAGATGTTGTCGGGTAAGGTATCGGGAGTCTCGATTACGTCTAATAGTGGTCAGCCGGGGAGTGGCAGTACCATCCGGATCCGAGGCGGTTCTTCGTTAAATGCCAGTAACGATCCTTTGTTTGTTATAGACGGTGTGCCTTTAGAGAGCGGTGGGGTCTCGGGCGCATCAAACCCATTGAGTTTTATTAACCCTAATGATATTGAAACCTTTACAGTTTTAAAGGATGCATCAGCAGCAGCAATTTATGGTGCAAGGGCCTCAAATGGTGTAATTATCATCACCACAAAAAAAGGTTTGGGCGACGCCTTAAAAGTGACTTTCAATTCAGTGAATTCTGTTTCTACATTAACCAAACAGTTAGATGTATTGAGTGCTGATGAAATCCGCTCGATAGTAAATGCAAAAGGCACTTCAGCGCAAAAAGCACAGTTGGGTACCTTTAATACCAATTGGCAGGATTTGATTTATCAGGATGGTTTTTCTACCGATAACAACATTAGCATTAGCGGGGGGATTAAAAAATTGCCTTACCGTTTATCGCTGGGTTATCAAAATCAAACCGGCGTATTGAGGACGGACGAATTGCAAAAAACTTCAGCGGCTGTTGTTTTCAATCCAAGGTTTTTTGACAATCACCTAAAACTGGATATCAACTTAAAGGGAAGTATGCAGAAAACGCGTTTTGCAAATACTTCGGCGATTGGCGGGGCGGTGAGCTTCGACCCCACTCAAGCTACTTACACCAACCGGTCTGATTATAATGGCTATTGGGAATGGTTAGATCCAAGTACACCAACCGGTCTGGTGAATTTGGTTGGCCGTAATCCGGTTGGATTATTGGAACAAAGAGAAGATCGTGCGAAACCGATGCGCAGCATCGGTAACCTTCAACTGGATTATAGTTTTCACTTTTTACCAGAATTGCATGCCAATTTAAATGCTGCTTATGATGTAGCTTCGGGTAAAGGAACGGTTTATGTAGACCCAAATGCTGCAGAATCGATTTTAAGCAATGGCGTAAACAATCAGTATAAGCAGAACAGAAGAAATACCGTTCTGGATTTCTACCTGAACTACATTAAAGAGTTTAAATCGATTAAAAGTAGGGTAGATGCCACAGCAGGTTACTCTTACAATGATTATTTAACCACACAATACAACTACCCAAGTTTTGATGCTTATGGGAATAAGGTAGTGAATTCTGATCCTGCTTTTGCTTTTAATAAACCGCAATACCGTTTAATCTCTTATTTTGGAAGGTTAAATTATAATTATGATGATCGGTTCCTGTTAACGGGAACAATCCGTAGAGATGGCTCATCCCGTTTCGGTCCTTCTTTTAAATACGGCGTTTTCCCATCTGCGGCCTTAGCCTGGACGGTTAAAAATGAATCTTTTCTGAAGGACAGCAAAATCGTTTCTGCATTAAAACTGCGTGTGGGCTACGGCATCACCGGTCAGCAAGACGGGATTGGGAATTACGGATACATGTCTACCTATGGTTTGAGCGCCTTAAATGCCTCTTACCAGTTTGGCAGCGCTTTTTACCAGATGTACCGCCCAAGCGCCTATATCGCAAATATTAAGTGGGAAGAAACCGCAACAGCCAATATCGGCTTAGATTTCGGATTTTTGGATAACCGCATTACGGGTACCCTCGAAGTTTACCGCAAGAAAACCAGCGATTTGTTGAATTTAATTCCCCAGCCTGCAGGAACCAATTTTGCCGCAACGGCAATTGTGAATGTGGGCGATATGGAAAATAAAGGTGCGGAGTTAACCCTGAATTTTAACCCCATCAGAGAGAAAGATTTCAACTGGGATTTTAGCTTTAATGCCACTTATAACAAAAATACCATCACCAATTTAACGGTTGTACCAAATGATCCAAATTATGCTGGCTTTCCGAGTGGAACCATTGCTGGTGGTGTTGGGGGGCAAAATGCCTTTATTAATGCCGTTGGTGGACCTAAAAATACTTTCAATCTGTTTGAACAGACTTACGATCAGAGCGGAAATCCAATTGAGGGGGTATATGTAGATCAGAATGGTGATGGGGTAATCAATCAGAATGATTTCAAAAAAGGAAAACAGGCCGATCCCAAAGTATTTCTGGGTTTTAGCAACAATTTAAGCTACAAAAAATGGAACCTGTCTTTCACTTTGAGGGCCAACTTAGGCAATTATGTGTACAACAATAATTATAGCCAAAACGGAAATTTAAACCAGATTTTGGGTACGGCAGTTATTTTAAACGCTTCACCAAATTATCTGACTACCAATTTTAAAACACAGCAGTTATTGAGCGATTATTATGTTCAAAATGCTTCTTTTTTAAGGATGGACAATGTTAATCTGGGTTATGCCTTTGGTAAGATCTTAAAAACCAAAGCAAATTTAGGCTTAACCGCCAGTGTGCAGAATGTGTTTGTAATGACCAAATACAAAGGTCTGGATCCAGAGGTAGCCTCAGGGGTGGATAACAACATCTATCCACGACCAAGAATATTTTCTTTAGGCTTAAATGTTAATTTCTAAGATGATGAACTGCTTTAATACAAAATATATGAAACCAAGTGTTTTACAATTATTCACACTCGTTTGTGCCATCGGTATGCTTGCCACGTCGTGCAACAAATTAGATTTAGTACCTACGAATGATCTTACCGCAGATAAAGTGTACACCTCGGCAGCTGGTTACAAACAATCGCTGGCAAAGGTTTATGGTGCTTTTGCCCTTACCGGAAATGCATCGGTTGGTCAGCCAGATATCCCTGTCGAAATTATCAAAGATGAAGGCAACTCCGATTTTCTCCGTCTGTACTGGAATCTGCAGGAATTAACAACCGATGAGGCGGTTTGGTCGTGGCAAAACGATGCAGGCATTCAGGGTTTGCACGAAATGAGCTGGTCGTCAATCAATTCGATTATTAATGGTTTATATTACCGTTCGTTTTTTCAGATTACACTTTGTAACGATTTTATCAATCAATCTTCTGAGGATAATTTAAGTAAAAGGGGAATTGTGGGGGCCGATGCAGATCAGGTGCGCAGTTTTAGGGCCGAAGCCCGTTTTATCAGGGCTTATCAATATGCGGTATTGATGGATATTTATGGCAATCCGCCACTCGTTACCGAAACTACTGAAATTGGGGGCAAGGATTTGCCAAAACAGATTGCCCGTAAAGATTTATTCGCCTATGTGGAATCAGAGCTTAAGGCCATTGAAAATGATCTGGCTGCACCAAAAACCAACGAATATGGCCGTGCAGACAGGGCTGCATCCTGGGCCTTGTTATCAAGAATTTATCTGAATGCAGCAATATATACAGGTACTGCCAGGTATACTGATGCGATTACTTACTGCAACAAAATTACTGCTGCAGGTTATACGCTACATGGCAACTACCGTGAATTGACCATTGCCGATAACCATTTAAACACCGACGAGAATATTTTCACCATCAATTACGATGGTACAAGTACCCAAAATTTTGGTGGTACAACTTACCTGATGCATGGTCCGGCACATGTTCCTGCTGAAGTTTCAGGATCGAACGGCGATTGGGGCGGTTTAAGGATTACTCAGCAGTTTGTCAATCTGTTTGACGATAAGACAGGCGCAACAGATGCAAGGGCGCAGTTCTATATGTCGGGCCAAAATATGGAAGTGAACGATTTATATACTTCTAACGATGGATATTCAAGCACCAAATTCCGCAATAAAACACGCTCAGGCGGTCCCGCGCCACATCAGGATGTTGCGAAAGACTTTTCAGATATCGATTTTCCGTTATTTCGTTTAGGCGAAACCTATTTAACGTATGCCGAAGCTGTTTTGCGTGGTGGTAGCGGTGGTAGTTTAACACAGGCTTTATCCTACATCAACCAGTTGCGCACCCGTGCCTACAATGGAAGTAATGCCGGAAACGTTGCCTTGAGTGCTTTAACTACCGATTTTATCTTAGATGAACGCGGACGTGAACTTTGGTACGAAGCCAGTCGCAGAACAGATTTAATCCGTTACGGAAAATTTACTACTGCGGCCTATTTATGGGCATGGAAAGGTGGTGTTAAAGGTGGGACTGCTGTAAATGGCAAATACAACCTTTATCCATTGCCGCCAACCGATCTTTCGGCCAATCCAAATCTTCATCAGAATACAGGTTATTAATCTAAATTATTATGAAAAAATTTATTCAGATCATCTATACTTTGTTTTTAATCAGCCTGTTTTTTGGTTGTAAAAAAGAAGAAAGTACAAATATAGTTAGCCTGCCAGATGCGGCTAGTCTGGCTTTTAAAAGTTCGGCGGCCAATGTGGTATTAACATCTGCCAATGATGCAAGCCATGTAGCTACTTTCAGCTTTAAGGCTGCAAATTTTGGCGTAAGCGTTATCCCAACCTATTCTCTCGAATTTGATGTGCCTGCTGATACTGTTGGCGCAAATGCCTGGGCGAATGCCGTAGTGGTTAAACTTGCTGTGGGTACTTTTGAAAAGGCATATTTAGGAACAGATTTCAATTCTCTTTTGGCCAATCAGTTATTGTTGCCAACAGGCGTTGCAAGCACGCTAGTGGTACGCTTAAAAGCCGAAGTAACACAGAATACCGGAACAGCTTCTACCATCAAACCCATTTATTCTAGTTTAAGCATGGTGGTTAACCCATACAAAGCCACTATAGAATATCCTGCACTAATCGTAAAAGGTGGCAACTCCTGGAAAACACCAACAACACGGACCAATGGTTTTGTGTTAACCTCGGCCAAATTCAATTCTAAATATGAGGGATACTTAAATCTTCCAAATGCGGATGGATATGGAGGAGATGCCTTTCAATTGGTATCAACCAAAGATGCCAGTAAAGTTTACGGTTGGGGAGGCACTTCAACCACAATGAGTTTAACAGGAGGTAATTTATATCTTTCGCCCGCACCTGCCTATATGAAAGTAAATGCCGATGTAGACGCGTTAACCATCACCTATACACCTGTTAAATTCTTTATTTCAGGTGATGACAATGCCTGGAGCACCTCATCAACACCATTAATTTACAATGCTACAACCGATAAATGGGTTGCTGCCAATGTTTCGTTAACTGCGGGCAAAACATTTGTATTTACCTGTAATGGTGGATATGATATCAGTTATAAAGTTGATGCCAATGGTGCATTGGTTTATGCCGGTGCGCCAACCTGGGGCGGTATCAATATCCCAGTTGCCAAAACAGGTGTTTTCACGGTTACTTTGGATTTAAGTGCGGGTGATGGAAATTATACCTATTCCGTTAAATAAATAAAGATGGAATTTAACCACAGATGTTTTATCTGTACTTATCCTAAGCATCTGTGGTTAAATACATCGCGAAAAGTTGAAATAAGAACAACTGAAAATTAAGTTCAAACTTGCTTAAGAATATAAAGATGTTTAAAAAAATAAAAACCATAAACTGGCTAGGCCTTATTTTACTGCTTAGCCTGATTAATGCAGGCTGCAAAAAATCAATCAAAGGTGAAACGCAGCTTTATCCAGCTCCAGATCCCATAGGTACTTATGCTTTGGGTGCCGATGTAAGCTGGCTCACAGAAATGGAAGCGGCTGGTAAAAAGTTTTATAATGCTGCAGGAACACAACAAGATCTGCTACAGATTTTGAAAGACAAGGGCATCAACACCATCCGCCTGAGGGTTTGGGTAAATCCAGCTGCAGGTTATTGCAATACTGCTGACGTTTTGGCCAAAGCGAAAAGGGCAAAAGCCATGAACATGCGTTTGCTGATCGATTTTCATTATAGTGATTCCTGGGCTGATCCGGGCCAACAAAATAAACCGGCCGCATGGGTATCTCAAGATTTTGTTGCCTTAAAAGCTTCCGTATACAACCACACCGTTGACGTTTTAACGGTTTTAAAAAACAATAAAATTGTGCCGGAATGGGTGCAGGTAGGTAACGAAACGAATAATGGTATGTTATGGAACGATGGAAAAGCATCTGTAAACATGAAAAACTTTGCAGAACTTGTGCTTTCGGGTTATAATGGCGTAAAAGCAGTAAATCCAAGTTCGAAAGTGGTGGTGCATATCTCTAATGGTTATGATAACAGTTTATTTAGATGGATGTTCGATGGATTAAAAAATAATGGCGCCAAATGGGATGTTATCGGCATGTCGATGTATCCTGGAGCTACAGATTGGTCGGCAAAAAACACACAATGTTTGGCCAATATGACGGATATGGTTTCGCGTTATGGATCAGAAGTGATGATTTGTGAGTTGGGGATGCCGGTTTCTGAAGCAGTGGCCTGCAAAGCCTTTATCAAAGATTTAATCGCGAAAAATAAATCCTTGCCAAATAACAAAGGCTTAGGCGTTTTTTATTGGGAACCGCAATCTTACAACAGCTGGAGCGGTTATAAATTGGGTGCCTTTGATGATTCAGGCAAACCAACAGTTGCCATGGATGCGTTTCTGCCTTAGAGTTGGTCTGGATTTGCAATCCGGACTTAGCAGGACACGGATTTAAAATCCGCAGTAAAGGCGTCGGGATTGCAAATCCCGACTAACAAAAAGACATATATTCACAGGCAGAAAGCATCATTTCGGCTAGTCTGGTCGAAATGAATCGTATATTAATAAAGTCGGGATTACAAATCCCGACCAACAAACTTTATTTATGATTTCACTCAAAAAACTATCTCTTTCAGCTGCTTTTACATTTATGGCAATGGTTACCCATGCCCAAAATAAACAAGGTATTTATGTAGATGCCTCAGGTGTAATCCGCTGGGAGAAAGACCATAAAGAGGCCGCTTTTTTCGGTACAAATTATACCGCACCTTTTGCTTATGGTAATCGGGCCATTTTGAGAATGGGCATTACAGCTGAGCAAGCGATAAAAGACGATGTATATCATTTCTCCAGATTGGGTTTAGATGCCTTCCGCGTGCATGTTTGGGATCAGGAAATATCAGATGCTGAAGGTAATCTGATCAATAATGAACATTTACGTTTATTTGATTTCTTGTTAGCGGAACTTAAAAAACGCAAGATTAAAACCCTGGTTACACCAATAGCCTTTTGGGGAAATGGTTATCCGGAGAAAGATGAAAGCACAGGCAGCTTTGCCAATAAATACGGTAAGGATAAATCAGTAGTGAGTGAAGAAGCTTTTAAAGCGCAGGAAAATTACCTGAAACAATTTTTTAAACATAAAAACCCTTATACCGGTTTAACCTACCAACAGGATGTTGATGTTTTAGCCACTGAGATCAATAACGAACCGCATCACAGCGGCCCTAAAGAAAGAGCAACCGAATACGTTAACCGCATGACGGCAGCCATTAAAAGTACCGGTTGGACGAAACCCATTTTTTATAACATCAGCGAATCGCCCTGGTATGCCGATGCCATTGTAAAAGCGGATGTTCAGGGCCATACCTTCCAGTGGTATCCAACAGGTTTGGTTGCCGGACATACTTTACAGGGGAATTATCTGCCGAACGTGGCGAAATATAAAATTCCTTTTGATACCATTCCTGTTTTTAAAAACCGTGCTAAAGCGGTATATGAATTTGATGCAGGCGATGTTATGGCTCCGATCATGTACCCTGCAATGGCCAGAAGTTTCAGGACTGCGGGTTTTCAATGGGCGACCCAGTTTGCCTACGATCCGATGGCAACAGCCTATGCGAATACCGAATATCAAACGCACTATTTAAACCTTGCATACACACCGTCAAAGGCAATCAGTATGTTGATTGCTTCAAAGGTTTTTCACCAAGCTACCCGTATAGATAGTTTGAACAACGGCAATGTTTTTGGCCCTTTCAAAATCGATTACAAAAGTTCGTTAAGCGAAATGAATAGCCCGGAGGAATTTTATTATTCGAATACAACTCCCTCGAAAATAATCGATGTCAAAAAACTAAAACATATTGCTGGCGTTGGAAGTTCCGAAATTGTTCAGTATCAGGGCAGGGGAGCCTACTTTATTGATCGAGTTACTACAGGGATTTGGCGTTTGGAAGTGATGCCGGATGCCATTCAGATCAGAGATCCTTTTGAAAAGGCATCACCCAAAAAAGAAGTCACACGGATTATTTGGGCCAATTTACCAATCGAAATTGATCTTCCTGATTTAGGTTCTGATTTTACGGTCAAAGGATTAAACACAGGCAATACTTTCGATTCGAAAGCAGCGCGACATCATTTCATGGTTAGCCCTGGTGTATATTTACTGGTAAGGAAAAACCTGAAAAGCAACTTAAACGGTCAGAACATCTATCAAAACATCACTTTAGGCGAATTTGTTGCCCCTAAAGCTTCACAAGCGGAGGTGTTCGTTAAACATCAGCCATTATCAACGGTTTCAGAAGATGTTTCCTTTCAGGTAAATGCAGAGATAACAGGTTTAAGCTTAAAAGATTCTGCTTTTATTCAATTCAATAACGCAAACCGCTGGAAAAATATCCCATTGCAAAAAACGCAGGAATACCGATATGCTGCATCGGTCCCAGCCGAGCTGGTGAAAAATGGTTTACTCAAATACCAGATCATTGTTCATAAAGCAAATGGTGATGATGTTACTTTTCCTGCCGATGTAAAGGGGAATCCCAATGCCTGGGATAAACTCGAAACAGAAAGTTACCAAACTGATGTAGCTGCAAAGGATGCCCTTTTGGAAATCTTCAATGCGGGTATCGATGGAAAAAACAGCAACATCTATAGTCCCGATTGGGGGAATAATAAGGTCGATTATGTTTCCGCAGAAAATCCATCTGTATTGCAGATGAAACTATCCATAAATATGCCTAAAAAAGACCGCTTAATGGGTTTCCAAAGTTTCTTTGCAGATAAAATGACAGGCAGGATTACAGAACTGAATCGTTTAAAAACATTAGTCGTTAAAGTTAAGGCGAATATTGAAAATACAAAAGTTAAGGTCGGTTTAATCGATACAGATGCACATTTCTTTGCAACTGAAATTCTTGCCGGAAAAGATTTTAAATTGATCGAAATCCCTTTAAATCAACTTAAAAACGATTCACAACTGTTGTTGCCGCGTCCTTATCCAGGCTTTTTGCCACTTTATTATCCATCATCAAATCAAATGGCATTCAGTATAAAAAATGCCGAGAAACTTGAAGTTACTTTTGGTTATGGTGTTAATACCAAACCAGTCAATATCAGTATCGAATCTATCTATTTAAAATAACCGTCAGTTACATGTTCCGATTGAAAAAAATATTCACACTCTTTTTTATAGCTGCGCTTTCCCATTTAACAGCCATTGCGCAAAGAACCGAAATCTTGTTAGATGAAGGCTGGAAATTTTCGAAAGGAAATTTTCCAAATGCTGCCGAAGCTACCTTTAATGATACACGCTGGGAAACTGTTTCTGTTCCGCACGATTGGGCCATTAGCGGACCTTTCGACAAAGAAATAGACAAACAGCTTATTGCCATCACGCAGAATAATGAAACCAAGGCGAGTGAGAAAACGGGCAGGACCGGAGCTTTACCTTATATCGGCGAGGGCTGGTATAGGAAGAAACTGAATCTGCCAGCACTTCAGGCAAACCAAAAGGTGTTGCTCCAGATAGATGGCGCCATGAGCAAGCCACGCGTTTACCTGAATGGAAAACAGGTTGGACAGTGGAATTATGGTTACAATTACTTTTATATCGACATCACCAACGATTTAAAAGCGAATGAAAATGTATTGGCCATTCACTTGATGAATATGCCCAAATCTTCGCGCTGGTACCCGGGTGCAGGTTTGTACCGGAATGTGCATTTGATCATCAAAGACGAAAAAAGCATCGAGCAATGGGGTATTACTGTTACCACGCCAATCGTAAATAAAGAATTTGCTAAAATAAATATCAAAACCAAACTGAGCGGTAAAGGCCTTCGCCTGGTGACGCAGATTATAGATAGTTTGGGAAAACAAGTGGCGATTGATACAGCCAAAAATAGCTTTGGCAATGAAACTGATCAGAATATAGAAATCCAAAAGCCTAATCTTTGGAGTCCGGAAAGGCCTTACCTGTATACGGCAGTATCGAGTGTGTATGAGGGGACTGTTTTAAAGGATGTGGTGAAAACAAGAGTAGGAATCAGATCAATCAGCTTTAGCGCAGCAACGGGATTTAGTTTGAATGGTCAGGTGAGAAAATTTAAGGGTGTTTGTTTGCACCATGATCTGGGGCCGCTTGGTGCTGCCATCAATACAGCAGCTTTAAGAAGGCAATTAACAATTTTGAAAGAGATGGGCTGCGATGCCATCAGGAGTTCGCACAATATGCCCTCGCCAGAGCAACTGGAACTCTGTGATGAAATGGGATTTATGTTCCTTGCCGAAAGTTTCGATGAATGGGCAAAGGCGAAAGTAGAAAATGGTTATCACCTTTACTTTGATACCGATGCTGAAAAAGATATTGTTAACCTGGTAAAGGCGACCAAAAATCACCCCTGTATCGTGATGTGGAGCTCTGGAAATGAAGTGCCGGATCAGTTTGGTGCCGAAGGTGTAAAAAGGGCCAAATGGCTTCAGGAAATTTTTCACCGCGAAGATCCTACACGCCCTGTTACCGTAGGGATGGACCAGGTGAAGGCCACCATGCAATCGGGTTTTGGTGCGCTTATGGATATTCCAGGACTAAACTACAGGGTGCATTTGTATGAAGAAGCCAACAAGGTTTTTCCGCAGGGATTTATTTTGGGATCCGAAACGGCGTCAACAGTAAGCTCGAGAGGTATTTATAAATTTCCGGTGGTAAAAGGATTTGATAAGCAGTATCCTGATTTTCAGTCTTCATCGTATGATCTCGAATATTGTAGCTGGTCTAACGTACCTGATGATGATTTTGTAATGCAGGACGATAAGCCATGGGTAATCGGGGAATTTGTTTGGACAGGTTTCGATTATCTTGGCGAACCTACGCCTTACGATAACAGCTGGCCGTCGCGGAGCTCGTATTTTGGGATTTCCGATCTTGCGGGTTTACCTAAAGACCGCTATTACTTATACAGAAGCCGCTGGAATAAAACAAAGCCAACACTGCATTTGCTTCCGCATTGGAACTGGGCGGGAAGAGAAGGTCAAACTACGCCTGTTTTTGTGTATACCAGTTATGATAGTGCCGAACTTTTTTTGAATGGTAAAAGTCTGGGCATACGGAAAAAAGATAAATCATCACCACAGAACCGCTACAGGTTGATGTGGATGGATGTAAAATACGAACCCGGAACATTAAAAGTAGTTGCCCTTGATGGCAATGGAAAACCTGTAGCAGAAGAAAAAATCACCACAGCAGGCAAACCTTATAAAATTGTACTTACGCCGGATAGAAAGCAAATTACGGCCGATGGAAAAGATTTATCTTTTGTAACGGTATCGGTGGTTGATAAAGATGGAATTCCTTGTCCTACAGCTACCAATGCCTTAAGTTTTGAGGTAAAAGGAGCTGGGCTATTTAAAGCAGTTTGTAACGGTGACGCCACTTCTTTAGAATCGTTTGTAAAACCAACCATGAAACTATTTAGTGGAAAACTGGTGGTAGTGCTGCAATCAGGTAAAAAGGATGGGGCAATACAACTGAGCGTTAAAGGAAAAGGGGTAGAAAGCGGAAATATAGAAATTGTTTCGGTTATAAATTAAGTTTTTGTACTGTCATTCTGAATGCAATAAAGAATCTCCATGCAATCCATACAGGTTTTGAAGCTTTTGTATCGTATAGGCTTACATGGTATGATGTTTATTGTAGGGTTAAAATGTAAAGATTCTTTGTTACGCTCAGAATGACAAAAAGAAAGAACAGTAGCTGCTATTTATACTGTATTTGTTTTTTAGTTGATTAGGGATGTTTTTTCTTAAAAACTACCCTCAAGTCACTTGGTTTTAATTTAATTTTTTGTTTTTATTGTTTTTTTGCCACGTCATTGTATAGGTCCTGTTACAATTAATCTTATTAGGAATAATTTTTTAAATTAGCATATATCAAAAAACCTGATAAGCTTATGGAAAATCTAAAAGAAGAGACCAAAATCAAAGCTTTCCTCACCAGGATAAAAGCAGAGTGGCCAGGAGTTGTTGAGCGCTTTGAGTTTAAGACAGGCAGTGTAATTTATGTTCATCTAAAAGAAGGTATATCCAGTATGGATTTTCTCGGTAAACTTTCCAGGCAGGTAGAGCGTTTTGTCGATTTCAGTATGCCGATCATTTTATACCACATCGAAAGTGATGGCATGAATTTAAGATCGCACCCCATTAATTGGTACTCTTCCATCGCACAAAGGAAATCTTTATAAGTTCGGTAAATATTCGTGTTTAAATACGGGAGCTGTGAAATAGCCGTAACAATTTTCGCAGCTGTAAATATTTTTATGTTTAATTCTCAATTTTATTTTGTCAGTAATTTTGGTTTTTGGGTTTTAATCTTATTTTTGATTTTTAATTTAAAAACATCCAGTATAATGAAAAACGGAACAGTAAAATTTTTTAACTCAGAAAAAGGCTTTGGCTTTATTAAAGAAGACAGCGGATCTGAGATTTTTGTGCATGCATCAGGCCTGATTGATGAAATCAGAGAGAATGATACAGTTGAATACGAAGTTCAGGAAGGCAAAAAAGGCCTTAATGCAGTGAAAGTAAGAGTTGTTTAATTCTTCCCAAAAGATTTTGAGCAGGATTTAGTCCTGCTTTTTTTTTGCCCGCATTTTGGTAAAACCATAGCTAACCCGCACACATCATTTACTGAACAAAAAGGTTGAAAAAATTTCCTGCTGATTTCTAGTTAATTACCGCTTTGATTCGCCTTAAAAAGGTTTTGAATGGCTATTTTCTGGACTGGATTTTTATTTTTGCTAGTGTCGGTATAATCGGCCAGAACCAAACAAATTAAATATTTTTGCAACTCTCTATTTTTTCAATTCAGGAACCCGTTATCAACAACAAAGCTCTTGATCGCGGTACTTTTATGGCTGCGGCGCAGTTTGTAACCGCACTTAATTTTGCTGGCGAATTTGAACTTTTGAGTCTTTCGGCAATGAATAATCAATTGGGTAATGCCAAAAAAGGTGGGTTAGTTTTTGTGCGTAATGGCAAATTGAAAATGCATCCTCAAATTTATGATCATTTAGCCCTGATATCGATTTCTTCCATCTGTGCGGGAAGTGCTTATTTCTACGGCCGCGATAAAATTGCTGCAGAAATTGTAAATCTTCCCTATAGCGATGGGCTTTTAAATCTGGAGGGTGCAGAAGAAGATTATATGGCCTTTAAACGTTTGTGCAGTCCTGTGTCGCGGTTCTTTTTGCTACAGGCTAAAAAAGTACAATGGTCTGCAATCCTCTCCACCTTCAGGTTTTTTATGATGGATGGCATTTGGGACGTCGTTAATTTTGTAGCCCATGCCATCAACCAGGCAGATGCTGATGTACTGGCCTGCGCACAGCTATTAGAAAGTATGCAAAAGCAAGAATGGTATCCTGGCTTTTGTGCATCGCTTAAAACCTTCCATGCTTCGCGGTATCCTTTAAGTAAAATTGGTTTAGCATTGGAATTGCCAGAAATGGCCTGAATTATTTCAGGTAATTTTCCAATAATTCGCTGATGTCGTCACCAATCGCCCTATTGCCCATATTATTAAGTTTTTGTTGCGAAGAATTGTGTTTTTCGATATAGGTAGCCTCTGTTTTATTAAATTTTAGATAACCCTGTTCAAAATAACGTTCTTCAATTTCGGTAGAAGAATCCATCGATCTAAACCATAGCTTGATTAAAGAGCCTGTGATTTTATCGAAATAAAGCCAATGAAAAGTTGCTTCGGCATCTGCATTGTTGGGCAGGTCCAAACGCTTGATTTCTAATATAGCAGTATCTGTATTCTGGAAAAAGTATAAAATCTTATATTTAGACGACATGCCGCAAAAATAGGACTTAATTTTTTATCACAAAAGAGATTTTTACTGTTTAGATTTAATATTCTTGATCTTTGATTTATATCAACAATTTCTTTGTCCAATTAATTATATGCCATCGGATTTCTGTATGCGTAAAATGACAATACAGTTTTTTTTTGTAGGTTGAAATATATTATATCGGTTACTAATAAATAGGTTAATTTCTTTGCTGTGTTTATTTTTACCGGCTTAATGGACTAATTCGCTTAAAATATTTCATTATTTTAAGCTTGTTTTAAAAAATGACACTTTAAAATATGGTAAAGTCTATAAATTTATTAGTTTTACCGTAGCAACGCTCTTAGTCTACCCCCTATGATGAGCTTATTATCCCTATAAATTCTAAACATCCCATTTTGGATAATTTACAGTTGCGTACAGATTTAGCATTACTGGCTTCTTCGATGGAAGGCGATAGAAAAGCCTTTGCTGAGATTTTTGAGCGTTATCATGATCTTCTTTATCAACATGCTTATAATAAACTAAGGGATAGGGACGAAGCAAATGATGTGATTCAGGAGGTTTTTGTAAAACTCTGGAACATGAAGGCCGGTACTCAGGTGCAAAATCTGTCAGCTTACTTGTATACGATGGTTAGAAATCAGATTTTTTCTTTAATCCAACACAAGGAAGTAGTAAGTGTTTACAGCAAATCTTTTCAGGATTTTAAAGAAAGCGGATCGATGGAAGCAGATTATCTGATCCGCGAAAAACAGCTTAACGAAATTATTAATAGAGAAATTGCCGCTTTACCACCAAGAATGCGCGAAATTTTTGAATTAAGCAGAAAAGATTACCTAAGCAATAAACAAATAGCCGAAAAATTAAATTTATCAGAGCACACCGTTGCTGATCAGATTAAAAAAGCACTAAAACAATTGAGATTAAAGGTTGGTGGGCCTGCAATCATCATTTTTTATTTGCTAAATAGATAATTTTATTTAAATATTATTGCATAACGGGTCTATTATTCTTGTTTTTGAAACACTAAATAAATAAATCCATCTTTTTTAACATTTTATATCCCCGATTTATATTTCTGAACAGTCTTACTATAAAGCAGCCAACAAATGCTCCGTTATGGAAGACAATAAATTTAAAGATCTCTTAAAAAAATATCAGTCAGGCCTATGCACTGATGAAGAAGAGGCTTGGTTAGAATCCTGGTATTTAACCCTAAACGAAACTTCCAAAGAAAGTGTGCCTTCGGTTGTACTCGCTGAGGATCGTACAAACAACTGGGCGCTTATCAATTCCAGTATTAAACATAAACCCAGGCCTTTGTGGTTAAGTATTTCTGCTGCGGCACTTGTGCTTTTCATGTTGAGCATTGGCATTTATTTTTATGTAATTAACCACAACGTACAAACACCCAGGGCAGATGTCGTGCAAGAAATTACACCTGGTGGCAATAAGGCATTTTTAACCCTTGCGGATGGCCGGAAAATTAGTTTAACCGATGTTGGCAATGGAGAACTCGCGGAACAGGCGGGCATAAAGATTACCAAAGCAGCCGATGGTCAGTTGGTTTACACCATTGAAAATGACCATGCCTCCGTTGAAAAAGACGCTCAAATGGTGGCTTACAATACGATAGAAACCCCACGCGGTGGGCAATACCAGATTTTATTACCTGATGGGACTAAAGTTTGGCTGAATGCGGCTTCGTCGCTAAAATACCCAACTACATTTTTAGGCGCTGATAAAAGGCAGGTGGAATTAAAAGGTGAAGCTTATTTTGAAGTTGCACACAATAAAGCGCAGCCATTTTTAGTAGTTACCCCGGCTTTAAAAACCAATGGTAAAGCACATGAGGTTGAAGTATTGGGAACACATTTTAACATCAACGCTTACGCTGATGAACCTGCCATTATAACCACTTTGTTGGTAGGATCGGTAAAAGTGAACGAACAACTGTTAAAACCTGGTTATCAATCGGTTTTTGAAAACAATAAGATTAAAATCTCCGAAGCAGACCCAGAGGCAGCTGTTGCCTGGAAAAACGGCGATTTTGTTTTCAACGGTCAGGATGGGGAAACTTCATTACGGATGTTAAGCCGTTGGTATGATGTAGAGATCGATGATTCTGAAAACCTCAAAAACCTACATTTTGGTGGCGTAGTTTCCCGATCGCAGAACCTATCGGCTGTAATCAAGATGTTGCAAGCCACCGGCGACCTGAAATTTAAAGTTGAAGGAAGGAGGATCATTATGATTAAATAATGTTACGTTATAATGGTTCAATAAAAAAGCCGGGAATGCTGCAAACATCACCCGGCGACAGATTGGAACCAGACTGAAAATTTGTGAAGATTATCAACCAATTACGTTTACCGCGAACCTTAAAATAGGCGGTAACACGTAGAGACCAAACTATTCAAATGTATAAAAATTTTATCGGAAATATCGGTAAGCCGCCCGGCTATGCCCTTAAATTACTGCTTATTATGAAGTTAAGCGTTGTTATCCTTATTATAACGATAATGCAAACCAGTGCTGCCGTAACTTTTGCCCAGAACATTAATATTACTGAAAAAAATGTTCCGCTGGAGAAGGTGTTAAAGCAAATCAGGCTGCAGAGCGGATATGATTTTTTTTATAACCAGGATCTTGTCCGTAATATAAATATCAATGAACTGAGCATCAAAAATGCATCTATCGAACAGGCCATTCAAAAAACACTTTCCGGTTTGCCCTTAACCTTTTCTGTTGATAACCGCATCGTGGTGATCAGAAAATTAGACCGATCTCCATCAGCCGTAGTAGATTCTGTAATTAGCGGAACGGTTTACGATGCCAAAACGAAAGATCGTCTCCCTGGTGTTAACCTAAAGCTAAAAAACTCGGGCGCAAAAACAGTTACCGATGCGCGTGGTAATTTCCGGATTACGGCCGTTAGAGGAGCCATATTACAGGTGAGTTATGTAGGGTACGAATCGAAAGAAGTGACTGTTACCGGTACCAAACTGGATATTGCACTTAATGAAACGGCTCAATCGCTAAGCGGAGTGGTGGTAACCGGTATTTTTGCGCAATCTAAATCTACCTTTACAGGTGCAGCAAAAACCTTTGGTGCGCAAGAGCTGTCGAAAGTTTCGAATAATAATGTGCTTACGGCGTTAAAATCGCTCGATCCATCTTTTCAGTTGCCCGAAAACCTAAATACAGGTTCTAATCCGAATGTGCTGCCTGATGTTGTTTTACGCGGAGGAAATACTTTAGTTGATATCAGACAGAGCGCACAGGCCGATCCGTTTAATTATCAGTCAGCACCAAATGCACCGCTGTTCATATTAGATGGTTTTGAAACCTCTCTACAAAGAATAAACGATCTCGATATGAACCGGATTGCCAGTGTAACCATCTTAAAGGATGCAGGTGCAACAGCGATTTACGGATCCAGAGGAGCAAACGGTGTAATTGTAATTGAACAGGTGAGGCCTGCCGAAGGTAAACTCCGCGTTTCGTACAACGCAAGCGTAGTGGTAGAGCAGCCGGATATAAGCGGTTACGATTTATTAAACGCACAGGAGAAATTCGATCTGGAAGACCGCACCGGTGTATTTAAGAATACGTTTAACACCACTCAAAATGCACTCGATCTGGTAAGGGAAAATCGTTTGGCTGCCATCAGAAAAGGGGTTAACACCGATTGGATTGCTAAACCTTTGCAAACAGGCGTTGGCCAAAAGCATAATATTTATGTAGAAGGTGGGGCTGAAGCCGTTACCTATGGCCTAAATCTTACCTACGACCAGAAAAGTGGTGCCATGAAAGGATCAGATAGAACGACTACAACTGGCAATTCTTTTTTAAGCTATAGGATCAAGAATTTTCAGTTTAGAAACGATTTAACACTGGCATTTAACAAATCGAATAACTCGCCATATGGTTCTTTTAGACAATATGCGCAACTTAACCCTTATTGGAGCCCCTATGATGACGCCGGAAATCTTAAGGTTTATCTGGAAGAAGTGATCGATCCTCAAACAGGATTAAGGGTTGGATCAAATTTAACCGATTTTTATGATAATTTAAACGGATATGTTGGCCGTCCGGTAAATCCGCTTTACAATGCATCACTTAATATAACAGATCAGACTTCGTATAAAAGGATAACCAATAATTTTGAAACCCGTTGGCAACCAAAAGATTGGTTAAGATTAACCGCCCGGTTATCTTATAACCAACAGTCGGATGAATCGGATATTTTCTTGCCGGCCCAACACAGTTCTTTTGCCAATGTAACTACCTTCGAAAAAGGTTCTTACACCAAAGGTTATGGTAAAACGCAACGTGTGGAAGGCTTTTTAACCGGTGAGGCGAATAAAAGTTTTGGTAAACATTTCTTCTCGGCTTCGGCAACGCTTAACATTCAGGAAAATTCTTACAATACACAAAGTATCCGTGTAATCGGTTTTCCGAACCCAAATTTAAGTGAATTGATTTTAGGGAACCAATATCCCGCCAATACCCACCCAACTGGTACCGAAAGCCTCTCCAGATCGGTTGGTACGCTTGCACGTTTGGCATACGCGTACGATAACAGGTATTTGGTAGATGCAACTTATCGTTTGGATGGATCTTCACTATTTGGATCAGACAAAAGATTTGCGCCTTTTTGGTCGTTGGGCGCGGGATGGAACGCACACAATGAAGCGTTTTTAAAAGGAAACAGTTCCGTAAACGAGTTAAGGTTAAGGTATACCATTGGTACAACCGGCTCTGAAAGTTTCGAAAGTTATAAGGGGATAACCACAAGCCAATATTATACCGATCGCGATTACCGTGGTGTGATAGCCTCTTATTTACTGGGTTATGGTAATTCGGCACTGGCCTGGCAAAAAACGCTAAAAAGCAATATCGGTTTAGATATCACCTTGTTTAACAGGTTTACCTTAAATGCCAATTACTTTAACGAGCGTACTAAAGGCAGTATTGCCTTCATTTCGAGTGCACCCTCAAGTGGTTTTACAGGTTACTACGATAATATGGGCGATGTGGTGAACAAGGGATATGAGCTTTATGGCCGTTACAATATCATTGCCACTCCATCCAGCAGGAACAATCTCTCGGTATTTGCCAATGTATTCCATGTAACCAATAAAATTGAAAAGATTTCTTCTACCATAAAAGCCTTAAACGATAGGGCAAATACCACGTTATCCGCTACGCCGCTACCACGATATGCCGAGGGGCAATCGGTTAATGTAATCTGGGGCGTAGAATCATTGGGCATTGACCCGGCATCTGGAAATGAACTGTTTAAAAAACGCGATGGCACCATCACCACCACTTACGATCCTGCCGATCAGGTGATTATCGGAGATGCAACACCAACGTTATCAGGTACTTTTGGAACCAATTTAGAAATTAAAGGGATTGGATTAAATGTTTACCTCCGCTTTAATGTGGGTGGCGATGCTTATAACCAAACGCTTGTAGACCGGGTTGAGAATGTGAATGTAAACCAGTACAATGTGGATAGAAGAGTTGCAGAAGAACGCTGGCAAAAGCCGGGTGATGTAGCGCTTTACCGTGCAATTGTGAATTTTGCGGGTGCTGTAAACACCAACATTACTTATGTTACTTCGCGCTTTGTGCAGAAAAACAACTTCATTACAGGAGAAAGTATGTCGGCTTATTATCGCTTACCAGACAAACTGAATAAACGTTTAGGCTTGCAGAATACCAAAATCACGCTGTTTACAAGTGATGTATTCAGGATAGCCAGTATCAAACGCGAACGCGGTTTAGACTATCCTTTCAGCAGAAGTTATACGCTACAGTTGCAAACCACATTTTAACCGACCATTAATTTTAAATGATATGAAATCTATTAAACAACTATTTCCGGCATTTATCCTGGCGGTGCTGTTGTTGTTTACATCCTGCAAAAAATGGCTTGATGTAACACCAAAAACACAGATTAAAGAGGATGCCCAATTTAGTACTAAACAGGGCTTTACAGATGCCTTATTTGGGATCTATCAAAATTCGGCAAAATCGTCGGGTTATGGCCGCAATTTAACCTTTGGACTGTTGGACATTCTTGCACAACAATATGAGAACAAATCTATAGGAACCAGCTTATACGCAAAACTGGCTGCTTATAATTATACCGATGCGGAGGTTCAAGCCATTGTTGACGCCACTTTTGCCAACAGTTATTCCAGTATTGCACAGGCCAATTATGTGCTTAAAAATGTAGATAATGGAGTATTGGATGAAACCACCAAAAGAATAGTTAAAGGCGAGTCACTTGGCATGCGCGGGTTTTTACACTTTGATCTGATCCGCCTTTTTTCTGATGTGTATGCAGATGGGACAAATGCAAATGCACAATCCATTTCCTATTTAAAAGCTTTTACGGTGTCACCCACTTCGAGGGTTTCGGTTGGTGCAGCGTTGTTGCTTTGCGAAGCCGATCTTAAAGAAGCAGAACAGTTGTTGTCTATCAATCAAACGATAGATCCCATTCCCGATAATCAGGGAAGCACCAACCCTGATGTGTTTTTGCAGTTCCGTCAGAACCATTTAAACTATTGGGCTGTAAAAGCAGTATTGGCGAGGTTATATTTATATAAAGGCGATAAAGTGAATGCGCTTAAATATGCTACCGATGTTATTAATAGCGCGAAATTTACTTTCACAAACCAGAGCACGCTAAATATAGATCCTACAGCCACTACTTCCGATCTTACCTTTAGCAGGGAACATGTTTTTTCAATTTACGTTTCAGGTTTAAAGGCGGTTGCTGATGATGTATTTAAAAATACCGGGGCAACGGGAGAGACAACAGATTTATGGACCACAAAGGCAAACCTAACCACCATTTATCAGCCAACGCTCCCTAACCATGGCACCGATATCAGATCCATCACGGCATCAAAAAGTTTGTGGAACGAAGTTTCGGCTAACATTGTTTACACCAAAAAATACTATAGTGATAATGCAAGCAATGTGGCGCAAAGGATTATTCCGGTTATTAAATTATCCGAAATGTACTATATCGCAGCAGAATCGGCAGCAACACTTACGGATGCAGCAAAATACCTGAATGTGGTACGCACAAACCGTTTGATCCCGGAGATTACTGTCCCTGCATCTACCGAAGCCTTAGACACACAGATTTTACTGGAGTATAGAAAAGAGTTTTATGCAGAAGGGCAGCTCTGGTTTTACTATAAACGCAAAAATCTGGCATCTATAGCCAATGGCAGCGGTATGGTAGCAATGACGAAGGCTAAATATATCTTCCCTCTGCCTAACACAGAATTGGAATTTGGATCATCTGGAAATTAAGATTATGACTATGAAATCAATTTTAAAAAACGGGCTTGCAATATTGGTGATTTTATCCATTATTGTTTCCTGTAGTAAAGATAAAACACTCTTGTTTGATGAGTCAACGGCTATTTATGTATATTCCTTACCTGATAGTACCGAATATACCTTTGCAACGGCGCCAACCTCAAAGGTAACCGATACTGTACTCATGACTTACAGGATTATTGGCAATGCTGCTCCTGTAGACCGGGCCATAAACTTAGTCGTGAGAAACGGGGCAACCGCAAAAGCAGGTTATCATTATAAATTAGGACCTGCAATTGTGAAAGCCAATGAGTTTGCAGCAACGGTGCCAGTATATGTGTACCGTAAAGCTGGTTTAAAGGATAGTACGGTTCAGGTGATTTTCGATATCAAAGACAATACCGAGCTTAAAGCTGGTTTTCCTACAAAACTACGTTACAAATTAACCATTACAGATATTTTATCGAAACCGACCAATTGGGAAACCACCTGGAAAAACTATTTCGGCGAATATTCACAGGTGAAATTTAGATTTTTGCTTACGGTTACCGGTAAAACCAACTGGAACAGTTCGCCGCTTCCACAAGATTCGCGATACCTATCGCAGCGAGCCAGAAATGCCCTGTTAGAATATAACCAGCAAAATGGTCCGTTGATTGACGAGAACGGCGCACAGGTTTATTTTCCTTAATCAACCACTATCAAACATAACATGAAGATCAATATAAAAAACTATAAGTTAGTTGGCACTTTGCTATGCATGGTGGCCACAATGCTGCAAAGTTGTACTAAAGATGAAAGTAATGAAGGGCTTACACCGATCAATACCGTATTGATCAGCGATCCGCTTTCATTAACCAATATCACCGTTTTTCAGGGCGACACCCTTAAATTAAAGCCTGCATTAACCCTAAGCATGGCGGAGAAAATAAATAAACTTCAGTTTTCCTGGTTAGTATACAATAGCAATGGCGCCATCAGTTTAGCTTCTCCGCGCACTCAAATATCCGATCAGTATGAGCTCAAATATCCAATAAAAGGCGATCCCTTTATCCTTGGCGAGCCCTATGTACTGCGCTTACAGGTGAAAGACACTGAAACAGGGGTAAGCTCGTATTTTAACTACCGGGTTACGATCGGTAATAAATATGGAAATGGCTGGCTCGTGCTTGAAGATCAGGCGGGAAAAGGCGATATGTCGTTCATTTTTCCCGATAGTACAGTAGAACACCAGATTTATAGCAGTAGAAATACTACGCCTTTACTTGGCCCGAAAAAGCTGGAATTAACCCCTTTTGTGGTCACGGATGATATTTCTGCTGTTGGGAAAAGGCTGTATATCCTTGCGGAAAGCGGAAGCCAGGAGTATAATTATTTAACGATGGTTAAAAAGTTCGATTACAGCTTTGAGTTTTTTAGTGCGCCGGGTATCATCAAACCGCAAGTAATGACCTGGCTTTCCACCACGTCTGGAGCTACACGATCACCAAACATCGGTATTGTAATCAACAATGGAAAAGCACATTCAAACCTGGTGGGCGGTTTTCCGGGCGTGAAAAAATGGGGAGATATTGCTTTAAACGATCAGGGCAATACCAATTATGCTCTGGCACCGTACACCGCTGGCGGACCAAATGTAGCCTCTATTGTTTATGATAACACCGCACAGCGTTTCTATACCATTATTGCCTTTAGTGCCACACCTGCTGCAGGATCGTTAACACCACTGCCTGCAAATGCAAGTTCGCCTGCCTTTGATATGAACAATGTGGGTATGACGATGATTTTTCAGGATTCGGCCGATGTGGTGCATAACTACAATGCCATTATGAAAAGCGGAAGTGATGCTTACCTGTTGCGCTTCAAAACTATCAATACCAGTACAGCAACCCCAAACCTATCGGTGAGCAAAACCTTGATGAACGCACCGGGTATTTTAAATTATACTGCTGCTGCCGGTTCTACCAATACCGGACACATTTATTATAGCAATAACAATGTATTATCCAGATATGAAACCGGATCAAATACCATTGTAGAAACTTACAGTTTCCCCGCCAACGAACAGGTTACGGTAGTTAAGTATGCCAAATACAATTTTAACGATAAAGATGCAGTTAAAAAATCCCGCCTGGTTGTAGGTACCTGGAATGGTACCGAAGGCAAGCTTTATTACTTTGCCATTAGTCAAACAGGGGCCATGGGCGAACCCACCAAACAATTTACCGGCTTTGGGAAAATTGTTGATGTAGCTTATAAATATTAATCTAAAACCTTAAAAAAATGAAATTATACAATACAACATTCAAATCGATCTTATTCAGCGCTTTATGCCTGATCGGATCAACTGCTATCGCGCAAACTGCGGGTACCTATCAGATCAGCGGAAAATTAGACGGTCTTGGTAACAATAAGGTTTTTTTAAGCACCTCTTACGATAATAAAAATATAACCGATTCGGTTGTTGCACAGAACGGAAGTTTTACTTTTAAAGGAACGGCTCCCGGTACTTTAATTTATGCCATCCGCGCAGAAAAAAAACATCTGGTATTGGCTGTTCAGCCTAATGAAAAGGTCGTGATTAATGGTAGCCTTGCAAAATTGAATGAAGTTTCGATTACTGGAGCAAAAGACCAGCACATCTGGCAGGAGTGGACTAAAGGCTGGCAAACGATAACAGCCCGGGCCGGGCAATTATATAAAAAGCTGGATAGTTTAGGTAAGGATGGCGATCGGACCTATGTTGATGCTGAGTTTAGTAAACTAAATCAAAGATTAGTGGATTCAGTGGAAGCAATGGTGAAAAAATACCCATCTTCTGGGGTCACACCTTATATCATCATCGATAGGTTTATCAATTACCCAAACCTGGAAAAAGCAAAGAGTACCTACGCAGCCTTAACAACAGCAGGAAAAAATTCTGTTTATGGAAAGGAAATCGCGGCATCTTTAGCCATTAGCGCTAAAACGGGAATTGGTGTAAAGCCTGATTTTACCTTGCCAGATCGCGATGGGAAAAACGTGACGCTTTCCTCTTTAAAAGGAAAAGTAGTATTGGTCGATTTTTGGGCAAGCTGGTGTGCACCATGTCGTAAGGAAAATCCGAATTTGGTAAAAGCTTACGCCAAGTATCATAACAAAGGTTTTGAGATAATCGGTGTTTCTTTGGATAATAAAAAAGATGCCTGGCTGAAAGCAATTGAGGCGGATCAGTTGGGTTGGATGCATGTTTCTGATCTTAAAGGCTGGAAAAGCGATCTGGCCGCTGAATATGGTATTAAATCAATCCCAACGAGTTTCCTGGTTGATGCATCAGGAAAAATCATCGCAAAAGATTTAAGAGGTGATCAACTGGATAAGAAATTGGAAAGCATTTTGAAATAATGGTTGATGTCTGAATTACCTAATCACCCCAATTTGGTGTGATTAGGTTCATCGCTGATGCTTTTAGCTAGTCTATCGAAGCTTTTAGGTCCGACGTCGGAGCTTTTAAGTGGCCGATCGAAGCTTTTAAGTGGTGCATCGATGCTTTTGAGTGGCGAATCGATGCTTTTAGGTGGTGCATCGGAGCTTTTAGGTGGCCGATCGGAGCATTTAAGTGGTGCATCGAAGCTTTTGAGTGGCATGTCGATGCTTTTGAGTGGCGAATCGATGCTTTTAGGTGGTGCATCGGAGCTTTTAGGTGGTCGATCGGAGCTTTTAAGTGGCAAGTCGATGCTTTTGAGTGGCGAATCGATGCTTTTAGGTGGTGCATCGATGCTTTTAGGTGGTGCATCGGAGCTTTTAAGTGGTCGATCGGAGCTTTTAGATGCGTTATTGATGCTTTTAGCTCGATTACCGGATCTTTTAGATCCTGAATCTTAATTAAGGATTACAAATCCTGGCTAATTAAAATCTCATATAAATTTGTCAGGTTGAGCTTACAGAAGAATCGGGGCAAATAGTCGAAACGCTTTATAAGATATTGAAGTTCGTCCTTCCACGGGCTCAGGATGACAATTATATATTGATGATACAATTACTTTTTATAGGGCATGAAAAATAAATTAAGCATTAAACTGATCACCATCTTTCTTCTTTCGGCTTTGGCTTCTACCGGCTTTGCCCAGATTACAAAAGTAGAGAACGAAATGGGGGCGATTAGTTTCGATCGTGTAGCACCTTTGATTAAAGAATTAGCACAAAGTGGTGCTTACCTGAAATCGGCCGATGTAGCAGGCCAATTGAACAAAACAGTCAATACTAAAATTAAAATAACCCCTATCAAACCTTCGAAAAAGGAACTTTCGGGTAAAGAGATTTACCCAAGTTTGAAACTTTCTACTTTGGTGTTGATCTCGAGTGGATTGCGTGCAACGGCTGTTATATTGGATGAGGATGGTATATTATTAACCAATTATCACGTATTGGAAATGTTTGGTGATACCCTAAGAAAGAACAATCAACCCATGTTCGCCATGACGAGTGAGGGTATCTTTTACCCCATTACCCGGATTTTGGCCTGCTCAAAAGTAAATGATCTGGCCATTGTTAAAATAGGTAATTTAGGAAAGCTTAAACTGAATGCGGTATCCCTTGGAGATACAGCCCCGGAAGGCGCGGACATTTACGTTATGGGACATCCCGCACATATTACCTACTTTTTTAGCAAAGGAATTGTTGCCCGGAATTTTATCCGAAATCCATCAAACCAAAAAGAAGATGAAGATTTCAGAATGGCGGTAACGGCCGATTACAGTTTAGGAATGAGCGGTGGGCCAATAGTAGATAGCAGTGGAAACCTGATCGGTTTAGTTTCTTCGGCCCTGGCTTTGTATGGAAATCCACAACAAAAGGTTAATCCTCAGATGTCCTTTAAAAATGCGATTCCGGTAATTGCCATTAAGAGATTGCTGGCGGAATAAATTTTAGCTTAATATATTGTTGGTCCGGATTTATCATCCGGACCTTCTGTGCTGCGGATTTTCAATCCGCATTTTTGACTTATATCTTATTTAAGGATTACAAATCCTTAGCTCTTGAGACGGGATTGCAAATCCCGACTAACTGTATTCAAGGTTGGTGGCTCACCAACCTAATAATTGGATGCTGGATTTGCTGGCGAGCCACCAGCCATGGGAGTGGGGTTGCTGGCGGAATAAATTTTAGCTTAAATATATTGTTGGTCTGGATTTATAATCCCGACCTTCCGTGCTGCGGATTTTCAATCCGCATTTTTGACTTATATCTTATTAAGGATTACAAATCCTTAGCTCTTGAGACGGGATTGCAAATCCCGACTAGCGATTTAATGTTTTTCTCCCTTTATCACCTTAAACAAGTGCAACACTTGTGGAAATAACGCATCCATACTTTCTTCTACGCCTCTTTTCGAACCTGGGAAGGTAAGCACCAAAGTTTCTCCGATAAATCCTGCTACACCGCGCGAAAGCATGGCATAGGGCATACGTTCCTGCCCATAACGGCGGGTGGTTTCCATAATGCCTTCAATGTTCCGGTCGATTAGCGGTGCAATGGCTTCAGGCGTTACATCGCGTGGCGAAAGCCCCGTTCCTCCTGTAAAAATAATCAGTTGATAACCACTTTTGCTTAACTCGCTGGCCTTATCCCTGATGATATTCAGCTCATCAGGTACGATTTCATATTTTTCGGCATTGATGTCCCATTGTGTTAAATGTGAGACAATCGCTTTTCCTGAACTATCCTGTGCTTTATTTTCGAAAACAGCATCTGAACATACCACAACTGCAGCTTTTATTTCGGGGAACCTCGCGTTTTTAAGGTCTGATTTTCCCCCAGATTTTTTCAGTAACCTGATATTTTCAATCTCAACGCCTTTATCAATTGGCTTCAGCATATCGTATATCGTTAAAGCCGTTACCGAAGCGCCATGCATGGCTTCAACTTCAACACCCGTTTTGTAAATGGTATGTACCTCTACGGTAATGATAATCGTTAAACCCACAATTTCGTAGGTAATAGCTGTATATTCTATTGGGAGCGGGTGGCAATCAGGGATGACATCGCTGGTTTTTTTTACACCGAATAAGCCTGCTGCACGGGCAAATTCAAACACATCACCTTTGGGTATTTTACGTTGCTCAATGGCATCAATAGTTTCCTGTTTCGATGCCTTAACGGTAGCAGTTGCAATAGCAATCCTTAAGGTGTTGGATTTTTTTGTGATGTTTACCATTTTATGTATTTTCTTTCCATTGGTGTGTTTCGTCTTCGAATATTTCTTTGCCCCATATCGGCAATTCTGCCTTTAAACGGTCTACCACTTCGCTGCAAGCCTCAATTGCAGGTTTGCGGTGCGCGGATGAAGTAAAAACAAAGAGGCAGATTTCGCCAGCTTTTACCGTGCCCAAACTGTGATGAATATGCATACAGTTTAGCGGGTATTTCGCGAAAATATCTTCCCTGATCTGGTGCATTTTTTTGAGCGCAAGCTCTTCATAAGCGGTATATTCGATTGCAGCAACAAATTTGCCTTCAATTTCATCCTTTCTCACCTGGCCCATAAATATACTGTGGCCCCCAATCGCTGTTTTACTGCTGTGTTTGGCGATGCTCGCGGCTATAAAAGCAGGTTCTATCCGGCCGTTTACAAATATATTTTTTATCTTCTTTTCGCTCATATTTATGATCGGAGAAAATGATCTCTCCACTTTACAATGCCACCTTTTAAACTGTATATTTTTTTTGCATCACCATATTTTTCCTGCAATGCCTCAGCTGCGGCTACACTTCTGATTCCGTGCTGGCAGATTAAAACCACGTGTTTTTGGTAAAATTCCTTGCTCATAAAAGCACCAAACTCCGACATTGGTATCTGTGTAAAAATCTGTTTATCCAATACCGGCAGTTCGTGTCTTTCGCGTACATCTATTAAAATAACTGACTCTAGCTGTTGAATTTTAACCAGTTCGCTGGCATCAATTTCTATATATCCCTGTGGTCCTTCACTGGTATCCTGATAATCCATATTTAAAAATTCATCAACAGTTTTGGGTAGGGTGTAACCTCCGCCATGACTGACGTTGATGGTATATTGTTCTTGTGTAAGTAAATTATAATTTAATATTTGATTGCTGAGGGGCTGCCCGATCCCCGCAATTAATTTAATAGTTTCTGCTGCGGCCATTGTACCCAGTATGCCAGGTAATACGCCTAAAACACCATTTTCAGCACAATTTGGTATTTCACCCTTATCTGGTGGAATGGGGAAAATATCACGATAATTGGTGCTGGGTAAATAGTCTGGTGCGTTAAATATGGCCAACTGACCTTCGAAACCTGATACAGCAGCAAATATGAGCGGCTTATTGAGTAGGGCACAGGCATCGTTAATGAGGTATCTCGATTCGAAATTGTCAGTACCATCCAATATGTAGTCGTATCTGGATATAATATCAAGGATATTGTTTTTTTGCAAACGGATCGGGTGGCGGATAATTCCGATCTGGGTATTCATTTCCTGCAGGCGCTTTGCCGCAACCTCAACTTTTAACTTTCCGATATCGGTCGTGGTAAACAAAATCTGCCTGTGCAGATTGGATAGAGAAATGGTGTCGTCATCAACAATACCGATATGGCCGATTCCGGCTGCTGCGAGATACTGTAATGCCGGGCAGCCCAAACCGCCTGCACCGATTACCAGCACCTTTGCCCTTAAAAGCAGTTGTTGTGCTTCCTCTCCAAATCCTTTCAGGATGATCTGCCTATTATATCTTTCTGCACTCATATCGTTTATCCCCCAGAAAAAGGCGGCATTATAGCTATTGTAGCATTGCTGGTGATTTCGGTATTCTCCTGAACGATGTTTTTGTTCAGTGCCAGTTTGTACTTCATGCCTTTTAAAGCAGGAAACTGATTTTCGAGATATTGTTTAAAGGCATCAGTATCCGAAATACCATCAACATCAATTTTTTGATTGTTGATAAACTCGGCAATTTGGCCAAAACTGATCATTTTGATTTTCATGCGGCTAATTTACCTGTAAGATGCTGATTTTACTCAATCCTTTTACAAATCTTCTTCCTGTAGCAAAATCGCTTGGTGTAATAATGGCAATATTTCCTTTTTCGGCCTTGGCAGGATCGGCATCGTAATCCTGTAAGACCAATATTTGATTTCCTGTTGGTGAATTAAATATTTCGTTCCAGGAATACACTACTTTATAGTTATCCGTTGCGGTAAAAACAAGGTAGTATTCGCTAAGTGTTTTCGGCGAAGCAGCATCGATCTCTACTTTGGCCAAAATGTCTTTTAAAAGTACGCCCTTGATATTTTTAATACTGCTTTTACGTTGCAGCAAGTGGTTGAAAATTGTCATGCTATCCAATCTAACGGTTTTGTAAGCACTTAAATTATCTAAAGTGATTGTTAATGGCGTTTTAACTTTTCCTTCGATAATAAATTGCTTGCTTTCTTGGGCTTTTGCGGTAAAAGCTAAAAATAATAGGGCGATAAGGGTGTATTTCATATTATGCATGTGTAAATAATAATTTATAAGCAGCCAGTGCCAATACACAGGCCAGCACGTTTTTTAAAACAGTTTGCGGGAATTTTAAAGCACCAAAATAAGCACCACAGATGCCGCCAACAAAAGCGACCCCAACATAGGCGAGCATATGGCTGTTAAACTCGAAACCTTTGATGAGCTGACCGCCCAAGCCCGCAACCGAATTTACGAAGATAAATGCAGCACTAATGGCCGCAGTTTGTTTTTGATCGGTCCATTTTAAGAGTAACAGGATAGGTGAAAGGATAATGCCACCGCCGATACCGATCATGCCCGAAAGTAAACCGATTATGCCTCCAATGGCTAGCGATAAGGAAATGTTTGATGGTTTAAAATCTTTTGGATCGGTGTTTTTAAAAAAGAAAAAACGGATAACCGGAATAAGTAAAAGCAGGCCCAAAATCTTTTTATAAATGGAACTTTCGATCGCCATCATGCCACCAACAAAGGAGAGCGGGATAGAGGCAAGCGCAAAAGGCCAAAAGGTTTTCCACTTAAAATGGCCACCACGGTAAAACTGGATAAAGGAAGTGGAAGAAACAAACAGGTTGAGCAATAATGCAGTAGGTTTCATCACCGCAGGTGAAATGGCAAAAATAGCCATCAATGCCAGGTAACCGCTGGCCCCACCATGCCCTACAGAAGCATATAAAAAGGCTACAATAAAGAGTAGGCAGTAAAATAAGATAAAACTTTCTTGCATATTAGTTTGGTAAAATCATTACAGTTAGGGTATCGCCTTTTTCGAAGTGTTCTTGTGTTTCGTTGAGGCAGATCAGGCAATTGGCCTGCGCAAAAGAACTCAAGCGGTAAGACTCCTGGGCGCTCAAGGGCGTAACTTTCCCGTTTTCATATCTCCCTTTCAGAAAGTGCGCCAGTCCGGCAGGTTTGCTATAGGGGTGGGTAAGTTCGGCCTCGACCTCCATTACACTGTTGTTTTTAAGGGATAAAGATTTAAGCGCCGGCAACACATAGTTATAGTAACAGCTGAGTACGGATGAAGGGTTGCCCGGAAGACCAAAGATTAGTTTCTGATCTTTTGTGCCGAAAAACAATGGCTTACCAGGTTTCTGTTTTACTTTATGAAAAATCTTTTTAATGCCGCAATGCGTTGCTGCTTCGATTACAAAGTCGTAATCGCCTACGCTCACTCCACCTGTTAACAACACTAGATCACTGCTTTCTACTGCGGTTTGCAATATGTTTTTAAGGATATCTAAGTCATCATCGGCTTCGTAAATCACTATCTGTTCAATGTTTTCCTGTTTTAGGGCTGCGGAAAGGGAATAGGAGTTTGATTCGTATACCTGTCCAAACTCAAGCATTTTTCCAGGCTGTTGTAACTCTTTTCCGGTTACAATAATGGCAACCTTTGGCATTGGATAGACACTTAATTTGTTAACGCCAATTCCGGCCAGAAAACCGATGGCTGCGGGACTAAGTATGCTGCCTTTTTCCATGGCTAAAGCTCCGGCTTTAACTTCAGAACCTTTATCCCTTACATTTAAAGCCAGTTTTAAATTTGGATCCTGTATACTGATTTTTCCGTTTAGCCGCGTAATTTTTTCCTGCATCACCACCGTATCGGCACCTTGAGGTAGTGGAGCGCCTGTAAATATCCGACTGGCTTCGCCCTTTTGGATGGTGATATTGGTTGCTGTTCCAGCGGCCATTTCGCCAACTAAAGTGAGTTCTTTTTCGTGATCAGTAAACTTTAACGCATAACCATCCATTGAGGATTGACTAAATGCCGGAATATCGTATTGTGCGTAAATATCGGTAGCCAAAACATGCCCTGAAGCCTTTGCCAAGTCTATTGTTATGGGATTTAGTGCTGTTATATGTTGAGAAATGAGGGCTTTTGCTTCTTTAACGCTGATCATGAAAATTTATCCTCCAATGGTAATCATACTTCTGTTTTGAATGGTAGTGGTATCGATTTTTTCGAAATCGGGTACCAATTGCCCACCCAGTGCTTTCTTTTTACTCCAAATGGCCGATTGGATTAATGGCAATACTTCTTCACCTTTCCTTAAGGCGGTAAGCAGATCCGTTTCACTATCAGAGAACAGGCAGTTCTTTATTTTGCCATCAGCAGTTAAACGCATGCGGTTACAAGTGTCGCAAAAGGGGTTGGTCATGGTGCTGATGATGGCAAATGAACCCTCGTGCCCGGGGATCATGAAACTTTTGGCAGTATCATGCGGTTCCCCTTTAACGGGTAGAACAGCAAAATCCTTTTCAACGGCCGCCAGTATTTCATCTAAAGAAAACATTTTGTTGCTCGTCCATTTATTGCCGCTAAAGGGCATAAATTCAATAAACCTGATCTGAATGGGGTTGTGCTTGGTCCAGGTGATGAAATCATTGATTTCGTTATCATTAAGGCCTTTCATGACCACCATATTTACCTTCACCTTGATTTTGTGCTGTAAAAGTAATTCAATGTTGCTGCGTACCTGATGGAAAACATCCCGCCGCGTAATCATAAAAAACTTTTCAGGCTGTAGCGTGTCAAGACTAATATTAATGGTTTTAATGCCTGCTTCTATTAATATCGGGAGCATTTCAGCAATGCGGGTCCCATTGGTGGTGATCACCAATTCGACCGGAAGTTTACCTAACGCAGCAATAATCTCGGCTGCATCTTTTCTCACCAAAGGTTCACCACCGGTAAGTCTGATTTTTTTTACGCCATTGGCCACAAAAATTTCTGCCAGTTTAATAATCTCATCGGTTTGCATGAGCCTTGAAGCTGGGGTAAAGTCGTAATCTTCTTCCGGCATGCAATAAAAGCAGCGAAAATTGCAGTTATCAGTGAGCGATATCCGCAGGTAATCGTGTATTCTTCCAAAAGAATCTGCTATCATTGCTGACTAATTAAATTGTTGTAATCTGTTTCCGTATCAATATCAATTTCTCCACCTTCGAAAACTACAGTTTCTACATCTTGAGGATACTCTTTTAATATCTTTTTTGCTCCGTCGGCACCTTTGAGCAATAAAAGCGCTTCAAAATAATCTTTTTTGAATAGAACAGGTGTCCCAACCGTTTCGGCATATTTACTGGCAATGATGTTTTTACCGGTTTCTGCTTGCTTTTCGATTAAGTTCTTAAAGTTAATCATTTTAATAAAAACCTGGTCGGCGACAGCAATAATGATACTTTCGATTTCGCTGTCATTTTTGATGATCGTCGAAAGTCCGGCCACAATGCCCGATGCCATTCCGTTTTGCCAGTTTTCATTGATTACGAAACTGACCCAATCATTTTGATGCTTGGCGGCTATTTCGTCCGCATTTGCACCCAAAACTACCACAATTGGTTTACAATCTGTTTTTAAGGCTTCGTCTATCACGCTTTGCAATAGTGTTTTTCCTTTATAATCTAAAAGTTGCTTTGGTCTTCCCATTCGTGAAGAACTGCCTGCTGCCAATATGATGATGCCCGTTTGCATTTAGTTATTGGTTAATCCGTAAACGTGGATCGGACTCTTTTTCTCTTTCAGGAAAGTTGCCGAAGCACCTGTAAAAACCGATTTGATCTCTGCCAGAATAGAAATGGCAATTTCCTCAGCTGTTTCAGCACCAATATCCAGTCCGATTGGTCCGTGAACCCGTTTTTCATTTTCGGGTGTTGCTAATTCCAATTCATCTAACATCCGAAGCAGTTTTTTCTTAGGACCTAGCGTTCCGATATATGGTGCATTTGTGTCCAATAAATATTTAAGCAGTTCCAGGTCATAATTGTAATTGTGCGTCATCAGCACAAAGGCCGTTTGCTCATCTATATGCACTTGAGCCAACACATTTGCGGGTTTACTGACCAGTATGCGGGAAGCGTTTGCGAAACGTTGTGCGGTGGCGTGGGTAGGTCTTCCGTCAACTACGGTCACCTCCCAGCCTAAAAGGTAAGCCATTTCGGCTAAAGGTTGTGCATCATTGCCTGCACCGGCAATAATTAATGAAATAGGAGGCTGGATAAACTCCAGAAAAACATCAACCTGTTGATTGCCAGTGGCGTAAACTTTAAAGGCAGTTGTTTTATTGGTGAAAACCGCTTCTGCATCTTTAATGATCTCATCCTGAATGGCTGCAGGAACTTTTGATTGTATAATCTCACGCTTAAATAGCAGGCTTGTGCCCAATTGTTGTTTATCCCTCAAAGAAAAAAGCGTTGCCAAGACCGCAATTTCTCTCGTGCTTTGCAATGCAATTAAAATCGATATTGGATTTAAGTCATCTTCTTTGATAATGGGTTCGAACAGGATATGTACAATGCCGTTACAACCCAACTGAATACCAAATTTGGCATCATCTTCGTCTGTAGTATCGTAAGTAATCAGTTTGTTTTCTTGCTGTACAATTGCTGAAAGTGCTTTTCTGAGCGCATCTCCCTCTAAGCAACCACCACTAATAGCACCCGTTAGCTGGCCATCTTCGGTGATGAGCATCCTCGCACCTGGCCTGCGGTAAGAAGAACCCTCTACCTTAACTACCGTAGCCAGAGCCGTTTTCTTCTTTTCCTTCGTTGCCTTTTGGTACGCCTTGACGATATCGGTAATTTCTTTCATTAGGGATTGATGCAATAGAAAGGCAATTTAACGATAATCTATCAGAAAATGATAAGAAAGAGGAATGATATGAAGGTGGGTTTAATTTGTTCAGTCAGATGTTACCATCTGACTGATTAATAAATATAATCTTAATGAAATGCAGTACGATTAAATTAGAGATGAAATGCTGTGTCAGATTGTAATATCTGACACCATTAAAAGATAAATTTTCCCTAGGTAAACCGTTTTTACATGCTTAAAAAGGCTCCGAATGGAAAATTTCCAGATTAATGCAGCGTAAACCAATACTGTTAAAGAGTTCGGTTATTTCTTTTGTCCAATCTCTTGGCGAATCTACGCGCAGGATCTTATCGGAATCCCACAGATCGATGTTCCATTTGATTTCCTTGAAACGACTGTTTAACAGCGGGCTAATTTCATTTAACTCGCTATCTGAGGATACATTTGTTTTGAAAACGGCTATCATAAAGAAGAATTTTAGGTTTGTTATCAGCAGTAGACGTACAACTTTAAAAATTACTTTAAATAGAAGCAGATTTTTTTAACTATTTTAAATGTTGCGGTCAAAGAACCAAAGGCCTGGTTTATGCGTAAGTGTAACATATCCATAAATTAAAAACAAAATGTTGAATACAACCATCGCTGCCTTGCTTGGAGGCCCTGAAATGATCCTTGTCGGAGTTGCTGTTTTATTATTGTTCGGCGGAAAAAAAATCCCCGAATTAATGAAAGGCCTGGGTAAGGGCATAAAAGAATTTAAGGCAGGTCAGGAAGAAGAAAAACCTGAAGTGCCAAAGAGCGTTTAATTTCTACTTTTCATCTGCATTTGCTGATTCGATAGGTATTCAATTTTAAGTTTAACTCATTTGTAAGGATTTTCCTTGCCATACGACTAAAGTAATATGAAAATGTTAAAATTATTGATGATACCACTCCTGGCACTCGCGCTGAATGCCTGTAGCCAGGGTAAAACAACCGGAATAAAAATGGACAGCAAAGTCAGTTTGTATCCAGAAGCTAAACCTGCTGTTTATTGGGAAAAAATACTTTCTGCAAATGCGTACGAAATTATGGTAAACAGCGGAACGGAAACGCCTTATAAAAACCCTTACTGGAACAACCATAAAAAAGGGACTTACGTAAGCGCTGCAACCGGTAAACCATTATTTACTTCGGATACCAAATTCGAATCTGGCACAGGCTGGCCTAGTTTTTTCAAGCCGATCGATCCAAAAGCCATTAAAATCGTAAGCGATGCCTCTGATGGTATGGTGCGCGATGAGGTGGTAGAGGCCGGTACGGGTTTACATTTAGGCCATGTATTTGATGATGGACCTGAGCCAACTGGTAAACGGTACTGTATAAATTCTTACGCATTGAAGTTTATTCCTGCTAAATAAGCTGCCATGATGAAAAGGAATAATATATGGCTACTTGGACTGATTTTTCTAAGCGCTTGTGCCAATGGCCAAAATCATAAAAGTGAAAATGCTTTTGCAAAATTACCGGTTGCAAAGCCTGGTGAAAAAGTAGCCACCTTTGCTGGAGGTTGTTTTTGGGCACTTTCAGAAGGACTTGGTGAGCTCAATGGTGTGAACGAAGTGGTTTCAGGTTACGCCGGAGGTACCGTTAAAAATCCAAGCTATGAAGAAGTTTGTAGCGACCGTACCGGGCATGCCGAATCTGTACAAGTGTATTACGATCCTAAAGTGATCAGTTATACCGAACTGGCAGAAGCCTTTTTTTATGCGCACGACCCTACAACCTTAAACAGACAAGGACCCGACGAAGGTGAAGATTACCGATCTGTAGCTTTTTACCGAACGCCTGAAGAACAACAGGAACTAAAAGCCGTAATTGCCAAGGTAAATAGCAGCCATCATTATCCCGATGCAATTGTAACAGCGGTAATGCCGATTAAAGTTTTTTATCCGGCAGAAAATTACCACCAGGATTATTATAAGCTCCATCCCGGCGATTCGTATATTCAAGGTGTATCGGTACCCAAAGTGATGAAACTTAGAAAAAATATGAACGCATATTTAAAACCCGAATTTAAAAGATAATGTAATTTTTATAAACCTGAATAGTAATCATAACCCTGTTCTGCCCAGTAATCTTTTGGTCTGCTGTTGCTAAAACTCATGGTTCCGATTCTTTTCAGATTTTTAATGCCATACTTAACGGGCACTATGAGCCTCAAAGGAGCTCCATGGTCAAGACTGATCGGCTTGCCGTTCATTTCATAAGCCAATAGCGTTTGCGGATGCAGGATACTTTCTCGTTCCAATCCTACATAATACGCTCCATTGGGTGTTTCCAATCCCATATATGGTTTTTGGGCCGCTTCCTCAAGCTTAAAATGTGCTAAAAAATCACTTAGTTTTACACCTGCCCAGTGTTGGATTTCGTCCCAGCCCTCTACACATTTAAAATCGTAAACAATTTCTGTTTTGGGCAATGCTTTTATTTCTTCGATACTAATGTATTGGATTTTCTGGTTGTTGAGTTTTACCTTGAGTTTCCAATTGCGGACATCGAAGTCTTCATCGTCTTCAATACCAATCAGACTGTTTACCCTGGGTGTTTTAACAGCATAAGTTATCGGATAAGTTTTAACCAGGTGTTTGTTGCTAAAGAAATTGCGGAAAAAGAGCTCGGTTTTATTCAACGCTCTGCGCAAAGGTGCCCTTGTACCTCCTGTAATGCCAGCCGTTTCTTCAGGTGCATCTAAAAGCCAATTCCAGCCGGTAACTGCACCAGCACCAAGCGCCGCGAATGCCCCAAATGATATAAAGGTGCGTCTCCTGATCTTCTGCTCAACCGTTAGCGGAGCCTTAACTTTCTTGTTATGATTTGCTTTCATTCTGATCTTCGGTTTTTTCAGCTATTAAAGGTTCGTGTTTAAGTCGAGGTTGTTCTTCCGCAACTTCAAATCCGGCTACTACCGCCCTGAAATTATTCCATCCGGCAAGCATTACCTGGACAATGTGGATTAAAAAGAAAAATACATAACCAATGGTTAAAGTAAAGTGGAGAATCCTGGCGAAGTGATAACCGCCACATAACCAGCAGAGCCAGTAAAATTGTACTGGTTTGTAAATGGCCAGGCCTGTTGCTACAGAGCCCATGCCCATCAATATGATGGCGGTATAAGCGATGCGCTGTGCTGCATTATATTTCTTCTGCGGTGGAATAGTTTTACGGATATGGAGATCGTGAAGCAATACCAGCCAGGCTTCTTTAAAAGAATATTTGTTTGGTAATAACTCACGCCAGGCACCCGAAAATATGGTATAAAGAATGTATAGCAGCCCATTAATAAAAAAAAACCACATAAACAGAAAGTGAAAAGCCATTCCTTCTGCAAGGCGGCCTGAAATGTGAAAATAATCGTAAAACCATTCAGGGAAAAACTTGATCAGGCTGAAACCAAAAATAGAAATACCATAAGCATCGTTGGCCCAGTAAATAAAAAGTCCGCTCCATATCATCACTGTCAGGACCGGGAAACTAACCCAGTGTGTCCATCGCATTAAAAGCGAATGTTTTTTTTTAATTACTTTCATGCTGTGGCTATTTTTATGGTACAAACGCAAACGAAGATTATTCGGATTTATGACCTAACTCAATGGCTAGCAAGCTGCTTAGACTTGTCGCTTCAGTTATTTTGCCCGTTTTATTGTTTTGTAAAAAGGCAATCAGCTCCGTCGGCTGTTGTCCGTTCAAATGGTTCATCTGCAAATTTACCGACCCACTGCTTTTTCCTCTCAGGGCAAAGGTTTCAAACTGCCTTACAATCTGCACATGCCTTAGCGTTTTGTTTCTATTTTCGCCCTTTAAAACCTGATTGCTTGCTTTTGCCATTACCAGAGCCACTGCGAGCGCGTAATCATCGGTCCGCTGATCGGTGTTATAATTTAGCTTTAGTTTTCCATTTTCGCTTTTGCTGATTGAAACAGCTAAGTTGCCTGTGGGTGCTTTTGCTAACTCTGTTTTAATGCTATTACGAAGCATGTTTCCTTCCGAACCTACAAATTCTTTGCTTCCATTTACCACAACCTGTGGCGTATAAACGGTTTTTAGCCTTAACCAGTCAGCATATTGGTTTTGTCGTGCAGAAAATTTTGCACTGCTAAAACTATCTTTCCAGCCTAGCCTGTCCCAATAGTCTACGTGAAAAGCCATTAAGTATACAGGTTTGTTCTGGTTTTCTTTTTCGATCTCTGCCAATAATGCATCGGCAGGAGGGCAACTGGAGCAACCTTCTGAGGTGAAAAGTTCCACAACGGCAAAATTTGTTTTTGCAAGAGGTTTGGGTGTAGTTTTATGGTCTGCGATAAAGGCCGAACTGAGGAGGTTTATTACCAAAAGAGGGAATGCTATTTTTCTGATCATGATCATCAATTTTAAGCTTAGTCGTTTGAAGTTTGCAATCCTTACAGAAAAAATAAAATAATTTGTAAGGATGCTCTGTACCGCGCGACTAATCAATTAAGCACTATATTTATATAAGATACGAAAAAAATGCAGAACGGAACAGGCAGCGGCCTTGCCGCCAAAAGTCTTCAGTCAGATCCGCTTAGCTGGGTCGAAAAATATGCCGATTACCTCTATGGATTTGCCATGTCGAGATTGAGGGATCCAGATGTAGCCAAAGATCTGGTGCAGGATACCTTTTTGGCAGGATTGCAGCGTTTAGATCGTTTTGAAGGGAACAGTGAGGAAAAAACATGGTTAACGGCCATTCTTAAAAACAAGATTGCCGATTTTTATCGAAAACAATCATCCAGAAGGCTGAGCGATTTAAGGATAACAGATGCTGAAGGCGAACAGCAAGATTTTTTTGATGCCGAAACGGGGCACTGGAATGAAAGATACCGTCCGCAGACTTTTGGTTTAGAGTTAGACAATCCTTTAATGATGAAAGAACTGGGCAGCATATTAAATGAATGTCTGGCCAAACTACCCGGATTATGGTTTTCGGTATTCTCGATGAAACACATGGACGATCTGGCTTCCGAGCTGATCTGCACCGAACTTAAACTCACGGCAGCAAATTTTTGGGTAATTATGCACCGCACAAAACTAAACCTGAGGGCCTGCCTTCAAAAAAACTGGAACTGATATGACGAACGCGCTAAAAAACATTATCTATAATTGTAAACAGGCTACCTTTCTGATCGAAAAAAGAATTGCCGGGAAAATTACAGCTGCAGAAACACTACAATTGCATGTGCATCTTGCGGGCTGTTCGGTATGCAAAATTTATCAACAACAGAGCATCTTAATCAACAGGGTATTCGTAGGCTTTGAAAATACTGATTTTAAACTGGATGAAGCCTTTAAAAAAAACTTAACAGAGCAGATTGAAAAAGAAATCAATAAAAATTGATTTTTCTTGTAAGGTTATAGCAGTTGCTTCGACTAAGCGGTAAATAAAACATATCAAAACATGAAAAATCAAATCTTAAAATCAGCAGGAAAATTGTTTATGGCCGCTTTAGTTGTGGCTAGCCTTTCGTTACCAGGTTTTGCTTCGGCTAATAGTCCCTTACAGGAAAAGATGTCTAAAATGAAACAAGACAAAATGGACAAAAAGAAATCGGACAAAATGGAAAAGAATAAGATGGACAAAATGAAAACCGATTCGATGAAAAAAGCCAAAATGGAAAAATCTAAAATGGCTAAAGGAAAAATGTCGAAAGGTAAAATGTAGAAAAAACCGGGCGGGAAAGTTTGATCTTTCCTGCCTTTTTAAATAAATCTAAAATGAAAAGAGTTATACTATTTGCCGCCTTAATTGTTGCGCTATCCTTTCAGGTAAACGCACAAACAGGATTAAAAGAGGGAGATAAAGCCCCGATGTTTACTGGTGTTGATCAGAATGGGAAAACAGTAAGTTTAAAAGATATTTTGAAAACACATCAATCTGTGGTTTTATTTTTTTACCGCGGACAGTGGTGTCCATATTGCAATAAACATATTAAGGAGCTGCAGGATTCGTTGAGTTTATTGCAGGGAAAAAATGCCAGTGTTATTGGCATTACCCCTGAAAGCAAAGAAAATATCGTTAAAACCATTAAAAAAACAAGTGCCGATTTTTCCATTCTTCAGGATAAAGATGATGAGATTATGAAAGCCTATAAGGTTAATTTCATGATGGATGAGGCCACCTTCACCAAATATAAAGGTTATGGAATAGATTTGGAGGCCAATAATGGCAATAACCGCCATACTTTACCTGTTCCGGCTACTTATGTCATCGACCGATCGGGGAAAATTAAATATGTTCATTTCGATCCAAATTATCAAAAACGGGCATCGGTAAAACTTTTACTGTCGAAACTTTAATCAGAAGATCAAATAAATTTTTGATCAATTGAAAAAACACTCAGTACCCTCATACAACGAGGCTGGGTGTTTTTTTTATGTGCATAAATTCTTTTGCATGGATTTACCGTTAGGTGTTTTATATTAAAACTTTCTTTTATACCTTAGATCATCGTCCCATAATTTTAATTAAAAATATGATTATGGAAAATATCTGTTTAAATTTTGGTGGATCCATCTCCCTAATGGAAGAAACCAATAAAAATTATTTAGAGGTAGCTGTCAATATTCCCTGTTTGTAACGATGTATTTAAGAATTCCAAAAACTATATGCAGATATTAATTAATAAAGGGATCATAAATGAAAAAAAGCTTACAGTTATATTTTTACTGCTTTTAAGCATTTGTACATCCATTTCTGCACAACGTAAGGTTAGGGTTGCTTGCATTGGTTTAGCTGAGCATGGTAAAAATGCCTATCCGGCGCAATTACAGAACATGTTAGGTAATGAATATCAGCTAATAAACTTTGTCCACAGTGCACCTAATGTGCCAAATGATAAAGGTTATTCAAAAACCAAAAGAGATGCGATGGCGAGTAGGCCTGATATTGTAATCATTAACCTGGATGTTAACCATATTAAACCACCAACCGGGAGTAGTTATGGTGAATTTGAAGCGAAGTACAGGGCGTTGATCAGCGATTTTAAGCAGTTGCCTATAAAACCCCGTATCCTATTGTTATCACCGTTACCAGCTTTCCGTGTGGATAGTAATCATATTTCAAACAAAATTCTTTTGGCGAACATTATTCCAATAGTGCAGCAAGTGGCTTTCGACGAAAAACTGGAAATAATCAACCTATACCCATTATTTATAGATAAGCCAGAGCTGTTTCCAGATAAAATACATCTTTCTTCATCGGGCACTGCCCTTGTGGCTTCCCGGTTATATGAAGCGCTTAAGCAAAAGGAAAATAAAGACTTTGATATCTTTTCTGAAATTAAAGAAGAAAAAAAGATCAGTAATTTCTATGGTTTTGAGTGTGCCGATTTTACTTTCAGCGGCAGGAACTGCAAGGTGGTTAAACCGAAAAAAGCAACAAAAGGTAATCCATGGATGTGGAGAGCCCGTTTCTGGGGCCACGAACCACAAACAGATGTATCCCTGCTGGAGCGGGGTTTTCATGTGGTATATTGTGATGTTGCGGAGCTGTTTGGCAATGCCGAGGCTATTGAGTTGTGGAACAAATTTTACAAGCGGATGCATCAATCCGGACTTTCCGAAAAAGTAGTTTTAGAAGGCATGAGCCGGGGAGGGGTATACGTATACAATTGGGCTTTGGCTAATCCGGGTAAAGTGGCTTGTATTTATGCTGATGCACCTGTTCTTGATTTAAGAAGCTGGCCGGGAGGCAAAAGAAATGATGGAGCAGAACAAGCCTGGGCAGAATTTAAACAGGATTATAAACTGACAGAAGAACAGGCTTTAGCCTTCAGTAACAGTCCTTTAAACAATACCGAAAAGATCGCAAAACTGGGTTTCCCGATGTTACATGTAGTGGGAGATGCAGATAATGTGGTACCTGTTGCCGAAAATACCGGCCCTTTTGAGCAAAGAATTTTAGGTGCCGGGGGGAACATTAAAGTAATACATAAGCCCGGTGTAAACCATCATCCGCATAGTTTACAAGATCCTACGCCGATTACTAATTTTATACTCGGAGCTATGGTCATAAATAAGTAATAAAGGGAATAATTAAATAGAACCAACAAAACCAGAATCAAACAAAATGAAAAAGTACTTTTTCTTTCTCTTCTCATTCTTTATCAATTTTTCACTTTATGCCAATATCCAGCTTCCTGGTATATTGAGTAGCGGCATGGTATTGCAACAAAAGGCAAATACCAAATTATGGGGCTGGGCTACGCCCGGTGAAAAAATTAAGATTAACACTTCCTGGGACAATAAAACCATCACAACTTCGGCTGATGGTAATGCAAACTGGAAAGTTGATATTCGGGTGCCACAGGCGGGCGGTCCGTACACAATTGTGTTTGAAGCGAAAATAAAATTGTACTCGAAAATGTAATGATTGGAGAGGTATGGATCTGTAGCGGCCAATCGAATATGGAATGGAGTTACAACCTGGGGATTAAAAGTGTTAAAAATGAATTCGGGCAGCTGAATAAATTGAACATCAGGTTGTTTAATGTGCCAAAAAGAACCTCAAAATCGCCGCAGAACGAGATCAGTAGCAGCTGGGCCGTTTGCGACAGTACTGCGTTAAAGGCCTTTAGTGCAGTTGGTTATTATTTTGGTAAACACCTTAATCAGAATTTAAATGTTCCGATAGGATTAATTAACAGCAATTGGGGCGGTACTCCTGCAGAAGTATGGACGCCCGACGGTCTGGTAGAAAGTAATGATGTTCTAAAAGATGCAGCTGCAAAAAACGAACCTACTGCCTGGTGGCCGGTAGCCCCTGGTTATGCTTATAACGCCATGATTGCGCCAATCGTGAATTACAATATTGCAGGTGCCATCTGGTATCAGGGGGAGAGCAACAAAAACACTTCGGCAAGTTATACCGAGCTCATTAATACCATGATCGGCGCCTGGCGTAAGGCATGGAATACCGAACTTCCATTTTATTATGTTCAGATCGCGCCATTTAAATATGAGAAATATAATGTTGGTGCATTATTAAGAGAGGCTCAAAGCAAAAACCTTTCTACCCCAAAAACCGGAATGGTTGTGGTTTCCGACCTGGTTGAAGATACCTTAAATATTCATCCTTCCAATAAAAAGGATGTAGGTATCCGCCTCGCTAATCTGGCTTTGGCCGAGACCTACCAAGTGAAAAAACCAGGCTATAAAAGCCCGGTCTTTAAATCGTTTACAATAGATAAAAATAATATCATCATTGAATTTGAAAATGCCGAAAAAGGATTAACAATAAAAGGGGAAGCCGCAAAAGAGATTTTTATAGCAGATGAAAATAAGGTGTTTTATCCAGCGAAGGTTAAAATAAAAGGGAATAAACTTTTCGTTTCAAGTAAACTGGTAAAAAGCCCCATCGCTGTACGCTACCAGTTTAGCAATGCAGGTATAGGCAATCTTTTTAGCCATGCAGGTTTACCCGTAGTGCCTTTTAGAACTGATAATTGGGTGGTTGATACCAGTAAGGTGAAATAGTGCATTAGAATTTAATCCAGTGCTGGAACAGGAAAACAAATAATATCTATAGAAATTTCAAAAGACAATTATCTATATTATGCAGACCGCTTAGCACATGGTATCTTGCAAGTTGGATTATATGATGAGAAAATACTTTATTCTGGCGCTACTAAGCTGCTATCTGCAATTAAACGCCCAAACGATTGATGTTAGCCGGTACGGTGCCCGGCCAAACAGTTTTGCCGATGCTACAGCAAGTGTGAAGAAAGCTATAGATGCCACTAAAAATCAGTCGGTATCCGTGTTAAACTTCCCAAAGGGACGCTACGATTTCTGGCCCGATAGTGCTACCGAAACAAACTACTATATTTCGAATACCTCTTCGGAAGAAGAATTTCCGGTGAAAAAACAGAAAGTCGGACTGTACCTAAAAGACTTAAAAAATGTGACTTTAGAAGGAAACGGATCTGTTTTTGTTTTTCACGGTAAAATGATCACCTGGGTAATTGATGGCAGTGAAAATATCCGTCTCCAAAATATATCCATTAACTATGAGCGGCCGGGGATGTCGGAAATGACCTTACAGGAAATTACGCCAACATCAGTTATCGCCAATATCCACCCCGATAGTAAATTTGCCATCGTTGATGGCCGATTGGAGTGGTATGGTGAAAAATGGATCGCTAGAAACCATCACGCCGTACAGGTAAGGCCAAGCCAGGGCACTTTATCATATAGCAGTTGGGAACCTTTTTTAAAAAGCAAAGCGGAGAAAATTGCACCGCTTAAAGTGAGGTTTGCTGGTGATTTTTCGAAATTCGATGCCCAGCCTGGCGATGTATTAACGGTTAGAGACCGTTATCGTGATTATGTAGGCGCCTTTAACAACCGTTCTAAAAATATCAGTTTAAACCATATCAATATGTACTCCATGCATGGTTTAGGCATTGTTTCGCAGTTTTGCGAAAACCTGAGTTACGATCGTGTTTTCATAGCTCCGGAAGCTGGAAGTGGCCGTGTAATTGCTTCTTCGGCAGATGGAATGCACTTTTCGGGATGTAAGGGGCAGATCACGATCAATAATTGCCGGTTTAACGGCCTGCACGATGATCCGGTTAATGTGCATGGTACCCATTTAAAAGTAAGCGAAATCGTATCACCAAACACCTTAAAGTTAAAGTTTATGCACCACCAGAGTTATGGCTTTAATGCTTTTATAAAAGGCGATACGGTAGCTTATCTCCACAGTGCCGCATTACAGATTTTTGACCAGGGTGTAATCAAAACCGCTAAATTAATTTCAGAAAGGGAAATGCTGGTAGAAATGGAAAAACCCTTTTCAGCTAAACTGAAAGTAGGTGATGCCTTGGAAAATGTAACCTGGACACCGGCTGTAAAAATTACGAATTCCAGGTTCGAGGGGACGATCTCGCGCGGAACCCTGATTACCACACGGCGCAAGGTACTGATTGAAAACAATGTATATTACCGTACGGGGATGCATGCCATTTTGATCGAAAATGATGCGATGGGCTGGTACGAATCGGGACCGGTAACCGATGTAACCATCCGCAATAATCAGTTTATCGAATGTGGTTTTAACAGTGCACCAGATAGTTATGCCATTAAGATCAATCCCGAAAGCCGTGAGCTGCTGAAAAATTATTATGTCCACCGAAATATCAGAATCGAAAACAATACTTTTAAACTTTTCGATTCGCCCTTGTTATCGGCTAAAAGTACAAGTGGATTAAGCTTTATCAATAACAAGATCGAAAATTCTGATTTTATGCCTGCTGGTAAAAAACGCCCTGCGTTTAACTTTTTAGCTTGTACAGGTGTGCTGATTAAAGGAAATCAGTTTGGTGCCGAAAAACCTGAAATAGCATTAAAAGAAATGTTTGAGCATGATATTAAATCAGACATTAGGTTTAACTAATGATAATTAAGTTTATGTATTTGCAAAAATCAGCTTATTGTTAGGGCTGTTTTTTTGTTTTATTTACAGCATATTTTATTTCCGAATCAAATGAAGATGAAATTTTGTTTAACTGCTCTTTTAGCTTGTATTTGTACACTTGTTATCGCCCAGGAAAATAACGCGTTTAAACTCTGGTATACCAAGCCGGCAACACAGTTTGAAGAAGCTGTGCCATTGGGTAATGGGCGTTTGGGTGCTATGGTTTATGGTGGCGTGCACAATGAGCGTATTTCTTTAAACGAGGCCACCTTATGGTCGGGCGGGCCGATCGATGCTTCGAAAGTGAATCCAAATGCTAAAAATTATCTCGGACCCATCAGAACCGCACTTTTTTCGGAGAATTACCAAAAAGCCGATTCACTTGCTCATTTTATGCAGGGGCCATATTCTGAAGCCTTTATGCCTTTGGGTAATCTGTATTTTAATTTCAATAACAAAGGTGAGGTTAGCCATTATAAACGGGAACTGGATATTCAAAATGCCATATCAAAAGTAACTTACACCATTAACGGTACTACCTATACCCGCGAAACCTTTGCCTCTCATCCACATCAGCTGATTATATTTAGATTAACTGCAACCGGGAAAGATAAACTTAACTTTTCGTGCAATTTCGATAGTAAACTGCTGGCCAGGAGTTTGGTTAAACAGGGGATGTTGATAATGAAAGGTTGGGCACCAGTACATACCGAACCGAATTATAGAGGGGATATTGCCCATGCCATCGTGAATGATACCACAAATGCCATGCGTTTTGTATCGATGTTAAGGGTTTTAAAAACGGATGGAAAACAAAATTTATCAGATACAACCTTAAAAATTAATAGTGCTACCGAAGTGGTGCTGGCACTTTCTATGGCCACCAGTTATAATGGTATCGATAAAAACCCTGGTTTAGCAGGTAAAGCTGAAAATACGATAGCTGCCGCATATTTCGGAAATGTGGCAAATAAAAATTATCAAAGTATCAAAACGGCACACCTTAATGACTTTAAAAAGTATTTTGACCGTGTTTCCTTGCAGTTGGGTGATACTGAAAATGAGAAGTTATCCACCATAGACAGGCTCAACCGTTTTGCTTCTGGTAAAACCGATAACAGTTTAATTGCACTTTTTTATCAATACAGCAGGTATTTATTGATCAGTTCTTCCAGGCAGGGTGGTTTACCTGCCAATTTACAGGGCATCTGGAACGAAGCTGTCCGTCCGCCATGGAGTAGTAATTATACCACCAATATTAATGCAGAGATGAACTACTGGGGAGCAGAGGCTGCAAACCTTTCAGAAATGCACCAGCCATTACTGGATTTTATCGATAGACTGGTGAAGCCGGGAACGATTACCGCAAAAAACTTTTACGGAACAGGTGGCTGGGTGTGTCACCATAACAGTAACATGTGGGCCATGACCAATCCGGTAGGCGATAGTGGGGAAGGTGATCCGTGCTGGGCCAACTGGCCGATGGGCGGTGTTTGGCTAAGTACGCATTTATGGGAACATTATGCCTTTACCAAGGATTTGGATTTTCTTAAAAAACAGGCTTATCCTTCAATGAAAGGCTCGGTGGAATTTTGTTTAGATTTTTTAACTGCTGACCCTAAAGGTTATCTGGTAACCGCACCTTCAACCTCTCCCGAAAATGTGTACATTACGGATAAAGGATATGTGGGGCAAACCTTGTATGGTAGTACTGCAGATATGGCCATGATCAGGGAATTATTTGCCGATTATTTAAAAACTGCCGAAATATTAAAGGTTGATATGCCTATGCAAGCCAAAGTGAAGCTGGCAATGGCCAAACTGTATCCATATCAAATTGGCAAAGCAGGTAATCTGCAGGAATGGTATCACGATTGGAAAGATAAAGAACCGCATCACCGTCATTTATCACATTTATTTTCAGCCTATCCGGGTTATAGCATTACAACGGCTGCTACACCAGAACTGGCCGATGCAGTACGTAAATCGCTCGAAATGCGTACAAACGAAGGTACAGGCTGGGCCATTACCTGGCGCATAAATTTATGGGCCAGGATGCAAAATGCCGAGCGTGCTTACGATGCCGTAAAAAAATTAATGCGTTTTGTAGGGAAAGATGCCGAAGTGAAATATGGTGGTGGTGGCGTTTATGCCAATTTATTTGGTGCCCATCCGCCTTTCCAGATCGATGGAAACTTTGGTGGTGGGGCTGGTATTTCGGAAATGTTGTTGCAAAGCCACCAGGGTTACATTGAATTGTTGCCTGCACTTCCTGTCGAATGGAAAACTGGCGCCATTAAAGGTTTTGTAACCCGAGGTAATTTCGTGGTGGATATGAACTGGATCGACGGAAAATTAACGGGCGCGAAAATACTGGCCCCTAAGGGAGGGATTTGTAAGGTGAGCTATAATGGGAGATTTAAAGAGATAAATACCCTTGCCGGTAAAAGTTATGAGGTCAAGTTTTAATCAACCTCCGATTAAGCTGATGGCGGCTAATATTTTATGAGTTGGAAGGGGAAGGGCTGTAATTTCCTGGCCGCTTTTACTCGCGCCATTTACTATAGCTTCCATGGAAAAATCGGAGAGTGCCGCTACTGTCGGTTTAGGAACAGAGGTTCTGCACCCTGCAACCGTCCAAATGAAATACCGTAATGGCGATTTAGCCCTGGTGAAGCGTTACCCTGCAGCAACGGGGTATCCCGAACCTTCGGGAAAGTGTAAAAGCAGAACACAGGAACCAATTGACTTAGCTGCAGAACAATTGCGCTCCGAAAGAAATAAAATTTCTCATTGTTTGGTTTTTTACAACGGACCAAAAGCTATTTTATACGGTATTAAATCTATTGAATTTACCGGCGTTCACCGATCTGTTGCCGCCACATGGAATAATATAGTCCTTTCTTTTCGAGTAGTTCGGTATGGTTGCCTGTTTCAGATACCTTTCCCTTTTCGAGTACATAGATTTTATCGGCATGCATAATGGTGGATAAGCGGTGCGCAATGAGGATGGTCATTTGTTCTCTTCTATCGGAAATTTCGCGGATGGTGGCCGATATTTCTTCTTCCGTGAGCGAATCGAGCGCAGAGGTGGCCTCATCGAAGATCAACAGCCGGGGTTTTCTTAATAATGCCCGCGCAATAGAAATCCGTTGTTTTTCGCCACCCGATAATTTCATGCCGTTTTCGCCCAAAATGGTATCAATCCCCTGTGCAGCTTTGGCAATAAGTGCAGTGGCTGAGGCCTTTCGTAAAGCTTCCATAATATCTTCTTCGCTGGCCGTAGGATTTACAAAACGCATGTTATCCCTGATTGACCCGGCATAAAGTTGGGTATCTTGCGTAACAAAGCCAATCTGCCGGCGCAAGGGATTGTAGCGGATGCGCTTGGAACTGGTTTCGTTAAAGAGGATCTCACCTTCAACAGGAAGATAAAGCCCGACCAAAAGTTTTACCAACGTTGATTTACCCGAGCCCGACGGGCCAACAAAAGCTACTGTCTCACCATTCTGGATTTCGAAAGAAATATCATCAATGGCATTATACCCAGCAGTTTTATGTCTGAAAACAACGTTTTTAAATTCAAGGCGCTTCAGCGCATCCAATTCTACCGCATTATCCGGACGGGTTTCTATCGGTTTTTGCATTAAAAGATCAAAGGTTTTTAGGGAAGCATCGGCCTCCCGGTATAAGATAATCATATTGCCCAAATCCTGTAATGGTGTAAAAATGGCGGTGGAAATAAACTGCATCGCAATCAATTCTCCGGTGCTGAGAATTTTGCGAAAGATTAACCACAGTAAAATAAAAAGTACCGATTGTTTTAACAGGTTGAGCAGATTGCCCTGTAAAAAGGAGAGCATACTTACTTTTCGCGCCTTTAACATTTCAAGGTCGAAAATTTTCAAGGTCTGTACGTTCAGCCTTCTGATTTCGGCAAAGGTTAAACCCAGGCTTTTTACCAGTTCGATGTTGCGCAGACTTTCGGTAATTACACCAGCCTGTTTATCGGCCTGGCGGTTAATGGAACGTTGTATGGCTTTTATCTTTTTAGACAAGAGACCGGTTAAAGAACCCAATACCAATACACCGATAAAAAAGACAGGTACCAAAAGCCAGTTTTTGTTTAAGCTGTACCACAATAAAAAACCGATCCCAACCAGGGAAGAAAAAAGAATATTGATAAATGCATTAATGAAACGTTCGGCATCGGTTTTTACTTTTTGCAATACCGAAAGCGTGGTGCCGCTGCGGCTTTCTTCAAATTCCTGGAAGGAGAGGCGAAGGGTTTGTTTTAAACCATCGTTGAAAATATTCATGCCAAAACGGGCCACGGCTTTACGCGTGGTAAATTCCTGCACCGAACGGCAAAGTCTGGCCACCAATGCAATGGCAAGCGCAATAAGCAGCCAGTAAAAAACTTCGCTAATTAACCTGCGCTCGCTTAAATGATGTTTATTGGTAGAATAATCATCGATAATTTTACCGAAAATGATGGGATCGAGTAAACTTAAGAGCTGTGCCGCTGCGGCTAAAAGCAGCGATAATATAATGAGCTTCCGGTGAGGTTGCAGGTATTTTAAAAGTATCTTCATTTGCTGATACCGGTATGATTCGGCAATGAATAAACGTGAATGGATGGTAATAGTTTCAATAAGATTGCTTTCTAACCCTTTCCTTCAGAACAATTTTAATAAAATACCGGTAAAACTTAAGTGATCATGAGTTGTGCGCGATAAAGTTGAAAATCTCAATGATAATTATGAAAAGTCAAAGCCAGGTTTTTAAAACTTCGGTGATAGTAGCTGTTTCACAAAGTAACATTTCAATAGTTTGAATGTTAGTTCTCAATATAAATTATGTGAACTTAAGTTTTAAAAAATCCGATGGAAATTGTAAAAAACCTAAAGAAATATTGAGAATGCAATGGCTGTCGCAATAAAGATTATTGTCCTTTTCATCATTTATTTGTCGTAAAATCATCCATCAATTTCATTGTAATCAGTGCATCTTCACCACTGCACGGATTTTCGCCTTTACCTAAAAAGTAATCCACTACTTTTTCGATCATGGGTTGTTGTACGTGTTGCAAGGGTTCAAAGACATATTCTTTTGTTTGACTGGTGGTAACCGTAATTTTATTGCCAAACATCGGAAAACTGATGTGGCCTGCCGAGCCATAAATCACACAATTATCGGCCTGATCTTGCGGTGCTACAGAGAAACACCAGCTACCGCTGAAAACAATTCCGTTTTCGAAAAGAATATTTCCTGTAACCAGATCGTCGACCTCAGTATTTTGCTGTTGCCTGGTCGCGATACCCATTGCGTTTTTTACCGCTCCGAAATAATAGGTCATTAAATCTAACTGATGAGGTGCCAGATCGTGGAATAGGCCACCACCCGAAATGGCCGGATTGATCCGCCAGTTATCGTCTGTTTTGGCAATGAGCGCCGGATTTGGCGGCTGGAGCATTTTTAACCGCACGAGGCGGATATCGCCAATGGTATTGTTGGCCAACAACTCCTTAACTCTTAAGAACATCGGTTGTGCACGGCGGTAATGGGCAACGCTTAGTTTCACATTAAATTGGCTTGCGGCGTCCTTCATGCGTTGCGCAGCGGCCGCATCTAAAGTCATGGGTTTTTCTACATACACGGGTTTCCCTGCCTGTAAAGCTTCGATGGTATAAGCTTCGTGCTGTAGGGGTGGAGTGGCAATGTAAATGGCGTTCACTTCAGGATCATTGATCAGTTTAGAAGCGTCATTGTACCATTTAGGAACATTGTGGCGTTTTGCGTAATCGGCAGCTTTGGCGCCATCACGCCGCATTACCGCCACCAATTTTGAATTGGCTACCTTATTAAAAGCAGGTCCGCTTTTTACTTCCGTTACATCTCCACAGCCAATAATGCCCCATCTGATTTCTTCCATTGTATCCTTAATTTAAAAGCTTTGAATTTAGAAAATATTGTTGGGAAAAGGATTCAGAAAGCTTTATAAAAAAGAAAAGGGACTCAATTTGAGATTGATCCCTTATCAACTAACCAAACAAATGAATTCCGGAAACCACGCCGGAATTATAGTATAAACGCAGACATTACTAAATTGTTTTAGTAGTGATTTATTTTTTTGAATAATAAATTGTGTTTTCGAAAAAGAGGAAACTACAAAGCTTTTAGTGAAGGGTATTGCAACAGGTATCGGAATAATTAATCCATTTTAAAATCCTGTGCAAAAGCCCATTCAACCATCGCGTCGAGCACAGTCCGTAATTGTTCACCCTCGTTGCTCAGACTGTAGGTTACAAATGGTGGTACCACATTTTGCGACGCGCGGATCACCAGGTTATCCTCTTGCATCTGTTTGAGGTGCTGGATCAGCATTTTTTCGGTGATAGCCGGTATCAGTTTTTTCAGTTCGCTGTATCTTTTGGTGCCGCTTAGCAGGTGGTAGAGGATAATCGGTTTCCAATGGCCACCGATTTTGCTCATCACAAAACTTACCGGACAGGAGGCCTGGCTGCTTTTTTTATTTTCGTTTAGAGTCGAGTTTTCTTTAATGGCTGTCATGATACATACTTTGGGGTAAGTACTTGTATAAAAGTAAGTGCAAATATAACTTTGTCTGTATATTAAAACACCATAAATCATGAAAATAATTATAACAGGTTCGCTTGGTAATATCAGCAGACCACTTGCAACACAATTAATTGCCGATGGGCAGGAAGTAACCGTAATCAGCAGCAACCCAGAAAAATCGGCAGAAATAACCCAACTCGGTGCGCAGGCAGCCATAGGTTCGGTAAGCGACGAAAGTTTTCTGGTAAACACATTTACAGGTGCAGATCTGGTTTACCTCATGGTTCCGCCTGATTTTTCGGTAAGCGATTTTAGGGGATATATTAAAAGTGTTGGGCAGCATTATGCAAATGCAGTTGAGACAAGCGGAGTGAAAAAGGTAGTGCTATTAAGTAGCATAGGTGCCCATTTGGAGAATGGTACAGGACCAATTGCAGGCTTACACGATGTGGAACAGATTTTCGATTCCTTAGAAAACCTGGATATATTAATCCTTCGCCCCGCTTTCTTTTACAATAATTTTTATGCGAACATCGATCTGATCAAACATATGGGCATTATCGGTTCTAATTATGGTGCCGACCAATCGATTGTTTTGGTTGATCCGAAAGATATTGCCGCGGCAGCGGCCAATAAAGTGAATGAAGGATTTACCGGAAAAAACATTCTTTATATCGCCAGTGATCAGCGTAAACTTAGCGAGGTTGCCCTGGCACTGGGTACAGCGATCGGAAAAACAGATTTACCCTGGGTAGCTTTTGATGATACACAGGCATTTGATGGAATGGTTGGAGCGGGTTTACCAGCAGAAATAGCCAATAACTATGTAGAAATGGGAACTGCCATTAGAAGCACTGTATTGTGGGAAGATTTTGAAGCTAAAAAAATCACGCCTGTTGGTAAAACCAAGCTTGAAGATTTCGCAGTACAATTTGCGCTGGCCTACAATAGCTAAAATTAATCTGTTCAATATCATCCATCAGTTTTCTGATTGGTGGATGATACAGTGACTGCTGATTCTACAGATTTTTTATTGAATAATGACAGGCCTAAAATCCTGGTAGACTGGCGATAAAAAAGAAAAGGGATTCAATTTGAGATTGATCCCTAATCAACTAACCAAACAAATGTATTCCGGAAACCACGCCGGAATCATGATATAAACGAAAGCGTGATCAGTTTGTTTTAACGAACTGCAATTTTTTTAAGGAAAAAATAAGTGCGGTTATCCGAAATTACGTTCCGCTTTTTTTAGCTTTGTATCATGCAAAATCTTTCCAAGAAGCTTCAGATTGATCTCATCGAACTTAAGGCCAAATATGCCTTTATTATGGATGAACTGGAAGCTACTTTTGCTGATGCTTACCTCTCCAAATCGTTGGCAAAACAACGGCTTGCTGAACAGATGATGCTGGAAATAGAAAGGATATTAAGCGAGCAAGCCGGAGAACATGAAGATTGATAAGGTTATATCTGCTACATTACCGGTGCGGTAAATGTTGGCAGGTATAAGAGCAGCGACTCCACAACAAAATGAATATTCTTGTTTGCTGAAGGTGTTTGCATTATATAAAAATAGGTAGTACCACTCACAAGAAGATAGTTTTTGAGGTTAACCCTCAGGTGATGAAGTGCCGCTGTGATCTGGTTTTCTACGCTCCGTTTAGAGATATTGAGTTTCTCGGCGATTTCGCTATTGCTTAGGTTTTCCTCTCTGCTGAGGAGGAAGATTTCCCTGCACCGTTTTGGCAGCTGCTGTAGATAAGTATTGATCTGCAGTTTGAGTGAAGCCACATTAAACCATTCTTCGCCATTATTTAGCGTATGGACTGATTCATTTTCTAAATCCTCATCCGTAAAAACAAGTTTGCTGTTTAGTTTTTTATCCCTTAATTCCTTGTACACGTGATATCGCGTTGCCGATTTTAGGTAATTTTTAAAATCTCTGATTTCCAACCGTTCCCTTTTAAGCCAGATGTTTAAAAATATATCCTGTACAATATTTTCGCAGCTATGTCCGTCCTTTAAATAATGATTGGCGGTGGCGAGTAAGGTTGGCACATATCTTTCGAACAGTATTTTAAATGCCTGATGATTGCCGCATTTAATGCTTTCCCAAAGTTCATCATCACTTGCATTAAAATTGATCAGTTTCATTTATTCAAAGTTCATTAATCGCGATAAAGAATTTGTTAAGTAAATGTGAACATATTGATACGGGAGGGATCGGCTACTGATAAATACCAAATTAAATATTTTTTTTCAAAAGGATGTGTGTGTGCTTAACTTTTTGTCTCTATGCTTAAAAGCGCTCAGCTATGACAAAAGAAGAATACATTATTTTATATCAGAAATCACTTCAGGGAAATTGTACACCTGATGAACTGGTACAGTTGCAGAATTATACAGACGATTTTGAACTTATTGAACCCGGTGCAGTTGACCTGGAAAAGCAAGCGCATATGTATGTAAGTCTGATGAAAGCTATAGCCGAACGCGAAAAGCCCCGTTCATTTTTTAACTGGAAAAAATTATCGGCTGCAGCGGCAATCCTGATATTCATGCTGGCTGCCCTGCTATATTTTACAAGACAGAAAACGGTTCCTCAGGCAGAAAGTTATGCCACAACCAAACGTTCGCTTATTCTGCCAGGTTCTAACAAAGCCACACTTACTCTTGGCGATGGGCATACCATTATCCTGAACCGTACAGGTGAAGGTCAGATTGCTTCTGAAAACGGTACCGCAGTAAGCAAAACCAAAAATGATGAACTGGCCTATAATGTGGTTGCTACAGCTTCTGAAAAGATTGTTTTTAATACCATCACGATACCAAGGGGCGGGCAGTATAGCTTAACCTTACCAGATGGATCAAAAGTATGGTTAAACGCAGCGAGTAGTTTAAGGTTCCCAACACGCTTTAGCGGCGACAGCAGGGAGGTGGAACTTGATGGTGAAGGCTACTTTGAAGTGGCAAAAAATAAACAGATGCCATTTTACGTCAACACCCACGACATGAAAGTAAAAGTGCTGGGTACACATTTTAATGTGATGGCTTATCGTGATGAGGTTTTTACCAAAACCACTTTGTTGGAAGGAAGGGTAATGCTCTCTTCCGGCTCAGCAACAGCTTATTTAAATCCAGGGGAGCAGGGGGTATGGGCTTCCAACGGATTTACAGTGAGTAAAGCGGATATCGATCAGGAAATGGCCTGGAAAAACGGATATTTTATTTTTAACGAAGAGAACCTACAATCCGTAATGCGTAAAATATCACGCTGGTACGACGTGGATATTGCCTACAGTACGCACAATCAAAACCTCACTTATACCGGATCGATTTCCCGGTTTAAAAATATTGCTGAAGTATTAAAAGTGCTCAGCCTCACCGGAACCGTAAACTTTAATGTCGAAGAAAGGAGGATCACCGCAATTAACTAACCCTATCTGAGTAAAAAAGGACTAACCATCCATAAAACAAACTAAACAAAATGAAATTTTTTTATCCAAAAAGAAATAAGCTTCACCTTTCATTTCCATTTAAGATTATGAAATTAACAGCTGTTATATTATTTATGTTCTGTGTTCAGGTAAGGGCCTCGCTCTATGCACAGAATATCAATCTGGCCTTTAAAGATGCTCCGCTAAAGGAGATCTTTCTCGAAATTAAAAAACAGAGCGGATATGGTTTTTTATATAACAACCAGATGTTTAACCATATCGGTACCTTAACGGTTAATGTTAAAAACGCAACCATTGAGCAGGCGCTCGACAAAAGCCTGGAAAACCTACCCCTAAGTTATGCCATCGAAGGGAATACCATTGTGATCAAAAGAAAGCTTTTTGCACAAAAAATAGATATCACGGGAACGGTATTGGATGAGAATGGTGTAGCGATACCCGGTGTAAGTATTGTAAATGAAAGCTCCAAAAAAACCGTTTCGGCCGACAGTGATGGGAAATTTAAAATTACCGCCGTTGCTGGCGACAAAATCAGGTTAAGGATGATTGGCTATGAAGATTTTACCTTTACGGTTGGTGATAAAACGGTATTTACGATAAACCTGAAGCCATCAAGCATGGGTTTGAACGACGTTGTAGTGGTGGGTTATGGCACTCAAAAGAAAGTCAATGTTACCGGTGCCATATCGCAGGTAGATGCCAAAGTTTTAGCCGACAGGCCAATTACGGCCGTATCAACCGGCTTGCAGGGTACCATTACAGGTTTAACCACTATTGGTGGTAGTGGTCAGCCGGGTGCTACACACTCTTCATTGCGTATACGCGGTACGGGTACCACCAATAATCCGAACCCTTTTATTCTGATTGATGGGGTACCGGGCGATATGAACTGGATCAATCCGGATGATATTGAAAGTGTAACCGTTTTAAAAGATGCCGCATCCTCATCTATATATGGCTCCAGGGCAGCTAATGGCGTTATTTTAGTAACGACCAAAAAGGGGAAATTTAATCAGAAAGCGATCATTTCTTACAATGGTTATTACGGTTTTCAAACGCCAACACGCCTGCCAAAAATGTTGGGCTCGGTAGACTACATGACCTTACTTGGTGAAGCGCAGGTAAATGCCGGACTTCCAAAATCGTATACTGACGCACAGATAGAGGTGGCCCGGAACGGTTCTGATCCAAATTATTTTGCCAACACCAACTGGACAGATGCTTTGATTAAAGATTATGCGCCACAACAGAACCACAGTGTGAATGTGAGTGGCGGGAGCAGTGATTTTAATTACTATTTTTCTTATGGAAGGGAAAACCAGGATGGGCTAATTGCCGGAGACCAATATAAATTTGCCAAAAACAATGCCCGTATGAAGTTATCGGCTGTTAAGCTCTTATCTTTTTTGGATGTTGACGTAAATCTGGGTTATTTAGACCGTAACCAGAACCAGCCTGCCGCCGATACTGAAGGCGGTGGGGGTGCGATATATACGGCATTTACCAGTTCGCCCTTAACTCCCGTTCGTTTTACAACAGGTACCTGGGGTTACGGCGGCGGATCCAGCAATCCATTAGCTATAGCAACTGATGGTGGTTTCAATAACTTTTTCTCCAAAGAGTTTACGAGTAATGTTACCGGGACTGCACACCTGTTAAAAGGATTGGATCTAAAAGCTCAGTATGGATTAATTGCCACTTCTCAAAAAAGGAGAACCTTTAACAGAAGGATCGATTATTTTAATCCGGTAACCAATGCCATTATTTATACCACCAGTCCGAACAACTCATTGAGGGAAGTGGCCACCACTATCACACTGCAAAATTTCTCGATGCAGGCCGATTATTCGCTTAATTTAGACAAACATCATATTAAATTGCTCGGCGGCTATCAGCAGGAGACGTATCGTTTTGATGCCTTTATCGCAGCGAAAACCAACCTGGTGAGTGATGATGTACCTGTACTTAACATTGGTTCATTAAATCCTACCGCATCGGGCGATGCCTATCAATATGCGCTGCAATCGCTTTTTTCGAGGATTAATTATGATTACGATGGGAAATATCTGGTAGAGTTTAATATGCGTTATGATGGATCGTCAAGATATGCACCGGGTAAAAAATGGGGGTTATTCCCTTCGGTTTCTGCAGGATGGAGGTTTAGCGAAGAAAGTTTTATAAAAGATAGTAAACAGGCCTGGTTTAGCGATGGTAAAATCCGCGCTTCTTACGGATCACTGGGCAATCAGTATGGTGCAGACGGACCGGCCTATTCTGAATGGTACCCATATATTAAAGTTTTAACCAGTGTAGGTACGATGCCGATTGGTAATATCCTCACCACCGGTTTTGCACAGACCATACTTTCTAACCCATTTTTGAGGTGGGAAAAAGCGACCATGCTCAACGTGGGTATGGATCTTGCCTTTTTTAACAACCGGCTTACTTTTACGGGAGATATTTTTAACAAGAAAACAGTTGATATTCAACTTAAAGTGCCACAGCCGGATGTGATTGGACTTACCGTTCCTGATCAGAATGCAGGTGCCATATCAAATAAGGGGTATGAGCTGAGCTTAGGCTGGAATGATAAAATCGGGAACTTTAAATATGGTATTGCGGGACAATTTTTCGATATCAAAAATACGGTTACCGACCTGGGCGGTGTGCCACCAACAATTGGCGATAGGATCCGTCAGGTAGGGCAACCACTGGATGCTTTTTACGGTTACCGGACGGATGGATTGGCTCAGGAAGCAGATTTTACCAAAGATGCATCAGGAAGATATGTGCCAAAGTTTCCAATCTTTAGTGCTGATGCCGGTAAAGTGGCTCCAGGTGATTTAAAATACCGTGATCTAAATGGCGATGGAATCATCAGTGCCGATTTGGACCGCGAGGTAATCGGGGATGCTTATCCACGATATAATTATTCGTTCAGATTTGATGCTGCATATCATAATTTTGATATAAGTGTATTTTTACAAGGCGTGGGTGAGGCCAATGGTTACATTACCGGAGCCGGTTTACATGCGTATAATGCAGATGCTGCATTTCCTCAGGAAGTGCATTTAGATAGGTGGACACCTCAGAATACTGGTGGATCCTATCCGCGTTTTGTGTATAAGGATACCCGTAATACGGGAAGGTTTGCCGATTACTGGCTTCAGGATGCAGCTTATTTAAGGGTGAAGAACCTGCAACTGGGTTATACGATCCCGGGTAATTTCTTGCAAAAAATCCATGTAGAGAGGCTTAGGGTTTATGCTTCGGCTGATAACCTGTTTACTGATACCAATTTCTTTTATGCTTATGATCCCGAATCGCAGGCCACCAGTGGAGGATTATATCCGCAGGTTAAAACATTCATTTTCGGTCTTTCTATTAAGTTAAAATAAATCCCCATGAAAAATCAAACTCAATATATAAACAGCCGCCGCTCATTTTTAAAAGCAACAGGCCTGTTAAGTGGTGCGGCACTCCTCCCATCTTTTTTTTTAGCCAGCTGTAAAAAAGGATTTCTTGACCGTGAACCTTTAGATTCGGTAACAGATATCAGTTTCTGGAAAACAGAAGAACAGTTAAAATTGGCAGCAAATGCCTGTTATAGCAATTTAAGAAACAACAATACCATCGCCATGGAAAACATGGGCGACAATACTATTTATCCGCCAAATTCAGAATATCAGGCCATTTCTGCCGGCAATTACGATTTTACCTCCGGAACACTAAACTCCGAGTGGGTAAATTTATATGCCGCAATCAGACGCTGTAACCATTTTCTCGAAAATTATACCAAAGCAACAAATATCAGTGCTACTGCATTGGCGCAATATGCCGGTGAGGTAAGGTTTTTAAGGGCTTTTATGTATACCTATCTGATCTTTCTTTTTGGCGACGTGCCTTTAATTTCCAAAACACTCGATATTGGTGATGAGGAAGTTTTTGGTCCACGGAATAAAAGGGCAGAAGTACTCGAATTTGTCTTTGCGGATTTAGATGCTGCGGCAGCGGGCTTACCAACTGCTTATACGGCAGCAGATTTAGGACGGATTACAAAAGGTGCTGCATTGGCCTGGAAAGCCAGGGTGGCCTTATTCTTCGAAAAATGGAATATTGCCGAAACTGCTGCTAAAGCCGTAATGGATCTGAATATTTATCAGTTGTATACCACGGGTGGTCCTGAGAAATGTTATAATGACCTTTTTACCTATAAAGGAAAGTTAGCGGCGGGTGCCAATAAAGAAACGATCCTTGCACGTCCCAATGTTGCAGGGGTAAGTGTGCACAATACCAGTCGCGAAATACAGGTACCCGATCAAACCAGCCGTTATTCGCCAACAAAATCTTTGGTAGATAGTTACCTGTGCTCGGATGGGCTTCCAATTGATAAATCGCCACTTTACAGTGAAAGTACCTATGCCGACATCTTTAAAAACAGAGATCCACGCATGAACCAGACCATATTAACACCTGGATCGGCTTGGGGCGGGCAGGATGATGGCGATACTGATGCAACGGTGAGCCCAATCTTTAATACACCTAAATGGAATGCCGATAAAAAGGGCTGCATCACCGGCACCGGGTTTTACTTTAGCAAATATGTAGAAGTTGCTGCGGTTGGTACGGTAAGTCAGGATTCGAACGACATCCATCATATCCGTTATGCGGAGGTATTGCTTACTTATGCTGAAGCAAGATTTGAACAAGGCATATTAACCCAGGGCGATATAGACAATACCATCAATAAATTAAGAGACCGTGTAGATATGAAAAGGATGGTGATTACCGAAATTACAGCAGCAGGGTTGGATTTGAGAACGGAAATCAGACGTGAAAGAAGGATAGAGCTGGCTCTTGAGGGGCAGCGTTACTATGATATTCTTCGGTGGAAACAGGGAGATTTATTGGCGCAGGATGTAAAAGGCATCAAAAAAAGCCTGGTAGAAAGTTTTAACCAGCAATATGTGGCTACCATTGCGACGGATGCCAATGGTTATTTCGTGGTAAACACAGGAAGAAAATTTGTGGCCCCTAAAAATTATCTCTGGCCAATTCCCATTACACAATTACAACGCAATCCGGTATTGGGCCAAAATCCAGGCTGGTAGTAAATTTAAGCGTTCTCTTTTTGGTAGAGAACGCTTTTTATAATAATTTAACAGCTATGAAATTATATTCTTTTTTAACATTATGCATTTGCCTTTTAGGCGCTTGTTCCCCTAAGCTTAGTTCGCCATCGGGAACAAAAGACGATAACAGACTACGTATCATGTCGTATAACCTCCACCATTGCAATCCACCATCGAAGGAGAAGGAAGGCTTGATTGATGTTGATGCCATTGCTAAGGCGATAGCATTGCAAAAGCCTGATCTGGTAGCACTGCAGGAAGTAGATGTAAATACCAAAAGATCGGGCAATATCAACGAAGCGGTGTTATTGGCCACCAAGCTGAAGATGAATTTTTATTTTGGTAAGGCTATCGACCACGATGGAGGTGATTATGGTGTGGCCATTTTATCACGTTTTCCCTTATCCGCACAACAAACTTTTATGCTCCCTAAAAATAATGATATAAAAGCTGAACAAAGGGTTTTGGCTATTGCAACTGCCGAAATTGCCAAAGGCGTGTTTATCCGTTTTGCTTCTACCCATCTTGATGCACAACATCCGGAAGAAAACCGCATTTTACAAGCTAAAGAAATCAATCGTTTGGCAGAAAAAGAAACTTTGCCAGTTATTGTTGCCGGAGATCTTAACGCTGATCCCAGTTCGGAAAGTATTAAAATATTGGATACTGCTTTTACCAGGACCTGTAGCGATTGTGGTTTTACCATTCCGGTGATCAATCCAAAGAAAACCATCGATCATATTGGTTTTAAAAAGGGAAATCCGTTTACTGTGATCTCACACGAGGTTATTCCTGAACGTTATGCCTCAGATCATTTGCCGGTTGTGGCGGTGCTTGAGCTGAAACATTAAACGAAATACGTGAAAAGCTATGGTTTTTTAAAGGAGGGCGGTATGCTGAAAGTACGCTTTTTGTCGGCATCTTTAAAATCTACTTCCATAAAATACCGCTTACGTTTCATGATATAATTTTCAATAAACCATAAAATATCGGGAAGGTTCTCTGCCATTGGCGAACCCGCTATCTCATGTCCCATATCTTGCACATACTGGAAATAATATGGATATCCATTTTTTTTGAAGGTGCGTGCAAGATATTTTGATCCAAAGAAGCCCCGGTTAAGCAATCTTACCTTATTGAAGGGCACGAGATTATCTGCTGTGCCATGAAATAACATGGTAGGTGCAGGTGGAATCGCATATTTTAGCGCGCCATGATAACTCAAAATTGCACCCGCAAAAGAAATTACACCTTTGTATTGGAAATTGGCTGGAAGCAATGCTGATAACGGTGTTGCATTCCTTTTATTGTAATCGGCGTGCAGCGCGGTAATGGCACCTGCACTGGAGCCTGAAAGGATGATCATTGCCGTATCGATACCCAGTGGTTTTGCATTTTTGATGAGGTAACAGGTTGCACTAAAAACATCTTTTGTGGCCGTATCAATTGCTGCTTTTAAATTGGAAGTATTAAAGGGGGTAGGGAATTTCTTGCCTTTGAGCCCAAGCCTGTAATCAACGGAAACCACCTTGAAATTATGCTCAATTAAGGTGTTAAAATATTGTTCGAATAATTTACTGTCTCTACGGCCCGTTACAAAACCGCCACCAAATACAAAAAGCACTGTTGGTTTGTTCTCAGTAAGTTCGCCGCGGTAATAGATATCCAGTTTGAGCGTATTGGAATCCGTTTGAGAAAATGTTTTGGTTTCAACGCGGTACTTTTTGTCTTTTAGTACAATCTGTCCAAAAGAGGATGACGAACTGAATAAAAACAGCAGGAAAAGAATATTTAGCGGATATATTTTGATACTGGGCATCTCGATTAATTTGAAGGGTTCGCTATTTCGCCAAAATAGATCGGCTATGAATTTCTAAGCTAATTTATTGCATTTTCGATTACCGAACAACGGATTGAATGAAGTTATTTAAAAACAGACTTATAAATACCTTTTTAAGGTATCCAAAAAGCCAATTTGGATCTGTAACTTAGTTTTATTTTCTAACCAGAATTTAGCGCTCCATGATGTTTATCAGAAAGATAAAATTTGTTTTTAATTTTCTCCTGCTCGTCATCATTGGCTATATCAACCTTATCTGTCAATAAAATCATGATTATGAAAAAGGCATTTTTATTAACCTGCTGCCTGATTATTTCCCTGCTTTATGGAAATAGAGTGATGGCCTTGCAGAAAAAGAAATTTAAGGTTATTGCTTTTTATACGGCCAAGAGCGATCTGGCCCACATCAGTTTTGTACACGAAGCCAATGTGTGGTTTCTGAAAATGGCTAAAGCATATCATTTTGAATACGATTCTACTTCAAACTGGGAAAATTTAAACGAAAAGTTTCTTGCCAACTACCAGGTGGTACTTTTTTTAGATACCCGCCCCGAAAAGAAGGAGCAACGCGAAGCTTTCCAAAAATACATGGAAAAAGGTGGTGGCTGGATGGGTTTCCACTTTGCTGCTTTTAGTTTAGATCATTCTGCTGTGCCACAGAATTGGGACTGGTACCACAATACATTTTTAGGGTCTGGAGAATATGGAAGCAATACCTGGAGGCCAACCAGCGCTATTTTAAGGGTTACAAGTAAACACCCGGTTACGGCAAACCTGCCACAAACCTTTACAGCACAGCCCAACGAATGGTACCGCTGGAAAAACGATTTGCGTAAAAATCCTGATATCGATATCCTGTTGTCGATCGATCCGGCAAGTTTTCCACTTGGTACGGGGCCAAAGCCAAATGAAATCTGGCACAGTGGCTTTTATCCCGTAGTGTGGCGCAACAAAAAGTTTAAAATGCTTTATGTAAATATGGGGCATAACGATATGGATTATGAACATCAATATGATAATACCAATAAGGCACTTTCCTCCTCTTTCGGAAACCCTTACCAGGATAAATTACTGATCAATGCGCTTTTGTGGCTTGGACATGGTAAAAAACACAAGTCATCAATTTTAAAATCTATAAAATGAAAAGAAATTTAAGGCTTTTAACCGTTTTTCCATTGCTGATTATGGTGCTAATGGTGATGTCGACCTCAAAAGACAAATCCGAGAAGGTAATTATCGGTTATGTGGGCGGTTACCGTGGTTTGGTTGATGTAACGCTGATTTCGCCAAAAAAACTCAGCCACATTAATTATGCGTTTATTAATGTGAAGAATAGCAGGGCGTTTATCAACAGGCCTGAAACAGATACCGTGAACCTGAGAAACCTGGTTTCGCTTAAAACGCAAAACCCTAAACTTAAAGTGCTGATTTCCATAGGAGGATGGGCCTGGAGTGAGAATTTTTCTGATGCTGCACTTACCGATACTGCAAGGGTAGGTTTGCAAAAAGTGCGGTAGAAATTGCCCGAAAGTCTAAGCTTGATGGGCTGGATATCGACTGGGAATATCCTGGGATGGCCGGAGAACAAGGGAATATATTCCGGCCGGAAGATAAAAAGAATTTTACTTTATTAATGGCCGCACTTCGTGATGAACTGAATAAACTGGAAAGTGAAACAGGAGCGAAAAAACTACTTACCATTGCTGTAGGCGGCTTTAGTAATTATATTTCGCACACCGAAATGGATAAAGTGCAAGCCTATCTGGATTTTGTTAACCTGATGACCTATGATTTTTACCCCGGAGATGGCTTAGCGGTGCACCATACCAACCTGTACAATTCTCAAAAATATAAAGGTAATAGTGCCGATGCAGCATTTCAGGCTTTTAACAAAGCAGGCGTACCTGCCGGTAAATTGGTAATGGGGATTGCGTTTTATGGCCGCATGATTAAGCTAAAAGGAGAAGCGAAAAACGGGCTGGCAGACAGTGTTCAATCTACGGTTTATGGGAAAGGTTATACTTTTATCCGCGATAGCCTGATCAACAAAAAAGGATTTAAGCATTATGTAGATAAATCGGCAAAAGCGCCTTACATTTTTAATAGTGAAACAAAGGAGTTTATGACCTTTGATGATGAAAAATCGGTGATGGAGAAATGCAGGAGCTAAGCCATGGTGCCTCTCAACAATTTATTCCTAAAGCTTAAATGTTGCAAAATTTGCATTTGCAAATTAAAATACTATTTTTGCTAAAACGATTTATAACCAGATATTCCATTTTTTTAAAAGCAGATCATTTCAATGGGCTTTGTAAATATTAAAAGTAATCTTACGGTAGGGGTAGATATTGGCGGATCTCACATTGCTGCGGCAGCTGTAGAACAAAATAAGCTCGTCCCAGGAACATATACGCTGGCTAAGATCGATTCGGGCCTTGACGCAGATGTCATTATAGCCAATTGGGTCAGTACTATTAAAAATGTGTTTGTACAGACAACTGGAGATAAATGTGTAGCGGTTGCTATGCCAGGGCCTTTCGATTATGAAAATGGCATCAGTTTAATTACCGGCATGAATAAATACGAATCGCTTTACGGTTTAAATATCAGGGAAATTTTTGCTGCACAATTATCTGTTCAGCCTGCCAATATCCACTTTTTTAACGATGCAAAATGTTTCATTCTCGGTGAGGCGGTAGCCGGTGCAGCTGTTGGTTTCGATAAAATCATCGGCATCACCATTGGTACCGGATTGGGCTCTGCCCGTTGCGTTAATCTGGTTGCTGAGGACGTAAACCGTGGTTCGAGTGCTTTTTTAGAGGGTATTGTAGAGGATTACCTGTCTACCAGGTGGTTTACCAAACGTTATCAGGAATTAACGGGCAATAGCGTAGCGGATGTGAAAACATTGTGCAACCTGACAGATGAAGAGGCTGTTGTGGACCAGATTTTTAATGAATTTACCCAAAACCTGAGTGATTTTCTTTCGGTCTTCATTTCAGATGAACTTCCTGATGTGGTGGTGATTGGAGGCAATATTGCGCAGGCGGCTGACCGTTTCTTGACAACTGTTAAATGTAAGCTTGCGGAGAAATTCCCTCAGGTACAGATTAAAGTAACCGAATTATGGGACCACGCGGCTTTAATCGGCGCTTGCAGTGCCGCTAATGAAATCAATAAAATTCTGATCCATTAAATAGAGGTCTGATTTTTTTTGACCGGTTGCTAAATTGATTTAGCTAATTTTTTAATATTTTTCTAACCAATTCTATTGTCTCCCTTCAACAAAAAATGCGTACCATAAAGCCAATATTTCTCCTCACACTGTTAGCACTTTTGCTGCAACATGCTGATGCGCAAAACAAGTTTTTTATTGATGGTTATCATGGCGGTTTCTGGGGGCATTATCCGGCAGGTTATACTGGCTTTATTGCCGATAAACTGGATCAAAATAGTTTTTGGAAGATCAACCTGGAAATTGAACCTGTAACCTGGGATGTGGCACAGAAAAACGATCTGGTAAATTATAACCGGTTTAAAACTTATGCCAAAGATCAATCGGCAAAGGGTAGGGTAGAGTTTGTTAATCCGTCATACGGACAGAGTTATCTTTTTAACATCCAGGGCGAATCTGTAATCAGACAGTTTGAAATCGGGATCAAGACCATACAGGCACATTTCCCTGAAGCCAAATTTCAAACCTATTCTTCTGAAGAGCCCTGTTTTACCAGTGCGTTGCCGCAGATTTTAAAATCATTTGGTTATCGTTACGCCGCATTAAAAAATCCGAATACCTGTTGGGGCGGTTATACGCGTGCTTTTGGAGGCGAACTGATCAACTGGAAAGGGTCTGATGGTTCGGTATTGCTTACCGTTCCGCGTTACGAAACAGAAGCATTGCTCCAAAATTCGACCTGGCAAACCCAGGCCTGGAACAATTCGCCGGCATATATTTCTGCCGCTTACCGTTATGGGATCCAAAACCCCGTTGGGATGTGTATACAGGATGCGGGCTGGAAAAATGGTCCCTGGCTGGGTAAACCAAAAGATTTTACCTATACAACCTGGCGCGATTATATTCAGAATACCGCAAATAAGTCGGATATAAAAACCTGGAATTTTAACCAGGAAGATGTTCAGGTGAGTTTGGTATGGGGCGCGCAGATCCTGCAGAAAATGGCCCAAAACACCAGGATTGCTGAAAATAAAATCACCATTGCCGAAAAAATAGATGCGATAAATGCTGTGGCCAATAAAGCCAAACCAATTGCTGGGAAATTTGATGCCGCCTGGCGAAATCTTTTATTGGCTCAGCACCACGACTCATGGATTGTACCATACAACATCGTTAACCGGGAAAAGAGATGGAACTGGGCCGATCAGGTTAAATACTGGACGGATCAATCGAACCGCCTTTGCGACAGTATTTTGAATCCTACGGGTAACAATGAATCTGAAAATCCAGGTGGATTTAACGTAAAGGTTTACAATTCGCAAGCCTACCCGCGCCAGGAAATTGCGAAAATCCGGCTGGATGAAAGATTTACAAACCCAATAGTGACCGGGCCCGATCATAAAACAGTTCACACGCAAATCATTACAGAAAATGGCGGCAAATTTTTATTGTTCGAAGCATTTGCCCCGGCATTGGGTTATGCCCATTATCGCATAAAATCTTCCAGGGTTAAAATTGCCCAGGCAACCAATCATGTTTCAATCAAAGGAACGCTGTACACTTTTAAAAACGAGGATTACGAAATTGTATTTAATGCTGCCAAAGGTGGGATTATGGAAAGTCTGATCGCCAAAAAATTAGACAATAAACAATTTGCAGATCAGAAAAGTATGCGGTCGTTTAATGAAATGAGGGGTTATTTCTATCAGGACAGCACATTTTATTCTTCAAAAGACCAGTCAGCAAAAATAACTGTTGTGGAGGATGGCCCATTGATGTGCAGGTTAAGAATCGAAGGGAAAATAAGTCTGCACCCTTTTACGCAATATATCACCTTTAAAAAAAACGATAGCAAGATCGATATACAAACTGCTGTTGATTGGCAAAATAATGCTGGGATAGGGCAAAACTATGCACAAAAAAAGGGCTGGAAAGCAAACGATCTTAAAAAGGCATTTTATAACGATAGCTTAAAATTACAGGCTGTTTTTCCATTGAATATTGCCGCACAAAAAGTTTATAAAAACGCGGCCTTTGATGTTATGGAAAGCAGGTTAAAAAACACTTATTTCAATACCTGGGACAGTATCAAAAACAACATCATCGTAAACTGGGTAGACGTAAACGATCATGATAACCAGTATGGAATGGCTTTATTAAATGCTCACACCACAAGTTATGTGCATAACGAAGCCGGCGTTTTAGGCTTAACGCTTCAATATTCGGGAATGGGTTTGTGGGGCAGGAATTATACCATCAAAGGGGCTTCACAATACCACTACGCCCTTTTGCCACACTTAAATAAATGGGACAAAGCCCAGCTTTGGAACCAAAGTATTACCTGGAATGAGCCCTTGCAGGTTGTTATAGATCACCTGGGGCAAAATCCTTCAGTTTCTTTGCTCCAGATCAATGAACCTGGTTATGAAATTTCATCTGTGACGATGGAAGATGGAGCTTTATTGTTTAGGGTATTTAATGCCAGCGGTGTACACAGCAATGTAAATTTAAATTTTAAGACGGCCATTAAAAAAGCGGATCTGGTTGAACTTAACCACACAAAATCACAAACTTTAAAACTGTTTAAAAAGCAGAATGGTAGCACCGTGGTTAATCTGCCCATTCAACAATTCGGGCTGAGGACCGTTAAAGTTTATTTGCCATAAGTTTCTCTGTTTTTGTTACATTTTAATACTTGCTAAATCGTTTTATATTGCTAATTTTAAAAATACAACATACCAAATATAAACTTGATCAAGTCATGAGCCATATCCCCCCAAACAATCGGATGCTCCCGACTTTATTGAACTAATTCTGATGATAATGAAAAAAAACGTTTTTCTACTGGCACTCGTATCACTGTTTGCCGCCAATGGCTTTGCACAGAAGAAAGTTGAACCGTTTAAAGCTGGCGACCGGGTGGTTTTTGCCGGAAACAGCATTACCGAAGCTGGCCTTTACGGATCGTACATCTGGTTATATTATATGACCCATTTCCCTGAAAGAAAATTGGAAGTGATTAACGGAGGCGTTGGTGGCGATGTAGCCCGGCAGATTTACGATAGGTTAGATGGCGATATCCTGCCAAAAAAACCTACGGTGCTCGCGCTTACCTTCGGAATGAACGATAGCAAGTATTTCGAGTACCTCGACAAGAAAAATCCTGTAGATGAGCAAAAAAGACAGGCGATCATCAAAGAATCCTATGATAGTTATGTAAAAATTGAAGATAAGCTTAAAAAACTGCCGGCTATCAAAACCATTTTAATGGCTTCATCACCTTATGACGAGACGGCGAAAATGGAGGGTAACCTGTTTTTGGGTAAAGCAAAAACCATGCAGGGCATTATCGATTTCCAGCTGAGCTCGGCCAAAAAGAACAACTGGGGTTTTGTAGATTTCTTCCATCCCATGACCGAAATTAACATCAGGGAGCAAAAAAATAATCCAGGTTATACCAATACCGGAACCGATCGCATCCACCCGGGCAGTGCAGGCCACTTTATTATGGCTTATATTTTTCTAAAGTCGCAAGGTTTAACCAATACCCCAATTGCCGATGTAAAAATTAATGCCGCCAATAAAAAGGTAACGGCTACTGTAAATGCTAAAATATCGAATGTAAAATCGGGCAAGGGTAATATCAGTTTCGATTATCTGGCAAAATCGTTACCTTATCCGATCGATACCGCTGCACGCGTTTGGCAAAATTTCCAGGTACAAACCGAAGCCTTGGCAGTAATTCCATTTGTAAAAGAATTTGATCAGGAACTGCTCACTGTAACAGGCTTAACAGGGCAAAATTACAACCTGAAAATTGACGGGCATATCATCAAAAAGTTTTCGGCTTCCGAACTGGCTACAGGCGTAAACCTGGCCACCTTAAAAAATACACCTCAATATCAGCAGGCGCTTAAAATATTGGCCCTAAATAACGACCGTAGGGGAGTGGAAAGTAAATACCGAAACTATTACTGGGTGCAGTACGATTTTTTAAAGGATAAAGGCTTCCTTTTTAACAATTCGAAGGAAGCACGTGATACCATCCAGAACAATCTGAAGAAAAACGGCTGGCTTAATGCTAAAAAAGGCGATTACGATGAAATTGTAGATAAAGAACCAGAAGTACGGGCAAAGATGGATGGGCTGATCAACCAGATTTACAGCATCAACAAACCAGTAGTCCGTCATATCGAATTAGCAGAAATTTTATAATGAAACTTAATTTATTACTAGGGGCTACGTTTAGCTTGCTTACGCTGGTGAAAGGTGTAGATAAGAAAGAGAAAACGCCTGCAGATTATGTAAACCCCTTTATCGGTGCGACCACAAATGTGGGCGATGCGGGGATCTATCACGGTTTGGGTAAAACTTATCCTGGTGCAGCCACGCCTTTCGGCATGGTTCAGGTGAGTCCGAATACCATTACGGGTGGCGATAACGGCTCGGGTTACAGCTACGAACATAAAACCATCGAAGGTTTTGCACTCACACAAATGGGGGGCATTGGCTGGTACGGCGATATGGGGAATTTCCTGGTAATGCCAACAGCTGGTGCTTTAAAAACAGTTTCTGGAAAAGAGAATGGAAGGAAAGGGTATCGTTCTTTTTATGATAAACAATCCGAAAAAGCGGGAGCGGGCTATTATTCGGTTCAACTTAGCGGAAGTAATATCAAGGCCGAATTAACGGCCGCAACACACAGCGGGATGATGCGTTTTACCTTTCCCGAAAATAAACAGTCGCGTATACAGATTGATCTTGCGCGCCGTGTGGGTGGAACGTCTACTTTGCAGTCGGTTAAAGTGGTGAACGACCATACCATTGAAGGCTGGATGAAATGTACGCCTGAAGGCGGTGGTTGGGGAAATGGTGATGGCCATGCCGATTATACCGTTTACTTTTATGCGCAGTTTAGCAAACCTTTAAAAAATTATGGTGTGTGGTCGGCCGATATTCCCGACAGCTGGGGCCGCAAACGCGATGATGTGATCAGCGATAAATATCAGGATCTGGTTGAAAAAGCTGAAATATTAAAAAATATCCCTCAAAAAGAAGGGAAACACCTGGGCTTTTTTACCGAATTTGAAACCAAAAAAGATGAACAGGTTATTTTAAAAACAGGAATTTCTTACAATAGCATTGCTGGGGCAAAAAATAACCTCGAAAAGGAAATTACGGATTGGAATTTTGATCAGATCCACAATCAGGCTATTGCCAAATGGAACGCGGCTTTGTCGAAAATTAATATTTCCGGCGGTACGGAAGATGAAAAAACTTCTTTTTACACCGCATTGTACCATACCATGTTAGATCCGCGTATTTTTCAGGATGTAGATGGCAATTACCCCGGGGGAGATGGAAAAGCACACCGATCCACAACATTTACCAAACGCACCATTTTTAGCGGTTGGGACGTGTTCAGAAGCCAGATGCCTTTGCAAACCATCATCAATCCGGTTGTGGTTAACGATATGGTGAACTCTTTGGTCACGTTAGCTGATGAAAAAAATAAAGATTACCTCGAGCGCTGGGAAATGTTGAATGCCTATAGCGGTTGCATGATCGGTAATCCTGCTGTATCGGTGATTACCGATGCCTATCAGAAAAATATCAGGAATTTTGATGTGCAGAAAGCTTATCAGCTTTCGGTAAACAGTGTAGAGAAATTTGGTAACGGTGATAGAGGCTACACCCCGGAGCCGTTGAGCATTGCCAATACACTCGAATATGGTTATTTCGAATGGTGCGTAAGCACACTGGCGAAATCGTTGGGGAAAGCCGCTGACGCCAAAAAATACCAGCGGCGGGGGCAGTCTTACCATAATATTTTTGATCAGGAGAAAGACTGGTTCAGGCCGAAAGATAAAGACGGGAAATGGCTCGCCTGGCCTGATTCCGGGCGATTAACCCAATGGTACGGCTGTATTGAAAGTAATCCTTACCAGCAGGGCTGGTTTGTGCCACATGATGTACCCGGTATGGTGGCTTTAATGGGTGGGCGCGAAAAAGTATTAAAAGATCTCACCAGTTTTTTTGCCAAGGCACCTGAAAACATGATGTGGAACGATTATTACAACCATCCCAACGAACCTGTTCATCATGTGCCCTTCCTTTTTAACCGTTTGGGAAGCCCCTGGTTAACCCAAAAAACAACCCGCGAGATCTGTAGCAGGGCGTATCACAATACGGTAGAGGGTTTGGTAGGAAATGAAGATGTTGGACAGATGTCGGCCTGGTACGTTTTGGCCGCAAGTGGCTTACATCCGGTTTGTCCTGGCGAAACCAGGTACGAAATTACCAGTCCGGTGTTTAATAAGGTCGATATCAAATTGGATGGACAATACGCGAGCGGAAAAACATTCACCATCCAGGCGGAAAATAACTCCCCAAAGAACATCTACATCCAAAGCGCCACCTTAAACGGAAAAACTTACGGTAAATGTTATATCGATCACCAGGACGTTGCAAAGGGCGGGTTATTGGTTCTGAAAATGGGCAGCGAACCGAATAAAAACTGGGGCACCAACCTTTAGTAAAAACAACAATAGCACACACACAATATGAAATTAGGATTTACATTGTTAATCACTTGTTTGGCCACCGCTGTACTGGCACAAAATAAAGATCTGGTGCATTACGCCAATACGCTGCAGGGAACCAATTCCGAATATGCGTTGAGCCATGGCAATACCTATGCCACCACGGCGCTACCTTTTGGTATGCATACCTGGGGTGCCCAGACAGGGAAAAACGGCGAAGGCTGGAAATACCTTTACAAAGATAAAACCATCCGTGGCTTTCAGCAGGCACATCAATGTAGCCCCTGGGTGAGTGATTATGCCGTTTTTTCACTGATGCCGGTGATGGGGAAACTCACCGTAAATGAAGATGAAAGGGCCTTGCCTTTTAGCCATGCAAACGAAACCGGGAAGCCCAATTATTACAAAGTGACTTTCGATAATAAGATTTCGGCAGAAATTGCGCCAACCGAGCGGGGAGCACATTTACGTTTCAGCTTTCCGAACAAAAACGAAGCCGCTTACCTGGTTTTAGATGGCTACAACAAACAAAGCAGGGTAGAGATTTTGCCTAAACAAAGAAAAATAATCGGCTATGTAAACAATGGCCGCTTTATCCCTAAAAATTTCATGAACTACTTTGTGATCGAGTTCGATCAGCCTTTTGAAGCATATGGCACCTGGGAAAACATTAAAAACCAGATCAAAGAAAACAATGCCAAAGATGAAGGGAAAGGCATTGGCGCTTATATCAAGTTTAAAAACGGGGCAAAAGTACAGGTTAAGGTGGCTTCATCTTATATCAGTGCTGAACAGGCGCAGCTGAATTTAGACCGCGAACTGGGTAAATACAAGCAACTGGAAGATACCAGGGCTGCTGCGGGCAAGGTCTGGAATGCGCTGTTTAACCGGGTTTTGGTTGAAGGCGGTACCGAAGATGAAATGGGGACTTTTTATTCTTGCCTATTCAGGGCAAATCTATTCTCACGACAGTTTTTTGAATATAAAAAAGATGGATCACCTTATTATTTCAGTCCTTACGACAGCCAGCTTCATGATGGATACATGTATACCGATAACGGTTTATGGGATACTTTCAGGGCACAATTTCCTTTAAATACCATAATTAATCCCACTTATGAGGGGCGTTATATGAACGCACTGCTCGATGCTCAGGATCAGTGTGGATGGCTTCCCGCATGGTCGTTTCCAAGTGAAACAGGTGGAATGTTGGGCAATCACGCCATTTCTTTACTAACCGATGCCTGGGTAAAGGGCATCCGCACCTTTGATCCGAAAAGGGCCGTTAAGGCTTATTTCCACGAAGCAACCAACAAAGGGCCATGGGGCGGTGCAAACGGAAGGGCAGGATGGAAAGATTATTACCAGTTGGGTTATGTGGCTTATCCGGGTTCGGAAGGTGCCGTATCGCAAACACTCGAATATGCTTATGATGATTTTTGTGGTTACCAATTGGCCAGTATGACCGGACAGGACTATTTTGCGGGCCGTTTTGCCAAGCAGATGTACAACTATAAAAACCTGTACGATCCGGCTACACGTTTTATGCGCGGGCGCCAGGCCAATGGCGAATGGGTACCCAACTTCGATCCATACTCCTGGGGTGGCCCTTATACCGAAGGAAATGCATGGCATTGGCAGTGGTCGGTTTTTCACGATACCCAGGGTTTAATCAACCTCATGGGTGGCAATGAAAACTTTACGGCCAAGCTCGATTCGGTATTTTCACTACCCAACAAAGTTAATGTGGGTGCCTATGGACAAACCATCCACGAAATGACAGAAATGGTGAATGCCAATATGGGACAATATGCACATGGAAACCAGCCCATTCAGCATATGATTTACCTATACAATTACGCAGGACAGCCCTGGAAGGCACAAAAATGGTCGCGTGAGGTGATGAACAGGTTATACAATGCTACTGAAAACGGTTATCCTGGAGATGAAGATCAGGGCCAGATGTCGTCCTGGTATGTGTTAAGCGCATTGGGTATTTACAGCGTTTGTCCGGGTACAGATGAATATGCGATCGGTAGTCCTGTATTTAAAAAAGCCACCATCACTTTAGAAAACAAAAACAAGTTTACGGTAGAGGCGGTGAACAACAGCAAGGAAAATGTGTATATCCAATCGGCAACTTTAAACGGCAAACCTTACAGCAAAAACTTCATCAAACATGCCGATATTATGAATGGTGGTGTACTCAGGTTTGAGATGGGGAGCCAGCCACAAACGAGCCGTGGTTTAGCTGTTGATGATAAACCCTTTTCGCTAACCAAAGCCAAATAGGCATAAAATATTAGTTAACGATAAAAATATACACATGGTGGATTTTAGAAACCTAAAAAAATATAAGACCAGGAATTTAAGCTTAATCTTGCTTTTAGCGCTTGGTACTCACTTTACCTTTGCACAAAACAAAGCCCCTAACTATGCCGGTATGGTGAATACCACCATTGGTTCGAAGGGAAAGGGGCATGGGGTGCACGAACAATATTTAGAAGCAGGTTATACCTTCCCAGGGGCGATGTACCCAATGGGGATGGTGCAGTTTACACCGACCTTCTTTGTCGAAAATAAGGGCTTTGTGGTGAACCAGTTGAGCGGTGCAGGATGCGACCATATGGGCAATTTCCCGGTAATGCCTTTGGCAGGTGCTTTAACAAAATCTCCTGCCGATATGAAAGGATTTGATCCGCAATATCAGATCAATAAAGCCTCAGCTGGTTTTTATGATGTAAATTTAAAGAAAGACAACATCAATGCTACTTTAACGGTTACACCCCGTACAGGAATGGCCACCTTTACCTTTAAGGCTGCTAGAGACAAAGGAACGATTGTAATCGGAACGGGAATCAACGGCACAAAAATCAGTCTGGCAAATGCCAGAATATTGGCTGATCATACGATAGAGGCTTATGCAGATGGCGGTTCGTTCTGTGGTTCGGCTACGCCCTATAAAATTTATTTTGTGGCAAAATTTGATACCGAGCCAATCGTTTCAGGTGCGTGGAAAGAGCAGGAACTGAACGCCGGTAAAAAGGAAGTGGAAGGCGAAAATTCAGGTATATACTTCACATTTGATCTTTCGAAAAACAAAACGGTTAAATATAAATTCGCGGTATCTTATGTATCGTTAGCCAATGCCAAACAAAATCTGGCTGCCGAAAATACAACCTGGGATTTCAATTTAATCAAAAACAAAGCACAGACTGCCTGGAATAACTATCTGGGAAAAATCAAGGTTTCGGGAGGAAACAACGATCAAACCATACAGTTTTATACCCATTTGTACCATGCATTAGCCCATCCCAACATCAGTAACGATGTAAACGGGGCTTATATGGGGGCTGATAACCAGGTTCATCAGGTTATTGCAGGCAAAAACAATTATACCTCTTTTAGCAACTGGGATACTTACCGTACGCAGATCCAGCTCATCAGCATTCTCGCACCCAAGGAAACCAGTCAGATCATTCAGTCAACAATCGATTTTGCGGCCCAGTCTGGCGGAAGTTTACCTCGGTGGGTAATGGCCAATACCGAAACGGGTATTATGCAGGGCGATCCCACATCCATCGTTATAGCCAATGCCTATGCCTTTGGTGCAAAAGATTTTGACCATAAACTGGCCTTAAAAGTAATGCGCAAAGGCGCTGAAATACCAGAGGCTAAATCACAACAGATCGAAACCAGGCCTTACCTGGCGCAATACCTGAGCAAGGGCTACGTAAACGATGCATCAATGAATTTAGAATATACTTCTGCCGATTTTGCCATCGGACAGTTTGCGCTACAGGCATTAAATCAGAAAGATATTTATCAAACTTATTTAAAAAGATCAAACCAATGGAAAAACCAGTTTGATGCGGAAACAAAATGGATCAGGTCTAAAGAAAGCGATGGCAAATGGCGCGGCCAGAATGATGGTATGCGGGAAGCCAATTACAAAAGTTATTACTGGATGGTGCCTTATAACATTAAAGGATTGGCTGATGGTATTGGTGGAAACAAGCCCGCGGAAGCCCGTTTAGATGATTTCTTTAGGAAACTGAATGCAAATTATTCGCAAGATTGGTTTGCTGCCGGAAATGAACCCGATTTTCAGGTACCATGGATTTACAACTGGATTGGTGCACCTTACAAAACCCAGAACCTGGTGAAACGCATTATTAAAGAACAATATACAAATACTGCCAGCGGCTTGCCCGGCAACGATGATTTAGGTGCCATAGGTGCGTTTTACGTTTTCGCGAACATGGGCATGTTCCCTGTAATCCCGGGTATCGGTGGGGTATCTTTAAATTCACCATCTTTTAGTAAAATCACGGTCAGTCTACCCAATAAAAAATTATTGGAAATAACTGGCGGTGACAACAATCTAACCTATATCGATAAATTAACTTTTAACGGGCAGGTTATTAACAGCACCTGGATACCTTGGACAAAGCTTGCACAGGGCGGAAAATTAAATTATACTTTATCATCAAAACCGAATAAAAATTGGGGGTTATCTACCGTTCCGCCTTCATTTCAACCAAAAAAATAATCAGCATGAACCAGCAAATTACAAAAATGAAAAAATTACTCACCCTATGTTTATTGTTTGTTTTCGTACAGGTTGGTGCGCAAACCAAAACGACCAATTGGTCGCTGGGGCCCTTCATCCGTCCTACGGGCATCAATCCGGTTATTTCGCCCGACGCAGCCAGTAAATTCTTTGATCCGATCAAACAACAACAAATAGACTGGGAAAGTAACGACACCTTTAATCCGGCAGCAACATTAAAAAACGGAAAAATTTATGTGTTATACCGTGCCGAAGATAAATCGGGTAAAGGGATAGGGCAGCGCACCTCGAGGATCGGTTTGGCCGAAAGTACCGATGGATTGACCATGAAAAGATCAAAAACGCCTGTACTTTATCCTGGTAACGATAACCAGAAAGAATTCGAATGGTCTGGCGGCTGCGAAGACCCCAGGGTATCGGTTACCGCCGACGGAACCTACTTGATGCTTTACACCCAATGGAACAATAAAGTACCCAGGTTGGCTGCGGCAACATCGAAAGATTTATTGCACTGGAAAAAGAACGGTCCGGTTTTTCGCCAGGCTTACGGTGGAAAGTTCTTTAATATGGCCACCAAATCGGCTTCTGTTTTAACCTCCCTGGTCAATAATAAGTTAACCATTACCAAAGTAAAAGGGAAATATTGGATGTATTGGGGCGAAGCCCATGTATATGCGGCCACTTCTACCGATCTGGTTAACTGGACGCCTGTTGTAGAAGCCAATGGCGAACTGAAAATTCTCTTTTCACCGCGTAAGGGTTATTTCGATAGTCAGTTGACAGAATGTGGCCCGCCTGCAGTATTAACCTCAAAAGGCATTGTATTGATGTACAATGGTAAAAACCTGCCCGGAAAAGACGGTGATGTAAATTATACTGCAAATGCCTATTGCGCCGGACAGGCCCTTTTTAGTGCTAAAAACCCGGAGCAGGTGATCTCCAGACTGGACAAACCTTTCCTCATCCCTTCTGAGTCTTTTGAGAAAAGTGGTCAATACCCGGCGGGAACTGTGTTTATAGAAGGTTTGGTTTATTTTAAAAGCAAATGGTTTTTATACTATGGCTGTGCCGACTCGAGGGTTGCCGTGGCCATTTATAACCCGGCAAAAAAATAGTTCCCCATTTAAATCAGCGAATTCCGAGAAGAAAACCTTTAGAAAGGGAACATGAAAATATTGACTATAGCAGCGGTAATTTTATTGTCGTTAATGGCTTCTTTTGTGCAATTGCAGGCGCAGGATAAATTTTATTTAAATTCAGATAAAACGGTTAAGTGGTTGATTAAAGCTGATTTAGATCTTAAAGGTAATAAGGTAAAGCCCTATCAACCAGAGCTTAATACAGAAAATTGGGTTCAGGGAATTGTACCTGGAACGGTATTCAGCGCCTATGTTGCAGCCGGACTGGAAAAAGACCCAAATTATGCCGACAACATTTATCAGGTAGACAAAAAGAAGTACGATCGCGGTTTTTGGTATAGGACTCAATTTAATTTGCCTAAAAACCATCAGTCAGAGAAAATCTGGCTAAACTTCGAGGGGATCAACAGGAAAGGGGATATCTATTTTAATAACCAGTTTATTGGCCGTTTAGATGGTTTTATGCAGCGAGGGAAATTCGATATTACCGAGCTCATCGAAAAAGATAAACCGAATACCCTGGCGGTTTTGGTGTATTGTCCGCAAACGCCGGTTACAAATTATGCGAGCCCAACCTATACCTCAAGTTCGAGCTGGGACTGGATGCCCTACGTACCAGGCTTAAACAGCGGAATTACCGATGATGTGTACATCACTTCAAGCGGAATGGTTACACTTAACGATCCGTGGATCAGGACGGATAAACTCGCTGATGGCGAGGCCGAGCTGAGTTTAAGTGTATTGCTGAAGAATCATAGTGACGAAAAAAAAGAGGGCCTATTGTCCGGAATCATGCAGCCGGGTAACATCAGCTTTAGCAAAAAAGTGAATATCGGAGCCCATCAGCAACAAATTCTAAAGCTCGATAGCCGTAGTACAAAAGCACTGTCTATTAAAAATCCAAAGTTATGGTGGCCAAACGGTTATGGAACACCAAATCTTTATGTGGCCGATCTTAAATTTACAGTAAATGATCAGCTTTCAGATGAAACCAAAATCACTTTTGGTATAAGAAAATACACCTATGATACGCTTGACAACGTACTCCATATCGCCATCAACGGAAAGAGGATTTTTGTAAAGGGCGGCAATTGGGGCATGTCGGAATATATGCTTCGTTGCCGTGGCGAAGAATACGATCTGAAGGTGAAATTACACAAGGAGATGAATTTTAACATGATCAGAAATTGGATCGGATCGGTAACGGATGAAGAATTTTATGCGGCATGCGATAAATACGGAATGATGGTGTGGGATGATTTCTGGCTAAACTCCCATCCAAACCTACCCACTGATGTACTGGCCTTTAATGCCAATGCTGTTGAAAAAATAAAACGCTTAAGGAACCACGCCAGCATTGCAGTTTGGTGTGGCGATAATGAGGGCTATCCCTTACCACCTTTAAATAACTGGTTAAAAGAAGATGTAGCCGTTTTTGATGCGGCCGACCGCTTGTACCAAGCCAATTCGCATGCTGATGCCTTAACGGGTAGCGGTCCGTGGACTAATTCCCAGCCCTCTTGGTATTTTACCAAATATCCAAATGGTTTTGGCGGCGATAAGGGCTGGGGCTTCAGAACAGAAATCGGAACGGCGGTATTTACCACTTTCGACAGCTTTAAAAAATTTATGCCCGAAAACACCTGGTGGCCCAGGAATGAAATGTGGGACAAACATTTTTTTGGTCCATCCGCTGCGAATGCCGGCCCGGACCATTATGAGAAAACCATCAGCCAAAGTTATGGCAGGTCTACCGGAATTGAAGATTTTTGCCGCAAGGCACAACTGGTGAATATAGAAACCAACAAGGCCCTGTACGAAGGCTGGCAGCACAATATGTGGAATGATGCTTCTGGTGTGATGACCTGGATGAGCCAGTCGGCATATCCGTCTTTAGTATGGCAAACTTATGATTATTATTACGATCTGAACGGTGCCTATTGGGGTGTGAAAAAGGCCTGCGAGCCGGTTCATATCCAATGGAACAGCGCAGATAATACGGTAAAAGTGGTGAATACCAGCGGTGGAGACCTGGCTGATTTAAAGGCCTCGGCCATGATCTATGATATCAATGGCAACGAAATTAAAAACCTGTCGAAAATGACAGTTGTTAATAGCAAAACCAATAGCCTTTCTGACTGCTTCACACTTGCTTTTGAAGCCGATAAAAGTAATCTGGCTTATCTAAAACCTGTATACAGTTCTTCTACCGAAAAAGGATCTGCGGCAAACATTGCGGTCACAGATGGCAATGGCTATACCCGGTGGAGCAGCAAAAATGCAGATGGCGAATGGATTTATGTAGATTTAGGAACCGTTAAAACTATAGGTGCCATTGCATTGAACTGGGAAGCGGCTTATGCTAAAAAATACCAGCTTCAATTATCAAATGATGCCGCGCATTGGCAAACGGTTTATGAAGCCAGCGATAGCAAGGGCGGTTATGAATTTCTGAAAATTGATCAGGTGAAAGCACGCTATGTGCGCATTTTAGGTATTAAAAGGGCCATAGAATATGGTTATTCGCTTTGGGATTTTGAGGTGTACGAAAATCAAAATCCAGTTGCGCCAAAGCTTAATTTTATTAAACTCCAGTTGAAAAACAAAAATGGCAGACTTTTATCTGATAATTTTTATTGGAGAAGCGATAAAAATTCGGATTATACCGCACTTAACAGCTTGCCGGAACCAAAATTGAAAACGCTAAGCAAAGCTGTTAAAAAGGATGGGAGATACTTGATCAATGTTAAAGTAAGCAACAGTTCAGCAACTCCGGCCTTTGCGATAAGGGTAAAAGCTGTGAATGCCAAAAATGGGGAGCAGATTTTACCCGCCATCATGACCGACGATTATTTTACCCTGATGAAGGGTGAAACGAAAGATCTGCAGATCGATTTTGATGAAAACCTGTTGCAAGATGGCAAATACAAAATTTTGGTTGAAGCATACAATAACAAATAAATTCAGCATGATGAAAACAATTTATAAAATCACCTTTATGGTATTGAGCCTTTTATCGGGCTTAAATCTATTTGCACAGCAAAAAACAGCATTAAAACTGAGCAATGTACTGCAAAGTAACATGGTTATCCAGCAGGGCAAAAGCTTTAAAGTTTGGGGGCAGGCCACACCCTTAACCAAAATTACGATCACTGCCGATTGGCTTAAAAAGGAGGTAGCGGTTAATGCGGATGATCAGGGCAATTTTATTGGGGCAATCGATGTTCCCAAAGCCAAAAAGGGCAATTTTGATACACATCAACTCACCGTAGCCTCAGCTTCGGATCAGGTAATACTCGATAATTTATTGATCGGTGATGTCTGGTTTTGCAGTGGCCAATCGAACATGCAGTTTAAACTGCAGGAAGATAAGGATGCCGCTACAAGTCTTCCGGCCGCCAGGCATCCTAATATCCGTTTGTTTAACACAGAGTTGAATTTTAGTGCCACGCCAATTTTAAATGTGAAAGGCAAATGGCAGGCCTGTACGCCCGAAACGGTAAAAGATTTTAGTGCGGTTGGTTATTACTTTGGAGAATATCTCCAGAAAGAAATCAATATTCCTGTTGGTTTGATCTTTTCGGGTATTGGTGCATCAAAAGTAGAAGCTTTTGTTCCTCAGGAAGCCCTTAAAGCTAACCCAATGTTAGACACTGTTTACCTGGAACCATATTTAAGAAGTGAAAAATCAAAAGAGGTAATCAATGGAGGCTTTAGTTTCGAAAAGGTAACCAGGCCCTTCCTGTTGTACAATGCATTGATCAATCCCTTTACCAATTTATCGATCAAAGGATTTTGCTGGTACCAGGGTGAAGGAAACCGTATGGAGCGCGATTCGTATACTTTGGCCACCCAAACTTTAATCAAGGAATGGCGGAAAAAATTCTATCAGGGTGAACTGCCTTTTTATTATGTGCAGGTAGCGCCATTTTTTTATGATAAAGAAGATCCGAAACTGGCCGATTATGCTTTTTTCAGGGAAGCACAGGAAAAAATATCGAGTGTAAAAAATACCGCAATGGTGGTGAGCATGGATGTGGGGGAGGCCAAAGATCTTCATCCGAAAAAGAAAATGCCTCTGGGTATCCGCCTGGCTAAAACCGCACTCAATTTAACCTATGGGCAAAACATTTCCTATTTAGGCCCAAAATTTGAAAAAATGGTCGTGAAAGGTGATCGTGTATCCGTCTTCTTTAAAAAAGCATCTGTAAAATCAGGTTTGGGCACTAATGACCAGGATGCACCTAAGTATTTTACCCTTGCAGGAGCAGATGGTATCTTTTATCCCGCAGAAGCTAAAATTGTAGATCAGCACATCGAAGTATGGAGCACCGATATTAAAAAACCGGTGGCGGTAAGATATGCGTTTACCAATTACCCGGTAACCAATCTTCAGAATAATGATGCATTACCAGCCATCCCGTTCAGATCCGATAATTGGCAGGAGCAGAAGTAGGTAATGGGAGATTGGAGATTGGAGATTGGAGATTTTTGCTAAAACGTTTAATCTAACTTTAAATGGCGTAGGTAAAGTTTTTTGTGCTTAAAACCTTGTTTAAACGCTGTATAAGAATAAAATAAAATAAATGTGAAAAAATATTTTAAAATAATTTGCTAAAACGTTTTTATTGACTAGATTAGTACTTGTAATCACCCTTACACAACCAAATATAAACCGTATACGAATAATTTTACTTAGCTCAGGCCTGCTTTATCAATGCAATATTTTCTGTTGTAGATTATCCGGTCTGTTGTTATTTAAAGTCTTTAGTATATAAGTGTCTAACCAAATACATTTAAATACTTAGTTCTATATGAACAGATTTTTACAAACCCTTATTTTCGGGATTATTATGCTGCTTGCTGCTTCATGCAAAAAGCAAAGTTTTTTAGATCCCCAACTGCAAGGTATTGGAGAAGAGGATGTCTTTACCGACAGTACCCGTACGATGGGTTTCCTGACCAATATCTATGCTGATGTGAACTTCAGCTTTGCCAACAGGCGCTTCGGCTCGGCTGGCTTAAGTGTGGCCACCGATGAGGCCGAAGGTCCGGTAAACTCATCATCCAACGTTTACAAACAATTTATTTCTGGTGCGATCAACCCAAGCAATGTTTCGGCCGGTCCGTACAGTGTTTGTTACGAGAATATCCGTGCGGTAAATAAACTGCTGATCAATTTGCCGAAATCAACTTTTAATGCCCCTCAGAAACAACGCGTGAAAGGAGAGGCACTGTTTTTAAGGGCCTGGTATTATGCCATGTTGTTAAAACATTATGGAGGCGTACCCATTGTTGGCGACGTGATTTACGGCAGGAATGATGATATCCCCGCAATAAGGGGATCATACGAAGGCACGGTAAATTATGTGGTGGCGCAATGCGATTCTGCTGCTAAATATCTGTCCCGTGAGTACGAAGCGAGAGACTATGGAAGGGCAACCACCGGAGCCTGTATGGCTTTAAAATCGCGGGTATTGCTGTATGCCGCAAGTCCGTTATTTAATGGTTCCAGTCCGTTTGCGGGAAGTCCGGCTAAAAAAATGGTTTCTTATGATGCCTTCGACGCCAACCGCTGGAAACTGGCTGCTGATGCAGCCAAAGCAGTGATGAATTTGGGTTATGTACTGTATGATGAACCTACGGTAGCTCCGGAAACCAGAACTGGTTTAGGTTTTATGCGTGTTTTTTATGCTTCAAAAGGTGTAAATAACGAATTTATTTTCAGGGGCTCGGTATCGGGTGATTTTGCCGAACTGTGGCTCGATCAGGATTTTTCGCCACCAACCCGTGGTGGCCAGACCAATATGAATGGCACCTATCCTTATCAGGAACTTGCCGATGATTTCGATATGATTGATGGTAAATCGATCACTGATCCTACTGCTGCCTTCCCTTACGATCCGAATAATCCTTATGCCAACCGCGATCCGAGGTTTCATTACACCATTTTACACAATCTTACATTAAAGGCCGATTTTAATAACAGCAACCAGTTATTGCCGGTATACACCCATGTTGGTGCGCAATATGATGGTATTTATGTGGGTACGCCAACTGGCTATTATGCAAATAAAATGTTGCGCGACTCGGCCGCCAACAGAATCGGTCTGGGAACCGATCGCTTTTATCCCTTAATGCGCTATGCTGAGGTAATTTTAAATTATGCCGAGGCCACCAACGAATTTTCGGGTCCGGCGGCCGATGTGTATGCCGTGCTGACCAGTATCCGCAAGCGTGCGGGAATTACTGCGGGTTCGAACAATCTTTATGGCTTAAAACCGAACATGACCAAAGAAGAAATGCGCAAAGCCATTCAGCACGAAAGAAGGGTTGAATTTGCTTTTGAGGAACAGCGGTTTTGGGATGTGCGAAGGTGGATGATTGCGCCCGAGGTGGAAAACCGGACACTCAATGGGATGGAGATAACCAAAACCCCTTCCGGTACCTACACCTACAAAAAAGTTCCTGTGCGAACGCACAAATTTATAAATGCCGAATATTTCTGGCCATTTCCGTTAAACGAAGTTTCTAAACCCGGGGGATTGGTTCAAAATCCTGGTTATTGAGTTTTTTATAAAATATTGATTGTTAACGTTATGAAGAATTTTACAAAAGTACTGGTAAAAACATTTCAGCTGTGCCTGGTGATACTGGTGTTTTCAACCTGCAAAAAAACAAGCGTGCCCATTGCTTTAGAAAGCAATAAAAGTTTGGTGGGCAACTGGAAAATCATCAGGGTTTTACAGAACAGTACCGATATCACCACCCAGTTAGACATCAGCAAATTTACGGTAAAGTTTACCGCCGATAGCTATGTGCTCGAAAATCAACAGGTCCCTTTTATCGTTGCAAAAAACGGCAAATGGGCATTTAACGATCCCAGTTATCCCTTTACGGTAAGTTTTAACCAGGATGGAAGTTCAGCTGCGGTAAAATCCGATCTCTTTTTCCCGATTGTGGGCGATAGCAGACAGCTGACCATCACCTTCAACGCCGGATGCGAGAAAAATATTTATCAATACACTTTGGCCAAATTTTAAACGCAGGATATGAAAAAGAATTACAAAATAAAAGTGAATTTCAAAAAATGCGTTTTATATAGTTTGCCGTTGTGTTTTCTATTTGTATACAACGTATGTATGTACCAGCCTACAGGAGGAATCATCCAGCCCAGTACCATAAAAGCCGGAGAGGTGATGAACATTAAAATTGCTGGTGGACATGCCACGCTAAGGTATGACAAACCTTATCGTTTGGTGATCGGGTTTTTGGTTCCGAAAGGCTGGAGCGCAGATCAGGCAGGCAATACTACCATGACTTATACTTCGCCACAGGTGGGAAGCGGCAGCTTAACCCTTGTCCCTGCAGGAACAAAGCCAGATGGCTCTCAACTGGATTATCCAACAGCATTAAAAGGATTGCTTAAAAGTGTTGATCCTAACCTGATTGACGATAATGAATGGGTTGTTTTCTGGTCTGACTCTAAAAACTACAATGCCAATCAGGATGTCACTTTTGATGTGAACATCAAAACAAAAGTTGGTCCCGAAAATATGCTGGTAAAACTGGGCTATTATATTGGTGGTTATCCTGATGGAAGCTGGAACAATGCGGCAGAAAATTATGTCTCGCTGTTTTCGAGCTGTTTAAGTGTAACCGATGGAACCGGAGATGGAATCGATTTCTGCAACAAACCATTGGCTTCAATGCTGCCGTTAGCGGGAGTTGATAACGATATCTATAAGATAGATTTCGACAATGATCTGTATACTACGGCCATTAGCAACGCTAGCGATATCTATATCTGCGGAACGGGTACCACCACCACAGGTGAAATAGTTACCCATTGTACGCCAGATGAAATATCGAAAATGCGTCCGCTTGATCAGAAAAAATTTAGCAAGATGATCTGGCCACGACAGTTTTTCAATTTAAAAGATGGGCAGGTGCTGGCCAAAATGGAATATTATTTTACGGATGCGGCGGGTAATAAAGTCGGTTTCGGCGGATTGTCAAACGTTCCCTTCAAACATCCATTTAAATGTTTATAAAACCATTTAACTAACCGTAACCTAGAAAAAAAACTTTCTTGAAATGGTGTAAGGCAAATAAAAATTATTTCCTATCGGGACATTTTTTGCGCTAAATACTGCCATTTGAATAAAGGAATGGGTTGCAAAACAAACCAACAAACTATTACTAAATCTGAGTTTATGTTTTATAATTACTTTAAGAAAAGCATTTCAGCATTCATTCTCCTCTTTTGTCTGGCGCCCTTAACCTTAGTGGCGCAGGTAAAAGCAAAGCAGGTTGATGACAAATCATTTGGCCGGAAAGCGATATCCGTTACAGGTACCGTAGTTGATCCTTTTGGCAGGGGCTTGGCGAATGCTCAAATTACCGTTGCCGGAAAATCAGGCCTCACCGGGGTTTCTGATCAGGAAGGGGTGTTCACCATCTCGGTTGAAGAAGGCGATCAACTGATCGTGAATTATTTGGGTTATTATCCCTACCAGAAACGCATTGGTGCCGCTGATGTTAAACTAATAGTTCGGCTCGATGAACGTTATCTTACCGTTACTGATACCACCAAGGTACTTTACGGTGCGGTAAAAACCGAAGATAATCTGGCCTCGATATCAACCATCCATACCAAACAGCTTTTGGGTACGCCTGCGAGCAGTTATTCGGCAGCATTGGCCGGGCGATTGGCTGGACTACATGTAAAACAAAATACAGGCTACCGGAACCCTTATATTGGTGGTTTAACCAGAATTGTCGATCAGTTTATAGGCATTGTATCGCCAGATGGCAAATTTGGAAGCAATTTTACCAGTACCGAAAGTTCTGATTTTAGCTTAACCTCTCATTCCCGCACACCGATAGCTATCATCGATGGGGTGCAACGCGATTTTACCTCGATTGATTTTGATAATATCGAATCTATCAGCATTTTAAAAGATGCGATGTCTACCATCATGCTGGGCCAAAGAAGTTCAAGTCCGGTATTGCTGATCACCACCACTCAGCCGAGTAAAGGTGCGCCTAGAATCAGTTTTTCTGCACAATATGGTGTGCAAGAATCATTGAGCGATCCAAAGCCATTAAGTGCCTATGAATATGCCTATTTATATAACGAGGCTTTATTGGGCAGCGGAAATGCAACAATTTACAAACAGTCCGATTTTGATGCCTACCGGAACAACAGTGATCCGATAGGGCATCCTGATAACAACTGGAAGGATATCCTGCTTAAAAAAACAGCACCGATTTCGCGTTACAGTTTTAATGTGAACGGTGGGAACAATATCGCGAGGTATGTGGTTTCGTTAGGTTACCTTAGCCAGGATGGCTTATTTAAGGAATCATCGGTAAAAGATTATTCTACCTCACTTACCTCGAAACGTTATACGGTAAATTCGAGTATCGATGTGAATGTAAACAAGAATTTTAACGTTGCGCTGCAATTGTTCGGACGTATACAAGATGGGAACCAGCCAGGCTCGGGTTACTCCAGTTTATACAGCTCAATGATTACCACGCCTTCAAATGCTTATCCGATTAACAACCCGAATGGCAGTTATGGTGGAAACAAAAACTTCACCTCAAATCTTTATGCCCAAACCTTTGCCTCAGGTTATACTTTAGACAATGCCCGCGATGTTTTGGCCAACCTCAACATGGTATATAAATTCGATAATTTTATAAAGGGTTTATACGCACGGATTCAGGGAAATACGACGGCAGGTACCACATCAACCATTATCCGTACCGAAAATTCGATCGTTTATGAACGTGTAGTTGGCGCTAACGGAACTACAGCTTATAATCCTTTTGGCGGTTCTACAGCACAGTCGAATGATTTTAACTTATCCAGTAACTACCAAACTACATATGCACAGGCAGCAATTGGTTTAGACAAAACTTTTGGCGACCATTCGCTTAAAAACCTCATACTGGCCGATCAAAAAAATGTAATTACCAATTTTGATTTGCCTTTTAAACATACCAACATTGCCGCCAAAAGTTCTTACAACTACAAAGGAAAATATTTTGCAGAAGCGGCTTTAACCTACAGTGGTTACGACCGGATCCAGAAAGGTTCCCAGTTCGGGTTTTTCTATGCAGGAAGCTTAGGTTATAAAATTTCAGAAGAAAGTTTCATCAAGGATAATGCAAAATGGATCGACCTCTTAAAGGTTAGGCTTAATTATGGTAAAACCGGTGGGAACGATAACATTGGTTATTTTGGCTACAGGGGTTTTTATACCCAAACCGGTGCAGGTTCGTACAATTTTGGAACAGGGGTAGTGAATATCCCAGGCTTAACGGAGCAGCCTAATCTCACTACGGTTAATGCTACCTGGGAAAAAGCCCATAAACTGAATTTGGGTTTAGATTTTAATATTCTTAAAAACGCATTAAATTTTACAGCTGATTATTACAGAGACCGTTTTTACGATCTCAGCATGCAGAGAGGACAAACCAGTAGTCTGATTGGTAATACCTATCCGAATGAGAATATCGGCATTACGCGTTACACGGGGGCCGATTTCCAGCTTACTTATCAAAACAACAAAAACAGTTTCAATTATTTTATAACGGCCAATGCCTCTTTAGAACAGTCGAAGGTTATTTTTAAAGATGAAGTCATCCAGAAATATGCTTACAATGTTACCACAGGATATCCTGCCGATGCCGTATTCGGTTTTGTTGCCGATGGCCTTTTACAAACCAATGCACAGGCTGCGGCGGCACCAACTTTTCAGGGTGTCCGTCCGATTGCCGGAGATATTAAATATATCGACCAAAATGGCGATGGCATCATCAGTGACTACGACCAGGTATTGATCGGCAATATTAAACCGAAGGTTTATTACGGAACCACTTTAGGTTTCAATTACAAAGGACTTGATTTCAGCGTAATGGTTCAGGGCGTACTCAATAACCAGATCACTACAAATGATTATACCGCCTTTCTGGCCAACAACGGGCAGGGTTATGAACGCTTACTGGGCAGATGGACGCCAGAAAACGGTGCAAATGCCACCTTGCCAAGGTTAAGGATAGATGGCCAGAACACCATTGACGGTTCTCCTTACGTGATGTCTACCTATTGGCTAAAAGACAATAATTACATCAGGATAAAAAATGTTGAGTTGGGTTACAGCATTCCGCGTAACCTGCTGGCTAAAATCCATGTATCTGGTTTAAGGGTATTTGTTAGCGGTTTAAATTTGTTTACCATCTCGCAATATAAAGATGCAGATCCTGAAATCGGGATAACAAGTTACCCGATCCAAAGGGTGTATAATGCAGGCGTTAGTTTAAAGTTGTAGAATTAGAATTAAAGAACATGAAAAGATATATTGGTAAACTATTGTTTTTCACAGTAACGGCATTAGTTGTTCTTAATGGTTGCAAGAGATCTTATGAATTAGAGCCACTCGAGCGCTTATCAGAGGATTATGTATGGGATACAAAAGATTCTTTGGGAACAAATGCGGAGAAATTCCTGGTCAATATTTATAGTAACCTGCCCAACGGGTTTAACCGTATTTCGAGTGATTATCTGGATGCGGCAACCGATGATGCGGTATCATCGGCCATCAACCTGGTTCCGGTTACCAACGTGCAAATGGGCGGTGGTTACGATATTTTCACTAATTTCGATGATACATGGGCTGCAAACTATAAGGCGATCCGCGCGGCAAATGTTTTTTTAAACAACATCGAAAAGGTTCCGGTTAAGGGAACCATTCCAACCGGGGTGCCACTCAGAAAGGCCTGGAGGGCCGAAGCCCGTTTTTTACGCGCTTTTTTCTATTTCGAACTCGTAAAAAGATATGCTGGGGTTCCACTGGTAGGCAATTCGGTTAAAGATATTACCAGCGAAGATGTACTCATTCCCCGCAATACCTTTAGCGATTGCGTAGAATATATTGTGGGCGAATGCGATAAAGCGACCGATAGTTTACGGACAGATCCGGTTGATGATGGCAATTTCGGCAGAATAACCAAAGGTGCTGCATTGGCGCTAAAAGCGAGGGTATTACTTTACGCGGCAAGCCCTTTGTACAATCATAACGGAGATGTTGGCCTGCCTGGTGGTGCCGCGGCACAAAAAGGTTTGTCTGGTTATACCGATTATTCAAAAGACCGGTGGAAAAGAGCATCTGATGCTGCGAAAGCACTGGTTACCTACGGCCGGTTTTCTTTAGAAGCAAAATTTAAGGATGCCTTTATTAAACAGAACAGTCCCGAAGTTATTCTTTCCCGTAATGGCGGTGCAGGCTCATCTATAGAAGTTACCAATGGTCCCATTGGCTTGGGTAATCCCACCGGGAATGGGCGTACCAGTCCGACACAGGAATTTGTGGATGCTTTTTTAACCATTAACGGAAAACCGATCAGCGAAGATCCGATTTCCATTAGCAACCCAACAGGATACGATGTGAACAACCCATACCTCAACCGCGATAAAAGGTTTGATGCTTCAGTTTTCTATAACGGCAAACAGTGGTTAAATACGCAGGTGCAGACTTTTGAGGGTGGGGTAAGCAAACCCGGAACAGGCGTACAGCAGACCAAAACAGGTTATTATTTAAGGAAATTCATGGGCGATTACGAAACTGCAGGCAACTATGGCAGTACCTACCACAATTTTAATTATTTCAGGTATGCTGAGGTGCTGTTAAACTTCGCCGAAGCAGAAAATGAATATTTGGATGCGCCTTCTGCTGACGTATATAATGCCATTGTGCAGATCAGGAAACGGGCAGAAATTATCCAGAACAGTACACCCGCAACAACTTATGGTTATGGTTTAAAGGATAACATGACCAAGGATGAAATGCGTACGGTGATCAGAAACGAAAGAAGAATAGAACTGGCATTTGAAGAACATCATTTTTGGGATATCAGACGCTGGTTAACTGCAAAACAGGTGCTTACCGGAACACTACATGGCAAAAAAATCTTACGTGCCAATTCTGGGCTGGTGAGTTACGAAACCAAGGATGTGCAACAGGTAAGCTTTGGCAATGCAAACCGCTACCTGTTCCCGATACCCAACAGCGAAATGATCAGAAACGGAAACCTGGTACAAAACCCTGGCTGGTAAGTTTTGCCGATCTCAAAAAAATAAAACCATCAACAAAATATAACACTGATGAAAAGAATTATTCTACTCTTTATATTATCCGTTGCAGTACCCTTCCTGTTATTTGCACAGCAAAGAGTTACCGGAACGATAAGGGATAGCCAGGGACCAATACCAGGTGCCACAGTTACCGAAAAAAATGTGCCCAATAACGCAACAGGTACAAACTCCGATGGAAAATTTACCATTGTGCTCAGGGGGAAAACCAACGTGCTGGTGATCAAAAGCATTGGTTATAGAACTCAGGAAATAAGGGTTACTGGCGATGTTTTATCTGATACTTATCTGCAATCAGAAAGCAAAGGGCTTGATGAGGTAGTGGTGCAGGGATTTTCAAACAAGACCAAAATTACCAGCACAGGTTCTGTAAGTACCATCTCTGCTGAAAAAATCAGGAACATTCCAACCTCAAGTGTGCAGAACACCTTGCAGGGACGTTTACCGGGTTTTACCTCTCAGCAAAGATCAGGTCAGCCGGGTAAAGATGCTTCCGATTTCCAGATCCGGGGGATCAGCTCGTTAAACAGCAATGGCAACAAACCTTTGATCATTGTGGATGATATCGAATATACATACGAGCAATTATCGCAGATCAACGTAAATGAAATTGAAAGTATTTCCCTGTTAAAGGATGCAGCAACCACAGCTATTTATGGTATCAAAGGTGCCAATGGTGTTTTGGTTGTGCAAACCAGAAGGGGAGAAGTGGGTAAACCGACCGTTAATTTCAGGATCGAAGGTGGGGTACAGAATCCGGTTAAAACACCAAAATTTTTAAATGCCTATCAAACCGCTCTTTTAAGAAACGAAGCGTTAAAAAATGATGGCCTGCAGCCTGATTTTACCCAGGCAGATCTCGATCTGTTCCAAAATGGAAGTGATCCATACGGGCATCCGGATGTAAATTGGTACGATGTTGTTTTTAAACCCGCATCGCTGCAGGCCAATACCAATATCGATATTTCGGGCGGTACACCCAATGTAAAGTATTTTATCTCCGCAGGTGCATTAACCCAAAATGGTTCTGTACGCGATTTCTCCGGTCCGCAAAGTGAAGTAAACAGCAATTTCTTTTACCATAAATATAATTTCAGAACAAACTTAGACTTAAAAGCAACCAAAACCCTCGATTTAAGGATCGATTTAACCGGAAGATTTGGCGATATTAATGCACCAAAGGCAAATAGTGGCTTGCTTGGCGAAATTTATCAGTACAACCGGATTTCACCGTATGCTGCTCCGGTACTCAATCCAAATGGAAGCTATTCTTACAACCCTAAATCTTTAGGGGCCGATAACCTGCCTACTATTAACTCAAGGTTGGCCACACAGGGCTACAACAGAGAAAGAAGCACTGATTTTAATATTTTGGTACAGGGTACACAAAAACTCGATTTCCTTACCCAAGGACTATCATTTAACGGAAAGGTAGCCTATGCCAGCACCACAAAATTAGAACGTGGCTTGCAAAGGTTTGATGACCCTCCGGTTTACCGTTATAACCCAACAACAGATACCTATGCCATGCGCCCGGGTACGCCGAGATACGTACTTTCGCCACTGAGTTTGATCAGCAGACCGGGTTCTACCTATAAATCGGTAACTATACAGGGAATTTTAAACTACAACAGGGATTTCGGTAACCATAATATCAACGGATTAGCCGTATTCAATCAAAATACCACCAGCGATCTTTCTATCTTGCCTGCCAATTACCGTGGTTATAGCTTTAGGGTAGGTTATGGCTATAAACGCAAATACCTGATCGATTTTAACAGTGCCTACAATGGTACCGATAGGTTTTTAAAACATTATGGATATTTCCCTGCCGTTTCCGCTGCATGGAATATCTCCGAAGAGAATTTTATCAAGGATAAAGCGAAATTTATCGATTTTATCAAGTTGAGAGCTTCTTACGGACTGGTAGGCTCGGATGTGGTAGATGGTAACAAATACCTTTATATCCAGCAGTACGATCAGTCTAGCAGCTATAACTTTGGGGTGAGTCCGGTAAAATATCCGGGCTTTTCAGAGGGAACTTTGGGCAATCCCGATGTAACCTGGGAAAAATACAAAGAGCTGAATATTGGTCTCGAATCTAACTTCCTGAAAGGTAAATTTGCTTTAACGGTGGAGTATTACCGCAACATCAGGGATGATCAATTGATCAACAGAAACTCCGTGTCAGCCATTTTAGGCGTTGGTTTACCAAAAGATAACCTGGGCAGTGTACTTAACCAGGGGGTTGAGGGTACCTTCAATTACCGTCCGAAAATTGGCAACCTTTTAATGGATTTTGGTTTGGTATTTACCTATAACAAAAATAAGGTGTTGTTTAAAGATGAACCTTTTCCTGATTATCCTTACCTGTTAGAAACCGGTAAACCGATTGGCCAGCCATTTGGTTATACCTGGATCGGCTATTATAAAGATCAGGCCGATATTGCAAATAGTGCTAAACCGCTCGGTACGGTGCCGATACAGCCTGGAGACTTAAAATATGCCGATTTAAATAATGATGGTGTAATTAATGATAAAGATAAATCGGCCATTGGTAAACCAAACTTTCCGCCGAACCTAACCTTAGGTTTGCCGATCAACTTTACCTACAAAAACTTCTCGGTGAACATACTGTTTCAAGGCCAATTGGGTTACAGTTTAATTTTGGGCAGCAATGCGATAGAGCCTTTTCAAACACAGTTACAGGATATCCACCTGCAAAGATGGACACCAGCGACTGCCGAAACGGCTAAATTCCCAAGATTGTCTACCCTGAATAATTCGGTAAACAGTCCGAGTGCGTTCCCTTCCGATTTTTACCTCATTGATGCAAAATACATCAGGTTAAAAACGGTAGAGCTGCATTACCAGCTGCCAAGCAAATGGCTTCCCTTCGGAATCAATAAGCTCAATGCTTATGTGAGTTCGTATAACCTGGCCACCTGGACCAATTATTCGCTCTATCAGCAGGATCCTGAGGTAGCAAGTGGTTCGCAGGGAGATTCGTATCTGAACCAAAGGGTTATTAATCTTGGTGTACAGATCGGTTTTTAAATATAAAATTGAAAAGATAATTTAAGAAAGTACAAAATGTTCCCGACGCTTTCCGACCTGTTTGAATATGTATTTGGTTTTGGGATTCCGCTTCCCATTCAAACTTTCGGTCTTTTTGTAGCGTTGGCTTTTGTACTTTCTTATTTTGTTTTTAAGTCGGAATTTAAACGGAAAGAAAAAGAAGGTTATATCAAACCTTTTATGGGAAAGGGGGTACTCACACATCCTTACCAGTTAATGGATACCCTGATTTTTTGGTGCGCCATATGCGGATTTGTAGGCGCAAGGTTGTTCAGTTTCTTCGAAAATATAACACTATTTATTGCCGACCCGATGCCGCAGTTGTTATCGGCAAACGGCTGGACTTTTTTAGGCGGCCTTGTATTTGGGGCCCTGATTTATCTGTACATCGGGCATAAATACGGAATGAAACTGATCGTTCTGGCCGATATTGGCTCGCCCGGCATGCTCGTGGCTTATGCTGTTGGAAGAATGGGTTGCCAGCTATCAGGAGATGGCGACTGGGGAATTGTTAATGCCCGGCCCAAACCCGGTTGGTTATCGGCATTGCCCGATTGGATGTGGTCTTTTAATTTTCCGCACAACGTATTAAACAGCGGGGTTTTAATTCCAAACTGTAGGGGTAATCACTGCAGGGTACTGGTAGAGGGCGTTTACCCGACATCATTTTACGAAATCGTGATCATTTCCACAGCTTTTTTAATTCTTTGGCTGCTCAGAAAAAAGATAAAAAGATCGGGTGTGGTTTTCTGCCTGTTTCTCCTCATCAATGGTTTAGAAAGATTTTTTATCGAACAAATAAGGGTGAACCATTTTTACCAGATCCTGGGTTTTAACCTTACCCAGGCACAGTTAATCTCATTGCTGATGTTTGTGGGAGGGGTTTTGGGATTGATTGCGATTTATAGAAAGCCATCAAACATGTCAAAATTTAGCTAACCGTATACGGGATAATTTCCAATCCAAACCAAAATCCATGAAAAAAATTCTATTCGCTACACTTGTGGTTTTTTGCTGCATGGCATGCCGTAAAACCGATGTTGATAACCCGCCAAGTCCGGGAAGGGTAATTAAATCCTTTAAAATAGGCAGTGCCCAGATCGGGAATGAAGCCATTACCTTTACCAACGATTCGTCGAAAGTCCTGGTCACTGTACAAAGAGGCACTGATATATCTGCCATTGTACCTCAAATTACCATCTCAGACGGCGCCACAATCAGTCCGGCAAGTGGCTCAAAAATCAATCCCACCCTGAGCAACAATAAGGTAGTGTATAAGGTAACTGCACTTTCAGGGCAAAGCATGAACTGGTACGTAGAGTTTAAGTTTTTCTCCAATCCTGATATTGATGCTGGCCTAAAACTGATCCCCAATACCGGAAACTGGGATGCAAAGGTTAAGGCCTACCAGGATTTGGCTTACGATAATTTTTTAACCTGTTATACCGGCTGGAATGGAGGAGATGGGTGTTTTAGTTTGAAAATGCCGGATGGAAATATTTTCTGGTCCTTCCAGGATAGTTTTTATGGCATTGTTGAGGCCAACCGCAACAGAGATCCTGCCAAAAATACCTTTGTTCGTAATGCCGCTTTTATGCAGGAGGGCAGTTCACCTACCGCCGCAAAACTGCAATTAAACCCATTGGATGGGGCAGGAAAGGGTAAAACATGGATTATCGTGCCCGGAGCACCAGATGGCGACAAAGATTTATATTGGCCGGGCCCGGCACAGATTGTGAATGGCGAAGCGCAAATGTTATTAGATCGTTTAAAGCTCGATGGCAGTGGAAACCTCTACCATTATGCAACCGAAATCGGAGTATTTTCACTTCCGGATATGAAATTGAAACGCATTTACCAGAATGCTTATATCGGTGCTTTCAGTTTCGATTCCAGTCTGTTCAATTGCTCCGATGGCTACAGTTATATTTATAACAGCAAAAGCACCGGCATCTGCGGAGCAAAAATATTTGTGGCACGGGTGGCCAATCACGACCTTACCTCGCCATGGCAATATTATACCAAAACCGGTTGGGTAACTACCGCACCAACAAACGAAGATGATTTTGTGACGATTGCCGAGAATAATGCATCGATGCCGACTGTATTCGAAGAAAATGGTAAAACTTATATGGTCTCGCAGGGGACCTGTTTAGGTTTAACTATCGACATCTGGGAAGGTACCAGTCCGCTGGGACCGTTCATAAACAAAAGAACCATTTATAAAATACCCGATCGCTATTCGGGTGCATCTGGCCAGAACCCTGAATTCTTAACTTATAATTCATTTGTTCACCCCAGTTTATCGAAAGACGGCGAATTGGTGATCACCTATAACATCAATCCGGTAGGTTTTGGCAATAACTTTAACGGTCCCGGTACAGCTGATAATTACCGCCCGCACGTAGTGAGACTGTACAACTGGAAATAACCCTGATTGTGTAACATTTATAAATTATTGAATAAACACTTGCTAAATCGATTTAATATATAGATATTAGAATGTCTTTTTAACAAAAGCAACAGTTAACCAAATATAAAATGGCCGTAAAATATCTTGTTTTCGGCAAAGACCAAAAAACGACCACATGCAAAAGGTTCCTTTTACCGACAAGAAATTTCTGACCACACTAATTTTTGTGACTTCATTATTTACCCTATGGGGCATATCGATGACGATGGGCGATGTACTGAACAAACATTTTCAGGAAGTGTTAAACGTATCCAAAGCCCAGTCGGGATTGGTGCAGTTTTCGATATTTGGTGCCTATTTTGTAATGGGCATACCCGCCGGCCTTTTCATGAAAAAGTTTGGCTACAAAAAAGGTGTGCTTTTGGGCCTTTCCTTATACGCAATAGGTTCGTTTTTGTTTTATCCTGCGGCAAATGCCGAATCGTTTGGATTTTTCAGGTTCGCACTTTTTATATTGGGTTGCGGCATGTCGACACTGGAAACGGTAGCGCATCCTTTTATGGCCTCACTTGGCGATCAGCGCACCAGCGATCAGCGTGTAAATTTTGCGCAGTCGTTTAATGCCGTGGGTACATTAATCGGTCCGGCATTAGGTTCATATTTTTTATTCGGAAACGAACATGCCGGAGGCGGACTAGGGTCTGTAAAGGTACTTTATGTAGCCATTGCCATCGTGATTACCATAATAGCCATTTCATTTTCATTCGTTAAAGTGCCCGATACCACCGATCCCCACGTTGTGGCCAGTTTACCCGATGATGCTGTAAATGTAGATCCTACACCGCAGAAATCTTTATTTGCCCATACCCATTTTAAATGGGCGGTTGCAGCGCAGTTTTTTAATGTGGCTGCACAAGGTGGAACATGGGCCTTTTTCATCAACTATGCCCACGAAAAAATGGGTTTTAGCAACGAAAAAGCAGGGTATTTTATGGTCATATTTATGGCCATGATGCTTGCCGGACGCTTTTTAGGTACCTATTTAATGACATTTATCGCGCCCAATAAATTGCTCGCTACTTTTGCCGTGGGTAATATTGTAATGTGCCTCATCGTTGCCCAAAGCTTTGGCCTTGTTTCTTTCATTGCCCTGTTGATGATCAACTTCTTCTTTAGCATCATGTTTCCGACCATATTTACCCTCGGGATCAAAAATTTGGGTAAACATACGCAACAGGCTTCCTCCTATATCTCAATGGGGGTAGTTGGCGGGGCGGTATTGCCGTTTTTAATGGGATTGGTTGCTGTACATGATGTGGCCACAGCCTATTATCTTCCAATTGTATGTTATATTGTTATTTTCTTGTTTGCCGCAAAGTTTAGTTCGCCCATAAAACGCTAAATTAGCCCCATCAAAAACCTGCCCGTGGAAAAGAAAATATCAATAATTGAAGTTGCAAAACGCCTGGATGTATCGCCAACTACCGTGTCGTTTATTTTAAACGGACGGTCGAAAGAAAAACGCATTAGCGACGAGATCAGGGATAAAGTATTAAAATTTGTAGAAGAAATCGGTTACAAACCCAATTCGCTCGCCAGAAGTTTGCGTACAGGAAAAACCAATACCATCGCGTTGATGGTAGAAAGTATTTCAGATCCGTTTTTTGGACATATCGCACGAAACATTGAAGAAAAGGCCTATAAAAGTGGTTATAAAATCCTGTATAGCAGTACCGGGAACAATACAGAAAAGACAAAAGAATTTCTGAAAATGTATGAAGAAAGGCATGTTGATGCCTATATCATCGCCGCTCCGGAGGGAATTGAAGGGGAACTCCAGGCCATCATCGATTCCGGAAAACCAGTGCTTCTTTTTGATAGGTACCTGAAAGGCCTGAAAACGGATACGATCCTGGTCGATAATTACCAGAGTACGGCGAAAGCCGTGGAAGAGCTGATTCAATCAGGTTTCAAGAACATCGCGTTTATCACTTTGGATTCGTTGCAATCGCAAATGAACGACAGGCTTTTAGGTTATGAAGAAACCCTTAAGAAACACAAACTGCCTCAATACCTGAAAGAAATATCATACGATTTTCCGCCGGAAAAAGTGACCGCACATATTGAAGCATTTTTACAACGCAGGGGAGAGATAGATGCCGTAGTATTTGCAACCAACTATTTATGTGTATATGGTTTAAAAGCAATTGAAAAACTAGGGTTAACGATTCCAAAAGATCTTGGCATAGTTGTATTTGATGACCAGGACCTTTTCGAACTGTATAAACCACAGATTACCGCAATAGCCCAACCCATTGAAGAAATTGCTAACCAGATTATATCCGTGCTGCTCAATAAACTGAATAGCCCTGTTAAAACAAAAAAGATACAAACCATCATACTCAATGCCGAGATGATTATCAGAGGATCATCATCACGGGCATAATAAAACAGTAAACGAGGAAAAATATTAGGGAAATGCTAAAACGATTTAGCTAAAATAAGTCTAAAAATGGTTAAAATAGTATTAGGAGTCGATATTGGCGGCTCGCACATTACATCAGAACTGGTTGATCTCGAAAAAAAAGAGGGCATCAAATCAAGCTGGTACCGGAACAAGATCAATACAAACGGGTCTGTAGAGGAGATTATCGATGCCTGGGCAGATAATATCGAAAAGTCGATCGGTAGTAGTGCAATAAAACCTCAGCGTATCAGCATTGCCATGCCAGGTCCGATGGATTACAAAACCGGTATCTGTAAAATAAAAGACCAGAATAAATACGAAAATCTTTACGGCCAGAACGTAAAGGTTTTATTGGCGCAAAGACTGGGCTATGAGGAGGGAGTGCTTCATTTTATTAATGATGCGGCTTCTTTTCTTCAGGGTGAATTGTTTTCGGGCAGCATCAGCGAGTTCGACGAAGCCATTGGCCTTACCCTTGGTACGGGCCTGGGCACTTCACATACCGTTAAAGGGGCTGCCCAGGATTCTAACCTTTGGAAAACGCCTTTTTTGAAAGGAATCGCTGAAGATTATATCTCAACCAGGTGGTTCATTTCAAGGTTTGCCGAATTGAGTGGGATCAAAGTAGAAGATGTAAAGGATCTGGTAGAGAATCATCATCTTTCACCCAGTTTCCAGCTGGTGTTCGATGAGTTCAGTAAAAACCTGGCTTCCTTTTTATACCTCTTTATCAAAAAGAAAAGGCCATTGGCGGCTGTAATTGGTGGCAATATTGCCAAAGCAGAACACTATTTTCTAGATAACACAAGGAAATACCTTACTGAAATTATGGGCTACAGCTTTCCGGTACGCACTTCGCTTTTAGGCGAGGAAGCAGCTATTTTAGGTGCTGGTGCCAGTTTTTATAATTAAATTTAATTCTGATGGGATATTTAAGATTTAAGATCTGCGGAATATTGTTGGCCGCCTGTTCAATGGTAAATGCACAACAAACCGACGAACAGAAAAAAGCAGAAGACTGGGCCAATTTCCAGAAAATGGTAGAAAAACGCTACCATGAAGACTGGCCCTGGTTAAAACGTTACGAAGGTGATAACGAAAAATTACCGCCACCAGCCAAAGGTGAAAAACGGGTGGTATTTATGGGCAATTCGATTACCGAAGGCTGGATCAATACGGATGCTGATTATTTTAAAAAACACGCGTACATTAACAGGGGCATAGGCGGACAAACTACTCCACAGATGCTGGTGAGGTTTAGGGAAGATGTAATCAACCTCAAACCAACAGCGGTGGTTATTTTAGCCGGAATAAATGATATTGCCGAAAATACCGGCCCATCGAAAATTGAAAATGTTGCAGGGAACCTCTTCTCGATGGCCGAACTGGCAAAAAACGCACACATTAAAGTGATCCTGTCATCGGTTTTACCAGCTTATGCTATTCCATGGAAACCAGGCCTCGATCCAAAAGAGTCTATTGCTAAATTGAATAAAATGCTTAAAGATTACGCTATGAAACATCACCTGGGTTATATCGATTATTTTACCGCAATGGTAAATGCTGATCGGGGACTTAAAAATGAACTGGGAACCGACGGTGTTCATCCCAATCTGGCGGGATATAAGGTGATGGAACCCCTTGCCGACAAAGAAATCGCAAAAGCTTTAAAATGAAAAAGCTGATCTGATTACCTTCATAAAATAGACATTACGTTACTAACCAAAATATAAACCATTGATGAGAAAACGCTATATATTTCTGTTATCCTTGTATTTAATCACCGCTGTACTGCCTTCAATGGCCCAGGTGATTACTCCATCTGCAACTTTAAAACCCTGGAATGCCAAATGGATCGCTGCCAGAGGCGACGAAGGACGGGCATACGGCGTTTACCACTTCCGTAAAAATTTTAGCCTGAATTCGAAACCAGCTACATTTAAAATCCATGTATCGGCCGATAACCGCTATAAACTTTATGTGAATGGCACATTGGTCTCATTGGGCCCCGCCCGTGGCGATACCTATTTCTGGAATTTCGAAACCGTTGATCTTGCGCCCTACTTAAAAACAGGTAAGAACTTAGTTTCAGCACTGGTTTTTAATGAAGCCGAATACCGTCCGGAGGCGCAGATTACCGTCCGTACCGCATTTATCCTGCAGGGAAATTCTGCCGATGAAGAAATCCTGAATACCAATAAAAGCTGGAAATGTATCAAAAACCGCGGACGTAACCCGATCCCGGGATTCTTTTTCGCGGCAACTAAAGGCGAAATAGTCGACATGAACGAAAGCATCAAAGGAGATTGGACAAGCATTGATTTTGACGACAGTACCTGGCCCGGCGTCAACGAAATGTTCGACGGAAAACTTAAAGGCAGTGGCGATGGTTTCGGCTGGTCGCTGGTACCTTCATTTATACCGCAGATGGAAATGACCAATCAGCGCATTTCAACGGTAAGAAGCGCTACAGGCATGAGCATCCCAAAATTATTTCCTGCCCAAAAGTCGCCATTAACCATTCCGGCCAATACTACGGTGAGTTTATTGCTCGATCAAACTTTCCTCACCAATGCCTACATTACACTTGCACTGTCAAAAGGAAAAGGCGCAGGCCTATCTTTAAGTTATGCAGAAACACTTTACGATAAAGTGAGCGATGGTTACCGTAAAAGCAACCGGAATGATGTAGCGGGAAAAGAATTTATCGGCCGGAAAGATAGCATACTCACCGATGGCAGTGATGATCAGGTTTTTACCACCCTTAACTTCAGAACATACCGCTACATCAAATTGGTGATGCGTACCAAAGCTGAGCCATTGGTGATCGAAGATCTGTACGGTACTTTTACAGGTTATCCTTTTAAACAAACGGCGGTATTGAATACCAGCAATCCGGAAATTAAACAGATCCTCGATATTGGCTGGCGTACCGCGAGGTTAAATGCATGGGAAACCTATACCGATTGCCCTTACTACGAGCAGTTACAATACATAGGCGATACACGTATCCAGGCAATGGTTTCCTATTATTACAGTGGTGACGACCGGTTGGCGCGTAATGCCATTAACCTAATGGACCATTCCCGCCTGGCAGAAGGCGTTACTTTTAGCCGGTACCCCACACACAGTAACCAGATTATTTCTACCTTCTCTTTATGGTATATCGGTATGCTCCACGATTATTGGATGTACCGCGATGATAGTGATTTCATCAAAAGCAAATTAACAGGTGAGCGGGCGATCCTCGATTTTTTTAGTCAGTATCAGCAGGCCGATGGTTCGCTGAAAGATGTGCCATACTGGACTTTCGTAGACTGGGCAGGTAATATGGGCTGGGGGCCAAAAGGATCAGACGGCAGTGCAGCGATTTATGATCTGCAGTTGCTTCTGGCTTATCAGTGGGCGGCGAAAATGGAAGCCAAGATGGGTTTGCCTGTTTATGCGACGCTATATAACCAGAAAGCGAAGCAACTGGCAGAAACCATTCAACGTAAATACTGGGATCCGGCTAAAAAAATGTATGCCGACACCAGGGATAAAAACGAATTTTCGCAGCATACCAATTCGCTTGCCATCCTGAGCGGTATTGTAAAAGAAGGGGATATTGCATCATTATGCAACCTTATGCTGAGCGATAAATCCTTAACACAGTGTACAGTTTATTTCAAATATTACCTGCACCAGGCTTTGCTAAAGGGTGGGATGGGTAACGATTTTATGAACTGGCTGGATATCTGGAGAGAAAATATCAAAATGGGGATGACCACCTGGGCAGAAGATTCGAGTTTATCAACCGTTCGTTCGGAGTGCCATGCCTGGGGAAGCAGCCCGAATATCGAATTTTTCAGAATGGTATTGGGTATTGATAGCGATTCGCCAGGTTTTAACCGGGTTAAAATCACGCCACATTTAGGCAGTATGACCGACATTAGCGGTGAAATGCCTCATCCGCATGGAAAAATAGCTGTGGCTTATAAATTGGAAAACAATAAATGGAAAGTTGATATCAACCTGCCAGAGGCCATAAACGGTGAGTTTATCTGGAAAGGAAAAACTTATAAATTAAAGGCTGGAAAAAATTCATTCCTGATTTAATTGAGATTACACCTAATGTCGTTAGGTTTAAACAGAGATGATTAGATACTATCTTTCTAGTTTTTCGGGTGATGGAAGGTCTGCTTCCAGCTGACTCGAATTAGGATGATCTTTTTAACTTGCATTCGCTTTTTTGCTCTTTTACATAAGGATATCGTTATGCTGTCCCGTAGCTTTGGGACAGCATTTTTCCTTCTATTAAAGGAGCTTAGTACTGAAAAACTAATATATCCATTTTCTGCTCCTATGCCGCAGGGCATCAAACTTTTGAGGCATCAAAAGTATGCAAAAATGCTTTGTCAATCCAGCAAGGTGGCTCCTCACAGCCTACCCTCATCAAAAAAACAGCGGCACTTCGTTTTGTGTTCTAATACTCATGAAGACTTTAAATCTTCTTTATGAACACAAAACCACTGCGTTTCAGGTTTGGCAGTACTAAATGCTCTTTTCTACATCTGTTTTTTTGATTCTCCAGCCACTTGGGATTGACAGCGTCTTCGGCAAGGCCTGTAGTTGATTAAAGCAAGCTAGCGAAAGTCTAAGAGGCAAGATCAAAGAGATGCGTCTAAGGATAGGCATAGCTGATTGAGTAGGGGTATGAAAACCGTGTTTATTCCCATCTGACCAGTAGGGCGCAGTTATGTGAATATGTGCTTAACTTAATGACATTAGGTTATAAGCTTAGGCCTTTGACAAAAGGTTTCAATTAAATGAATGGCGGAACTCTATAGGCGAAAGATTGGTTTTGGTTTTGAACAGTTTACTGAATGACTGAAGGTGTTCGAAGCCTAATTCGTAGGCGATCTCGCTCACGGATAGGCTGGTAGTGGAAAGCTTTTCTTTCGCCAGCTCGATCAGTTTATTGTGGAGATGCTGCTGCGTATTTTGTCCGGTAAGCGATTTGAGCAGGCCACTCAGATAGCCCGGCGAAATATGGAGGTTTTCGGCAATATAAGTCACGGTGGGCAGCCCTTTTTGGGCCAGCAAACCACTGCTGAAATAATTAGAGAGCAAATCTTCCAGTTTGATCAGGATTTCATGGCTGGCGATTTTACGGGTAATAAACTGGCGCTGGTAATACCTTTCCGAATAGGTGAGCATTAGCTCCAACTGGGCAATGATTACGTTCTGACTAAAGCGGTCGATATTGGCATGGTACTCATGCTCAATATTGGCGGCAAGCGCATTGAGTATGGTTTCTTCCTTATCCGATAAGTAGAGTGCTTCATGAACGGAATAATTAAAGAATTCGTATTGTTTGATGCTTTTAGCCAGGGGAGTATTCCATAAAAAATCAGGGTGGATCAGGATCATCCATCCTTCAGGCCGGTGTACTTCAACACCTTTTTCAAATTCCATCCCAAACACCTGGCCTGGAGACATAAAGAACAATACGCCCTCATCGAAATCGCTGGCCTGCTGGCCGTATTTAAACTTTGCGTTTTTCACCCTTTTCATCGAAATCGAATAAAAATCATAGATCAAACTGAACGAACCTTCGGCCAACGGCCTGGTCAGATCGTTCATATGTACCACACTGATCAGCGGGTGTGCCGGTTTAGGCAGGCCCGCTGCACGGTGATATTCGGTGATACTACTGAAACGAAAAAGCTGTTGATTGTTCATAACTCTACTAAAGTTCGTTATTTTTTATGATATGCTTCGGCAAACTCCTTTGCAAAATCAGCCAGCTTAACCCTACCCATTTTGGGATTGTTTTGATGGAAGTTTTCCAGTGTTTTGCCACTGTGCATCGCTGCCTGCATTTCCACCAGGGTTTCTGCCAGCTTTTCGGGTAATTTAGCCATCTTCAAGCCCTGCAACATTTCCTTATCGGATAACAATACCCATTTTAACCAGGGTTTGCCCACGGCAGTACCGATAATCTGTGCGGCTTCATTGCAGGTCATTTCTTCGCTGCCTACATAACGGATGCTTCTTTGCTCAGGTGATTGTAATAACAGTTCCTCTGCAACAGCATCAGCAATATCCCTTGGCGATACAAAAACAATCCGGTCTTCTCCACCATAGTTCCCCATCAAAAGGCCTGTTTTGCCTGTAAGCAGTGCCCAAAGCCCCGAATAGCGCAGGGTAAGGAATTTTCCAATGAAACCTTTGCCTTTGATGAGATCCATCGACTGGTAGAAGTTGGTATAAAAAACAGCCGGGCGCATAATTGTCATGGCGCCTTGCAGCCCATCAAACAAATACTCCAGGTTTTCGGCTTTAACCTGGTCTGCCGCCCAGCCACTCAACAGTACAATCCGTTTGGTATTGGCTTCATTGAGCGCCTGCTTATAATTAAGTGCCATGCGGTGCATATAATCGCCCAAATCGGGTTCGGTAAAACTCAGGGGAATCATGGCATAAACAGCATCTGCTCCATTAAAAGTTTGGGTTAAAAAGGCCACGTCGGCGATTGAGCCTATCGCGACCGTAGCCCCTAATTTTTCAATAGCCGCCATTTTTTTTGCATCACTGCTGACCACGGTTACAGCATGTCCCTGAGCAATTAACATCTCGGTTAAGGGCTTACTGATGTTCCCTAAAGAACCTGTTACTACAATTTTCATCCTGGTTATGATTGTGTATAAATGCCGTTTTCAATGTCGGTAAGCAATGTGGTCTGCGAAGGATGCCAGTTTAACTGATCCTGCGTCCATTGGCTGGATGCCGGACAATCAATTGCGGCCATGTGCGCGAACCAACCAAAGTGTTCGGCAGCTGTTTCAGTATCTATTGACACGGTTGGTAGATTGAGTTGTTTACCAATGGCCTCGGCAATTGCTTTAACGGTAATGGCTTCTTCTGCAGCAGCATGAAAGCGGGTTCCGGGAATAGTGTTTTCCAAAGCTAAACGGAATAAACGGGCCGCATCCAGACGGTGTACCGCATTCCAGCGGTTTAATCCTTCTCCGATATAAGCAGAAACTCCTTTTTCTCTGGCGATGTTGACCAATATGGGAATAAATCCATGTAAATCATCCTGGCCATGTACCGATGGAGATAAGCGGATCGCAGCTGTGCGTACACCCAGTTCGGCTACCGCATCAGCAGCTTGTTCTGAAGCCCTTGGCCATGCAGGATTAACAGGAGGGGTAATATCTTCTGTAGCCAGCTTTCCAGGACTTACCAAAGCTGTACCAGAGGTAACAATAAAAGGGCGGTTAGTGCCTGCCAGTACCTCGCCAATCGTTTCAATGGCTTTTTCATCAACCTTGCAAACTTCTGCAAAGCGGGTAAAATCGTGGATAAAGCCCGCGTGGATGACGCCATCTGCAGCTGCTGCACCGCTTCTCAAACTTTCGAGATCCTCCAGGTCGCCGCGGTGAACTTCCGCACCGGCAGTAAGTAACTTTTGGGCTGAGGTCTCCGAACGGGCCAAACCCAATACCTGATGACCGTTATTGATTAATTCCTGCACAATGGCAGTACCAACGAAGCCTGTGGCTCCTGTAACAAATACACGCATAATTGATTTTCTTTTATTGATACAAATATCAGCAGCGTTAACCGCCAGGATTTATCCAAATCTGCGTTTGATTTAGCCGAAACCATTTATGGACAAATAAAGCGATAAAAATATTGGCCAGTTTTATCTATATCGGCTAATTTCTGATCATACTGATCACAAGCGGGAGAACTTTTGTTTGTGTAAAGTATAATTATCCTGACTACAGATTTTCTTCAGAATTCATTTATATCATTGCGTTGGATTAATTTAATCTAAATGGATAGCATCGTCGATCAGTTATTAATTAAGGTAGCATCATTTGTGGAAGAGCGTTTGAAGAACAGGCTGTCGCAAAAAATGTATTTTCATAATCTGGAGCATACCTTACTTGTAGTGGAGGGCGTAAAGTTAATTGGCGGAAACATGGGACTTTCGGCGGAAGATCATTTGGTGGTGATCCTTGCTGCGTATTTACACGATCTGGGTTATACTGAAAAGTATATCGGACATGAAGAAGCCAGTGCGGATATTGCCGCGGTATTTCTTTTAGGAAACGGCTTTGAGCCCGATAGAGTAGAGTTGGTTCGCGAATGCATTATGGCTACTCGTTTTCCGCAATTCCCTAAAAACGAACTCCAAATGGTCATCTGCGATGCAGATTTCTATCATTTCTCTTTGAACGACTACCAGCGCTATGCCAATAAATTGAAAGCCGAGTGGGAAGAAAACCTGGGACTGGTTTATACCGAGATGGCCTGGGATGCGCTGAATCTGGAAATGCTCACCCGGCACGAATATTTTACGGCTTATGGCAAAAAGACATTACAGGAAAAGAAACTGCTGAACATTCAAAAGCTGATCAACCGTATCGGCTAAGCTTTACTTTTAAATCCGGGCATAATTTAATAATTTACACCATGAAAATTTTGGTCGTTGAAGATGAACAGGCACTCTATGAGAGTATTCTTGCCTATTTTACGGGTGAGGGCAATATCTGTGAACTTGCCACCAACTTTGCTTCGGCATCCGAAAAAATAGCCCTGTATCATTACGATTGCATTTTGCTGGACCTTGGCCTGCCGGATGGAGAAGGGCTGGAGCTATTAACCCAGCTGAAAAATACTAATAAGAAAGATGGGGTGCTGATCATTTCGGCACGGCACTCGCTAGATGACCGTTTGGCTGGCCTGGATCTCGGCGCCGATGATTACCTGGTAAAACCATTCCATCTTTCGGAGCTAAAGGCCAGGGTAAGTGCCATTGTAAGACGAAAGAACTTCGACGGCAACAACCTGATTACTTTTAACGAGATTAAGGTGGATGTGGCCGCGATGAAAACCGTCGTAAACGAGCAGCCTGTTGTACTGACCAAAAAAGAGTTCGACCTGTTGGTATATTTCCTTTCCAATAAAAACAAAGTGGTTACCAAAAATGCCATGGCCGAACATCTCTGGGGTGATGAAATGGACCTGTCGGATGATTTTGATTTCATTTACACCCACGTTAAAAACTTAAAAAAGAAACTTAGCGAGGCTGGTGCAAAAGACTATCTGCGCTCTGTTTATGGTATCGGCTATAAATTCAGCAGCCAATGAAACTCTCCAGCCGTTACAATAGGGTAAATATCATCACCTCCATTATCGTGTTGATTATCACCGGGATCATCTATTACCTGGTAATCCACCTCATTTTAACGAACAAGCTTGATAAAGACCTTGCTGTTGAAGAAAATGAGATCAGGCAATACACCCATACCTATAATAAACTTCCATTGCCTGCAACCTATCTCGATCAGCAGGTTGCTTACCGTATGCCTAAGGGCGATACTACCGATGTACGCGAATTTAGCTACACCACATACTTTAACCCCAAAGAGCAGGAACAGGAGCCTGGAAGAAGTCTCATTACTACGGTTAACCTGAATGGCAAAACGGTAATTGTGACCATCACCAAATCGCGTGTCGAATCAGAAGACCTGGTGCGGATCATCCTGCTGATCACCCTGGGCATCACCATGTTATTGCTCTTTTCGCTGTTGCTGATCAACCGTTTTGTACTGAACAGGCTTTGGAAACCCTTTTATGCCGTACTAAACCGGATGAAGGCCTTTGAGGTAACCCGTATGGATAACATCAGGGAAGAACCCACGCGGATTGATGAATTTAACGAACTCAATAAATCGGTAAATGCGATGGCCGAGAAGGTGAAACAGGATTATAAAGAACTGAAAAGTTTTACCGATAACGCCTCGCACGAAATGATGACGCCATTGGCCGTGATCAATTCTAAACTGGATTCGCTCCTGCAAACAGAGTCTTTTACCGAACAGCAGGGCGCCTTACTGGAAGATATCTATCAGGCCACGGGCAGGCTATCGCGCTTGCACCAGTCGCTTTTACTGTTGGCCAAGATCGAAAATAACCTGATTTCGGATACCGAGGAAATAGATTTAAAAGAAATGATCGAAGCAAAAGTCCGTCAGTTTCAGGAACTTTTTGAACGCGATGGTTTACATGTAGAGCTGAAATTATCGGCGCGGAAAGTTACCATGAGCCGTTATCTGGCCGATATCCTGTTAAACAATCTTTTCAGTAATGCGGTAAGGCACAATATAAACGGGGGGAGGATACTGATAACATTAACCCCGGAAAAACTGACCATTTCCAACACCGGAAAAACAGTACATATCCAAAACAGGATGTTCGACCGCTTTTCAAAATCGACAGCATCTGAAGGCATGGGACTGGGATTGGCCATCAGTAAACAGATCTGTAACCTCTATGGGTTTGATATCGAATACAGTCCTGTTGAAAACCTGCATTTTTTTTCAATTAATTTAGGCTAAGGCTGATAACTACAGAATTCCTACATAATTGACTGATAGTTTTGATTAAAAATAAAACTATGAAAAGGTTATTAGGAATTTTATTGCTGATGGGCGGATTGGCGATCTCGTCTCAAGCCCAGAAAATTAATGGAGCCAAAGTACCCGCTCCCGTTAAAGCTGCGTTTCAAAAAGCGCATCCGGCTGTGAAGGTAACATGGGAAATGGAGCAGGCCAATTATGAGGCTGGTTTTTCCCTTAACGGAAAGGAGACTTCTGAAGTATATACGCCAGGCGGTGCTTTACTCGAAACAGAAAGTTCGATTAAATCTTCAGAACTGCCTGCAGCGGTACTTGCCAGGCTAAAAGGGAAGAAGATTGCCGAAGCCGCAAAAATTACAAAAGCCGATGGCACAATATGGTATGAAGCTGAGGTAAAAGGTAAAGATCTATTGTTTGATGCAAACGGGAATACCGTTAAAAATTAGATCATGCGCCGAATATCCCTTTTTATCCTGCTTTTTATCAATTCGATAACAATCTGTTCGGCACAGGTAATCGATTCTACGGCAAATCTTCGGGCTGATACAGCAGGGAGATGGTACGCGGGAAACCCGGTGCCCAAAATGAAATTCAGGCCACTTACCTTTATTGCACCTGCGGTATTGATCGGTTATGGTTTTGCGGCGGTTTACGATCATGGGGCACTGAAACAGCTTGATGTGAGTACCAAGGCCGAATTGCAGGAAGATCATCCGTTATTCGCCGCCCATGTCGACGATTATTTACAGCTGGCACCCGCTGCTGCGGTGTATGCATTAAATCTTTCGGGTATTAAGGGTAAACACAATCTGTTTGATGCCTCCATGTTATATGTAACCTCTGCAGCCATTATGGGCGTTTCTACCCATTTTGTAAAACAGGGGGTAGGCAGGATGCGGCCTGATGCATCAGGTACCAATTCTTTTCCATCCGGGCATACGGCCTCGGCTTTTATGGCGGCAGAATTTCTGCACCAGGAATATAAAGATGTAAATCCATGGATCGGCTATGCGGGATATTTTGTAGCCACAGCCACCGGAACACTCAGGATGTATAACAACAAACATTGGTTTAGTGATGTAGTGGCCGGTGCCGGTTTTGGGATTGCCTCTACAAAGATCGCCTACCTGATTTACCCCTACATGAAAAGCCTGTTCACCGCAAAGAAAGAAGGCAATTTTACATTGATGCCTTTCCACCAGCCCGGCAGCACCGGATTGATGCTTTCGGGAAGGTTCTAATTGCTTTAAAACGATAAAAAAGGACAGCGGGTGGTATATTATCGCGTTCCGATTCTATTTTAATGCCTTCTGGTTTTATTTTAATGCCTTCTGGTTTTATTTTTATGCATTCGTGTTTTATTTTGATGCATTCTTGTTTTATTTTAATGCGTTCTGGTTTTATATTATCGCGTTCTGATTCTATTTTAATGCCTTCTGGTTTTATTTTTATGCATTCGTGTTTTATTTTAATGCATTCCTGTTTTATTTTAATGCGTTCTGGTTTTATAATATTGCCTGTACTTTTTATATTATGATATCCGCGTTTTATGTTAATGCACTTATTTCTCAAATACAGCTCTCACTAAGCGCAAGTTTGAGCGCTTATTGCCTTTGCCATGGCCTAACCTGTACTTAAAATAAGATTCTACTAAGTAAAACTTATTTTAGCTGTATTTCGAAAAGCACAAGTCATCCAACACACTGTGTCTAGTATAAGGATTGAGCTATTAAGGGTTTCAACCTAAGCAAAAAATCCACTTATTTCTTCAAATACAACTTCCCAAAAACCTAACTACAGAATTCCTTCATAATTAGGTCTTAATTTAGTTGTACAACTATTGAAATTCAAATCTGAAAAGATTAAAACAATAAAATGAACCTCATCTATAAACAGCTCGCGACCGTTTTACTGATTGTTTCAGTAACTCTGGTTAAGGCACAAGGGCCGGTAAAAAACCTGGATTACTATCTCGCGCAGGCGAAGTCTTTTAGTCCGGTGCTTAAGGATTTTGAAAACCAGCGTAAAACGGCCGGGATTGATAGTCTGATTGCCCGTGCAAGTACAAAACCGCAAATAACAGGCACGGGTAATGGTTTATATGCGCCAATTATACGGGGTTATGGTTATGATGAAGTAATTACCAACGGACAGGCGCTGGAAGCCCTGCTGAATGTAAATTATGATCTGTTAAATAAAAAAAGGATCAATAACCAGCTCGAAGGCATCAAAATTCAGAGCGACTCGGTTAAGTATGCCAGCCAGCTTTCATTATTCAACCTGAACCGGTCGATTATTGACCAATACATTACCGCTTTTGCCAGTCAGCAACAGGTTGATTTTAACCGTGAAGTAGTCACGCTTTTGGATCGTGAAGAGAAACTATTAAAAACGCTTACACGCAGCAATATCTATAAACAATCAGAATACCTCGCCTTTCTGGTTACGCTTCAGCAACAGCAACTTAGCTTAAAACAGGCTGAAATACAGTTTAAAAATGATTATGCAACGCTTAATTATCTGGCGGGCATAGCCGATACCATTCAGGCCAGCCTTGCAGAGCCCAAACTGGAAAGCCAGGCCTTTGCAGGCGACAAAAGTTTCTTTATCAAACGTTTCGAATTGGACAGCCTGAAAAATATCAACCTCAAGAACGGAATCGATCTGAACTATCAACCAAAACTGGGTGTTTATGCCAATGGGGGTTACAGCTCCTCGCTGGTGTTCCAGCCCTATAAAAATTTTGGTGCCAGTGTAGGTTTTACCTTTTCGATTCCGATATACGATGGCCATCAACGGAAGATGCAGTACGATAAACTGGCGCTTTCGACAAATACCGTTGTGAGTTACCGTGATTTTTTCACCCGACAGCAGATGCAGCAGATTAACCTGATTCGACAACAGCTTGCGCAGACCGATGCCCTTTTTGGTCAGATTAACGTGCAGATCCGTTTTAGCAAAGGATTGATCGATGTGGATAGTAAATTGCTCCATACCGGCGATTTAAAGGTGTCTGATTTTATCATCGCCATCAACAATTACCTTTCTGCCCAAAATTTATTGCGGCAGACCAATATCAACCGACTGAAACTGATCAACCAATTTAATTACTGGAACAGATAATCATGCAAAAATATTTCAAATTAACCTTCGGTGTTATCGCACTAATATCCTGCCTCTCAGCATGCTACAGCGCAGATCCGGTAGCAGAAACCGATGCGCCGGCTCCGGTTACGCCTGTACAGGTAACCAGCCCTAAAGACAGTTCGCTTTCCGAATATGTAGAACTTTCTGCTGTATCGGCTTATCTCGAAAAAAGTTTTGTAAAGGCCAATATCAATGGTTATGTGGAGCGAACGGGTGCTAAAACAGGCCAACAAGTAGGCACTGGAACCTTGCTTTTTACGCTGATTACCAAAGAAGCCCGTTCTATTGGCAATACGGTAAACAAACTCGACCCCGGTTTTAAGTTTTCGGGCGTTTCCAATATCCGTTCGGGTCAGGCCGGCACCATTGTTCAGGTGAACCACCAGAATGGCGATTATGTGCAGGATGGAGAAGCCCTGGCCACCATCAGTAACCGCAACAGTTTGGTGTTTTTACTTGATCTGCCTTACGAACTCAACAAAATTATTAGCCAGAATAAAACCATTGATGTGCTTTTACCCGATGGAACTAAACTGGCAGGATCAGTTTCAGGAATCATGCCCTCGGTTGATTCGCTTGCCCAAACCCAACGTTATATCATCAAGATACCCACCAGCAAAGATATTCCACAGGGGCTTATTGCCAAAGTAAGATTAAGCAAACTGAGCCATGCAAAGGCACAGGTATTGCCTAAATCGGCGGTATTATCAAATGAGACTGAAGATGAATTTTGGGTAATGAAAATGATCAATGATTCGACGGCGGTAAAAGTAAATGTGAAAAAGGGGATCGAAAGCAACTCGTTAATTGAGGTATTGGAGCCCAGATTTACAAAAACCGACCGCATCATCAAAACCGGAAATTATGGCATTGCCGATACCGCCAGGGTTAACATACAGAAATAGCCATGAACAGATTCTTTATTTCCCACAAAAATCCCATTCTGGCGGTACTGGTTATCATCCTCATTGGCGGCATTTACTCTTTTCAGCAGCTTAAAACTGGCCTTTTTCCGGAGATTACCTTTCCAAAGATCAAAATCATTGCCGATGCAGAACTTCAGCCGGTTGATAAAATGGTGGTTACCGTTACCCGTCCGCTGGAAAACGCGGTAAAACAGGTGCCTGATCTGCAGCTGGTACGGAGCACCACGAGCCGGGGGAGTTGTGAACTTTCTGCTTTTATGAACCCTGGTGCTGATATCGATCTGAGCCAGCAACGCATCGAATCGCAGATTGCGAAGATTTCAGCGGCGCTTCCTGTAGGGGTAAATATCTCGGTCGAAAAAATGAACCCTTCTATACTCCCTGTGAGTGGATATAGCTTGGAAAGTCACAATTATTCGCCAGCCGAACTCAAAAAAATAGCAACTTACACGGTAAAACCTTTTCTATCACAGGTTGACGGCGTTTCCGAAATCCGTGTGATAGGTGGCAAAACAAAAGAATATTGGCTGGAGCTTGATGTGCAGAAAATGCAGTCGCTGGGCATTTCTCCAGACCAGATTTCTGCAGCCCTTTCGCAAACCAATTTTATCAAATCCAACGGTTATCTGTCCGATAATAATTTCCTTTACCTCTCGGTAACAGATGCCACGGTAAAAACCAGGAACGACCTGGAAGAACTGGTACTTGCCCGAAAGGGGAACCGTTCGGTACGGATAGTAGACGTGGCAAAAGTAAATATCCAGCAGAGCGTAGAATATACCCGCATCAATGCCAATGGAAAAGACGGGATACTGATCGCGGTAATTAAACAGCCCAATGCAAACCTGGTTGACCTTTCTGCCGAAATGGCCGCTAAGGTTGAGCAGCTTAAAAATATTCTTCCGGCAGGGGTAAGCATTAAACCCTATTATGTACAGGCTGATTTTGTGAACGAATCGGTTAAAAGTGTGCGCGACAGTTTATGGATCGGACTGGCCCTGGCCATTATTGTAGCCATTATTTTTTTACGCTCTTTAAAGGCCAGCGCCACCATACTCATTACCATTCCGGTAACCCTTTGTCTTACCGTGATTGTGCTTTACTTTATTGGTTACTCCTTGAATATCATGACGCTTGGTGCCATTGCAGCAGCCATCGGACTCATCATAGATGATGCGATTGTGGTGGTAGAGCAGATTCACCGTACACACGAAGAGCATCCTAACGCACCGACAGCCCCCCTAATCAGCAAGGCCATCACTTACCTTTTTCCAGCCATGCTCGGCTCATCCATTAGTACCATCGTTATTTTTGTTCCCTTTGTGCTCATGACAGGGGTGGCCGGATCCTATTTTCAGGTGATGACCAATACCATGATCATTACGCTGGTATGTTCATTTTTTGTCACCTGGATCGGACTGCCCGTAATCTACCTGTTGCTAACCAAAAACGCGCATAGCAATGCCTCTGGGAGAGACGTTGCTGTACATGAGGTTAAAGCACAGAACTGGGTACGTTTTTTTATCAAACGGCCATATATTTCCTATATGTTTATCCTCGTACTGATCGCATCAATTGTTTTGGTATTTCCAAGACTTCAAACCGGATTTTTACCCGAAATGGATGAAGGCAGTATTGTACTCGATTATGCATCCCCTCCGGGCACCTCGCTGGAGGAAACCGACAGGATGCTGAAAGAAGTAGAAAAAGAAATCGTTAAAATTCCTGATGTACAGGCCTATTCGAGGAGAACGGGCACACAGATGGGCTTTTTTATCACCGAACCCAATACCGGAGATTATCTGATCCAGCTGAAGCCAAACCGTAAAAACAGTACTGATGAGGTAATTTCGGAGATCAGGGCACATATTGAACACACGCAGCCCGCACTGGTTGTCGATTTTGGCCAGGTGATCGGCGATATGCTGGGCGATTTAATGAGCTCAACACAGCCCATTGAAGTGAAGATTTTTGGTAACGACCAGCAGAAACTACAACAATTGTCGAAACAGGTTGCCGGTCTGGTTTCAAAAGTAAATGGAACCGCCGATGTATTCGATGGGATTATCCTCTCGGGTCCAACGGTTAATATTCAGCCTAACTTCTCGATGCTCGCCCAATACGGCATTACCCCGCTTTCTTTTCAGGCACAAGTGCAAACCGCCATGCAGGGCAACGTTATTGGCGATCTGTGTGATAAACAACAACTTTCGCCCATCCGGATGGTGTATCCGGGAAGCCGGACTTTTGGCGTATCAGATATTTCAGCACTTAAAATCTTTCTCCCTAACGGAGCAGCAGTGCCCATTCAGAGCCTGGCCAAAGTTGATCTTCAATCGGGCAACGCGGAAGTGGAACGCGAAAACCTGCAAACCATAGGTGCCATCACGGCAAGGCTCGATAACCGGGATCTTGGAAGTGTGATGAAAGATATCCAGTCGGTGGTAGGTTCAAAAGTAAACCTGCCATCAGGCTACCATATCGAATATGGTGGGGCGTATAAAGAACAGCAGCAGTCTTTTTCTGAGCTGTTAACCATTTTAATTGCTTCCAGTTTATTGGTATTCAGTGTCATTCTTTTCCTTTTCAGGGACTTTAAAATTGCCTTTTTAATTCTTTTGATTTCAGTATTGGGCATTTCAGGAAGTTATCTTGCCCTGTTACTTATCGGTACACCTTTAAATGTGGGCAGTTATACCGGTTTAATCATGATTGTGGGTATCATCGGAGAGAACGCTGTATTTACCTTTTTGCAGTTTAAAGAATCGCTGATCGAAAAAAATGTAGAAGATGCCATCACTTTTGCCATCTCGACCAGGTTGAGGCCGAAACTCATGACGGCTTTAGGGGCAATCATTGCCTTACTGCCTTTGGCTTTGGGTATAGGCGCTGGAGCACAGCTGCACCAGCCACTGGCCATTGCGGTTATTGGTGGTTTTATAGTGGCATTACCACTTTTATTGATTGCCTTACCAAGTCTGATCAGCAGGTTTTATACCCCTAAGGAAGAACGACATGAGGTAACATAGAGCACTATTCTTCATCAGGCGTAACAAACCTGTTGTTCAGATAAGCTTAACGGTGGCTTAATAATCGAATCTTTGCTTTTTATTGTGTTAACTTTGCGATGTGAATTTTCCGCTCTACATCTATTACGAACTGCTCATCCGTTTATCTGAAATTGAATCCGAAATCGGTCATTATGTATCCTCTACTGCCGATCAGGAAATCTGTATCATCCGCACCACTAACGGAACGGTTAAAGTGTCTGTTAATGTTTTAAAAAGACAATTTGACGACCCTAACCTTATTGGTAGTGAAGAGCTTAATTTATTAATTAAAACATTCAGGCCAAATTATCTGTAGTTTATCTCATAGGTTAATCCCAAACGCAAAAAGATGCGTTGCAGGTTAAACAGGTTAATATGAAGATAGAACAATATGAATCCAGTCAAGATTTTATTGGCTTTGTGAACAATCTTTGTGCGTTAGAAAATGATGCCGCCACCATATTGTCTAAACAATTAGAAACCGTCCAATTTAAAAAAGGAGAAACCGTATTAGCGCAGGGAAATTTATGTAGATATGTATACTTTATTAACAGCGGACTAGTAAAAACTTGTTTTGAAAGTAAGGAAAGGACTTTTATCATGCGTTTCTTTGCTGAAGGCACGATGTTTACTGTTCTCGATAGTTACCTTACTCAGAAGCCCTCAGCTTATAAGGTAGAGGCTTTAGAAAATACAGTGGTTACGCGTATATCGCGAACAGAAATGGATAAACTTTGTGCGCGTTTTCATGCGATGGAAACTTTTTTTAGAAAACTGGTTTCTATGGCTTCGGTTAACATGATGTCGAGGATTGGTGAAATATTAGAAGAGCAAGCCACGGCGCGTTACGAGAATTTTTTAAAGGAGAACCCGGATCTCGTACAGCGGATCAGTCTCGGCGATCTGGCGAGTTATCTCGGCATCACTCAGGTTTCTTTAAGCAGGATCAGGGCCGGAATATAGTTTTTATCATTTGATAAATTTTCGTTGACATAGATAGGCTAAGTTTGATATACTAATGTAAAGGTTATGAAAACAAAATTCTCTATCCCGCAAAAGCTGAGCCTGGTTATTGCAATGGTGTTTACCTTGGTTGCACCGATAACGGGTTATTTAGCTATCGGATTGCCGCCTGTTATTATTGTAGGCGGGTCTGCTTTAATTGGCCTGGTATGCTGGTATATTACTTATCTTAAAAACCCGGTAGACCCAAAAATTATTTTGCCGCTTTTTCTGTTAACTGTTGCTGGTCTGCAGATCCACATTATAGAAGAATACCTTACGGGTTTTGCTCCTGCCATGAGCAGGCTCTTTGGCATTCCTTGGAGTGAAAAAAGTTTTTTGATGGTTTTTGCATTGGTTGGCCCCACAATTTACACCCTTACAGCCCTCGGCCTGTATTATAAAGTCCCTATTGCTGGTTTTGTTGCCTGGTTTATTTTTATAGGCCCAGGTGTAGCTGAGTTTACACATTTTATCTTTCCGCTAATCAAGCCACAACTGGATGCCAGAACCTTGGAACCACTTACTGCTTCTATCCATGGAAAAATGATTGTTAATATGCGTAACTATTACCTTGGGACAACCGGAAGGTATTATTTTCCCGGCATGTGGACGGCTATATTGCCGATGATACCTGGAATGTATGCCATTTACCGTTTGTTTAAGTTAAACACGTTAGAAAAGGCGAAGGCGTAGTGTTATGTTATTAAACTGTTAAGCTTTTGCTTTACACTTTTAAATGCAAGCTGACTGATTACTTTTGCGGCGGTCAAAAAGAAATGATCATGTAGAGCGCTGGCCGGTAGCATGCCGAAGGTTCGATTCCTTCCTCTACAACGCTATTAAATCCTTGCCATCAGTATATTCACACAGATCTGGTCTGGATCTGAACTTCATTTTTTATTCATGTTTAGTTTTTAGGTTTGTAACATAGATTGGTTATATCTATTAGGTTTTGGTTAGGCAAAATAAGCTGCAACGGATGTTGTGGCTTATTTGTTTCAAGTCATATTGTGCCGGGCCCGATATCCTTCCTGCTGTTGAGCCCATTTGGGCTGATTATTTATGGCATATCCCGCTCAAAATAGATAATATTTTGATCAAATTTGCCCTGATAAGGATTTCCTTTTGGCCTAAAACCATTAGACATCAGAAAACGCTGACTGCTGGGGGTGGCCGTAGTGGAAAACAGGATGCCCTGGTGATCGCTGATTTTTTTAAGTAACATCCGTTTCAAGGTACTGCTGATCCCCCTTCTGCGGACAGATTCGCGGGTGAAAGAATAACCGATTTCCATAAAAGGTTGATCGATGCCAACGTCAATTCCGGCTTTTTGATGTACATCTTCCAGATAGGCCAGGCTGGGCCTTTTGATGGCTGAAATGCCCACCAGTCTTTTGCCATTGTAACAGAACGCGAGAAATGCGGCACTGAAAATCTTGAGTGGCAGGTCAACAGGCGAAACCTTGTTTCCTTTTCTTAATAACATATAAAAGTGGTGGAGCTGGGTAATGGAGCAATCGGCAGGCCTTTTGATCTCAAAATAACAGTTACCGAGAAAATTCGGCTCATGATAGTGGTCCTGATAAAATACCAGTCCGGTAGCGATATGGTGGTTCATTGGGATAGGTTTAGGTGAAGACAGATACGGTTTGCTTTTAGGCCAGCTTATTTATTTTTGGCTTTTAGCGATTCCTTTAATGGATCGGATAGGGAAAGCATTTCACATACTTTATCATTCCAGTCAATAAGCGCATCCTCGGGTGAAGTTCCGAGGCCTGAAACATCGTGTTCCTCTTCGAATGACAGTACGGCATAGTAGCAATCGCCATCCTGGTAGATGGAAGGTTTAAATTGCATCACAAATGCAGGTAGCCTGTACCTGTTATAATCAAAATCCACAAGTCTTCCCGGGATCGTTCTGGCCTGCTGTTTCATAGGTTGCTGTTTTATTTAAAACTTCGTTGTTACCCATCTGTGGTTCTGGCAAACAAACGTATTTCTAAATTAAGCATTCAGTGTTTCCTTAAGGTTAGGCGCTTATTGTCTGTTTGTTAAGTTGTTGTTTTTTTTGCCTGGGTTTTTGCAATGAGAGCCATTAAACCTTAGTAAATAAACAGTATAATTTATTGTATTTTTCCATGAGTTGAAATGCAATTGGAAGAGGTTGGAACGGGCTTGCTTTCGATATTTTGACAATTCAATCCTGATAAAAGGCGTGCCAAGCCCCTGTTAAACTTGAAGTAATGGTTGCGATATTAATTTAAATTATAGCCACAATTAAACAAGGAATTAACGGGGATCACCGGTAAACAGGTAGCGTAATCGGCTATCAACTAAGAGGAGAATGGGTAATGAAAGCTTTACCTAAATCGAGTCTGATAAAGAAAAAAGCAACATTTTCTTCAACCCTTAATTCCACTAATCAGGGTAGTCTTCTACTGCGAAACAATCCTACAAATGATGACAGACGGCAGACCGCAATTAGTAATTATTGCTGCTGTCTTTTTAACGAATCTTTAGCCCTTTTCTTGAAAAAACCACGGAGCAGAAAATTGCTCTGTACGGCTTCCAGGTCTTCATCCAGTTTTTTACTGCTTTTTTCCAGATTCAACATAATTGCCTTTACCTGTTCGGCTGTTTTCTGATCGTTTAACAACAATCCGGCGGCATTGTCTGAAGTTTTTAGTTTTGCCGATGCGGCATCCAGGTTGGCCGCTAAACTTGAAGCCGACTCTACAGATTTTTGTAAAGTGGCAGCAGAGCGTTCCAGCTTTTTAAATATTGCTGTATCGGTTAGCATTTTATCCATGAGGCCGTCTTTTGTATTCAGCGTTTTTCCAAAGCGGCCAAGGAGCTCGGCACTTTGCGCTGTGGCAATGGAGGTACGGTTCAGGTTTGCCACCATCGATTTAAAATTCGTAGCCAGCTCCTGATCAGATAACAGGGCACCGGCGGCACCTTTTCCATCAATCAGATTTCTGGCCAGTATCTTAAAGTCGCCGGTCACATCTACCAGGTTTTTATTGTTTACCTGCAAGGTTTTCATGATGTCATCCGTAGAAAGCGAAGTATTCACTTTCAGCTGATCGCCATCTTCTACAAAAGGGAATTTCGGATTGCCACCCGTTAGTACCACAATTTTGTTTCCGATCAGTCCGTCTGCACCAATGCTCGCGCCTGCATCTTTATGGATATATTTGTGCACATCTTCCTCTATACTCAGGTATACCTTTACCTGGGAAGTGCCAAAAAATTCTATTTTCTTGATCGTACCGATCTTTACCCCCGAAAACCATACATTATTTCCTTTTTTCAGTCCTTGAATGTCGTTAAATACCACGCTAAGGGTAAAACTCTTTACAAAAGTTTTCTTCTGGCTGCCCAGGGTAAATATCCCCAATACAAAAATCAGGATACCTATGGCGATGAAAATACCTACTGTTATTTTTTTTCTGTTTTCGTTCATGGTTATTGTATAAAGTTGTAATCGAAAAAGGGTTGTGCCTGTTGATCGCCCGAATTGAACACCTGGTCGAAAGAGCCTTGTCTCTCAAAACTCCGTTCAATAAGCATGGCTACCCTGTTGCCTACTTCCTTGGCGCAGGTTAAATCGTGGGTAATAACAATGGCACTCGTGTGGTAACGTTCCTGCACATCATTGATGAGTTTGTTGATTTCGCGGGAGGTAATGGGATCCAATCCGGCGGTAGGCTCATCATACAGCATAATCTCCGGTCTTAAAATTAAGGTTCTTGCGATACCGATGCGTTTTCGTTGTCCGCCCGAAAGTTCGGAGGGCATTTGGTTAATGGTTTGCGACAGGCCCACAGCATCCAGCATTTCTTCAACCGAATCTTTTACTTCCTGTTTGCTCAGATCCTTCCGGTTACGCACCAGAGGAAACTCGAGGTTTTCTCTAACGGTCATACTATCGTATAGCGCACTGTTCTGGAACGAAAAACCAACCCTTAAGCGGAGTGCAAGAAGTTCGGCATAGGAAATTTCATCCACCACCTGGTTCAGCACGCTTACCAGTCCCGAATCGGGTTTAAGGAGGCCGATGATAATTTTGATCAATACGGACTTACCTGTTCCGGATTTACCCAAAACCACCAGGTTTTCGCCTTTATATAAATCAAGCGATGCATTTTCAAGTACGCTATAGTTTCCAAAGGATTTGTTCAGCCCTTTGATTTCAATCACTTTTTCCGCTTGTTGATCTGTAAATGGTTTTTCTTTCATCACTGGCGGGCTTTAAGTATTAAACAAACTAAATATCTGTACACATACTACTTCCTCCACAAAAATGAGGAACATGGCGATAACCACAGAAGAATTGGCCGCTTTACCCACACCTTCTGTACCCTTAGAAGAATGGTAGCCTTGGTAACAACCAACTATGGCAATGGTGAAACCAAACAGTATCGCTTTAACTGTAGAAGCAATAATATCTAAATACGTGATGCTTTCTAGTGAACTTTGGAAAAACGTAGTCGCGCTCGTACCTTCATTTACCGACACATTGAGCAGTGCACCCAACATCCCCACCATAGCGGTGTAGAAGGTAAGAATGGGCATGGTGATCGTAGCCGCCAAAACACGGGTACTCACCAGAAATTTAAAGGGGTTGGTTGCCGAAACCTCCATCGCATCAATCTGTTCGCTTACCTTCATCGAACCCAGTTCGGCACCTATGCTCGAACCCACTTTCCCCGCGGCAATAAGTCCGGTAAGCAGGGGGGCAAGTGTTCTGAGCAGGGCGATCCCCACCAATGATGGAAGCCATGAAGTTGCACCGAATTCGGAAAGCGATGGCCGCGACTGTTTGGTAAATACCAGCCCGGTAATAAAGCCGGTTGTAGAAATCAGTAAAGCAGAGCGATAACCGATTTCGTAACATTGCCGCACCAGTTCTTTAAGCTCATAGGGTGGGAGAAAGGCCTCCCTGAAAAATCTCCCGATGAACCTAAAAACCTCGTAAAGGGAAATAAACCAGGCCGCAAGCCGTCCAACAGGTTTCAGTTCATTCGGGTCGGCATTTAACTCTTTTTCTGTAGCCATTTATTTTTTGATTCCTGTTTCGCTTATTTAATTAATATGGGAAGACTCTTTTTTTGGGCCGCATTTTAACTGCTGGCGTTTACTATCCTAAGGTATACATAAAAGTGTGCAAATTGTTTGATTTTAAACACTTTGGTTATGTTAAATAATCGTAAATTAACGATATTGATATGAGAAATCGGTTTTTATGCATCTTTCGTATTGTGATGAAAAAGAAATTTTTCCTTGCCTTTAGT